>NZ_CP022390.1:2321255-2652863 GCF_003076515.1 Alcaligenes aquatilis | reverse complement strand
AAATCAACGAGAACGTGCGCGGTCGCGATGTTTTTGTTCTGCAACCCACCTGTGCTCCCACCAACGACAATCTGATGGAAATCATGGTGATGGTCGATGCCTTGCGCCGCGCTTCGGCCGGTCGCATCACCGCTGCCATCCCTTACTTTGGTTATGCCCGCCAGGATCGACGCCCCCGTTCGGCGCGTGTGTCGATCTCTGCCAAGGTCGTAGCCAATATGTTGCAAGTGGTCGGTGTTGATCGTGTCATGATGATGGATCTGCACGCTGACCAAATCCAGGGTTTCTTCGATATCCCTGTCGACAATATCTACGCTTCCCCCATTTTGCTGGGCGATATCTGGCGCTGTAACTACCAGGACATGGTGGTTGTCTCGCCTGACATCGGTGGTGTGGTGCGCGCACGAGCATTGGCCAAGCAACTGGAAGTGGATCTGGCCATTATCGACAAGCGCCGCCCACGTGCCAACGTATCCGAAGTCATGAACATCATTGGTGACGTCAACGGACGCACCTGCATTTTGATGGACGACATGGTGGATACAGCCGGTACGCTGTGCAAAGCGGCTGAAGCCCTGAAAGAGCGCGGTGCCAAGGCGGTTTACGCCTACTGTACGCACCCTGTGCTCTCGGGCGAGGCCATCGAACGTATTACGCATTCCCAGTTGAACGAGCTGGTGGTGACGGACACCATTCCTTTGTCCGCCAAGGCTCGCGAGTGCAGCAAGATTCGCCAGCTGTCCTGTGCAGCTCTGTTGGGCGAGACCATCTTGCGCATCTCGAACGCCGAGTCCGTCAGCTCCTTGTTCTCTGACTAAGTTTTTTAGCGTGCGCTGGTCGCGGCGTACGTCAACTAGGTAGGCAACTACCGTTTTTTCGCAGTGATCTTATGATCCTGCAAATTGGAGTTTTCCATGAAATTCACCGCTACGTCGCGTGATGTACAAGGTACGAGTGCGAGCCGCCGCCTGCGTCACGCTGGCCAAGTTCCTGCTATTGTTTACGGTGGCGAAGAACAGCCCGTCGTGATCTCTTTGGATCATAACGAGATTTACCACAACCTGCGCAAAGAAGCCTTCCACGCTTCCATCCTGACCATGGAATTGGACGGCAAAGCTGAGAAAGTGCTGTTGCGCTCGGTTCAGTGGCACCCCTACAAACAGCAAGTTCTGCACGTTGATTTCCAACGCGTTCTGGCTTCGCAAGCTATTACCACCAAAGTTCCTCTGAACTTTGAAGGTGGCGATGTGTGCCCAGCCGTCAAGCTGAGCGGCCAAGTCATCAGCCACATCCTGACCGAGCTGGAAATCACCTGCTTGCCAGCTAACCTGCCTGCGTCCATCACTGTGGACCTGAGCGGCATGACTGCCAACGCCAACCTGCACCTGGACAGCATCAAGCTGCCACGTGGCGTGACTTACGCTGGCAATGACACCAACCCTCTGCTGGCTGCTGCTTTGCCAGTTGGCGGTGGTGCTGCTGCTTCGGAAGAAACAGAAGAAAGCGCCGAGTAATCAAGATTGCCAGCCGGCTTCGGTCGGCTTGCAGCTTGGCGAATCAACCCCTGTCAGCGTATGCTGGCGGGGGTTTGTTATTTGTGCCTGCGCCCTTGCTGGCGTAGGCGCTTTCTGCGAAAACATTCATGTCTGAGCCTATCCGTTTGATTGTTGGCCTGGGTAATCCTGGCCCCGAGTATGAAACCACCCGTCACAATGCGGGGTTTTGGTTGGCAGACCAGTTGGCCGATGATCTGCATGCGACGTTCAACCTGGAAAAGTCCTTTTTCGCCTGGGTGGCTAAAGCGCGTTTTGAAGGTGAGAACGTCATCATCGCCAAACCTATTACCTTCATGAACAAGTCCGGACAAGCCGCCGGTGCTTTGATGCGTTTTTACAAACTCAAGCCCGAACAAGTGCTGGTTCTGCACGATGAGCTGGATTTATTGCCGGGTCAGGTCAAGATAAAAAAAGGCGGTGGACACGCCGGACATAATGGTCTGCGTGACATCCAGTCTGCCTTTGGTACACCAGATTTCTGGCGCTTGCGCTTAGGCATTGGTCACCCCCGCACCTTGGGCTTGGCTCAGCAAGTGGTGAATTTTGTTCTGCATACCCCCCGCAATGAAGAGCTGCGTGAGATTGAAGACGGTATGAATCGTTGCCGAGTCATGATGCCTGCTTTGCTGCGTGGCGACTTTGAGCAGGCGACCCGCCAGCTTTATGCACCCCAGAAGGCTTGACGCATGAAGCCAGCGCCAAGCAGCCAGATGCGTTTCCGGGACGAGCTTAAAGATTTCTTTTACTTTCTGCGTCACCCACGCAGCGCCCGGCGCTTGCCTGGCAGAGCGCAGGGCGATGGCTGGTATCTGGACTGGTTTGCCCCCTTGCCCTGGAAACGTCTGCTGCAATGGGCGGGCATGCTTTGGTTGATTAATGCGCTGGTACTGGGGCCAATTGCTGTCTCGGTAGCGGGTGTGGGCGGCGCGCAGCATCGTCTGGACCCGACGCGTATTCCCTGGGTGCAAGCCATTATCTGGGCACCTATTGTGGAAGAACTGGTTTTTCGTTTTGTGCTTAGACGGCCATCACAATGGCTGACAGTTGTTCCGCTGGCGGTGTTTCTGATGTTTCAGGGACCAAGCTGGTGGTTGATACAAGGTTTGCTGGTCTTGTGCCTGGCGGTCTGGATCAGCCGTTATACCGGCATGCCACGCCAGGCTTTGCCCGCCGGCAGCCGTTGGTGGCGCAAACTGGTGGGTGCCTTGCAGGGAAGGGCGTGGCGCTTTTCGTCTATGCGACGCTATTGGCGTTTCTTTCCCTGGGTGTTTTATGGTGCAACACTGGCCTTTGGCGCGCTGCATTTGTATAACTTTCAGCTCAACAGCATGAGCTGGTATTTGCTGCCTTTGCTGGTGTTGCCCCAATGCCTGACAGGGCTGGTACTGGCCTGGCTGCGAGTGCGTCGCGGCATTGGTGCCTCGATCGTACTTCATGCCATCTTTAATGGTGGCCCGGTCTTGCTGATTATTGGCCTGCTCAAGCTGTTTGACGGCATTCCTGTCTAAGCAAGCCCGCGTTTCAAGGCGCTATCCTGTGTCCCCGGCACGACTGTTCTGATCCGTCTGCAGGCTCTGTAGCGCCCAAGGGCGCTACAATAGCGCATCGTTTATATAACTCTTTGATTTTCAGGATACTCATGGCACTGCAATGCGGCATCGTTGGCTTGCCCAACGTTGGTAAATCCACTCTGTTCAACGCTCTGACCAAAGCCGGCATTGCGGCTGAAAACTACCCTTTCTGCACCATCGAACCGAACGTCGGCGTGGTCGAGGTTCCAGATCAGCGTTTGCAAGATCTGGCCAAGATTGTGAACCCCGAGCGCATTTTGCCTGCTGTGGTGGAATTTGTGGACATCGCTGGTCTGGTTGCTGGTGCCTCCAAGGGCGAAGGTTTGGGTAACCAGTTCCTGGCCAACATCCGCGAAACCGACGCTACCGTGCATGTAGTGCGCTGTTTTGCCGATGAGAACGTCATTCACGTAGCCGGTAAAGTGGACCCCCTGGCTGATATTGAAATCATCAACACCGAATTGGCGTTGGCTGACCTGGGCGTGGTTGAAAAAGCCTTACACCGTAATCAGAAGCTGGCTCGCTCAGGCGATAAAGACGCTGCCAAGCTGGTAGCCTTGCTCGAACGTATCGAGAAAGCGCTGGGCGAAGGCAAGTCCGTGCGTTCGCTGAAGTTGGACGAAGACGAGCTGCACCAGATTAAATCCTACGGCTTCATCACCGCCAAGCCCACTATGTACGTGGCTAACGTGAAAGAAGATGGCTTTACCAACAACCCGCACCTGGAAGCCGTGCAGAACTACGCTGCGGCTGATGGCGCTCCAGTGGTGGCCGTCTGTGCTGCCGTAGAAGCTGAAATCGCTGAACTGGACGACGCCGACAAGCTCGAATTTCTGTCCGACCTGGGCATGGAAGAGCCCGGCCTGAACCGTGTTATCCGCGCCGCCTACAGCCTGCTGGGTCTGCAAACCTACTTCACCGCAGGCGTCAAAGAAGTTCGCGCCTGGACGATCCGCGTGGGCGATACGGCCCCTCAAGCCGCTGGCGTGATCCACACTGATTTCGAGCGTGGCTTCATCCGTGCACAGACCATCGCCTTTGAGGACTTTGTCGCTTGCAAGGGTGAGCAAGGCGCCAAGGAAGCCGGCAAGATGCGCGCTGAAGGTAAGGAATATGTCGTCAAAGATGGCGACGTGCTGAACTTCCTGTTCAACGTCTGACGATTTTTGCTGGATCTCGGTGACGCTTAGTAGCGCTTGGTGGACAGGTTGACCCATTTGAAATCAATGGGTTGCGTAAACAATACGGTCTACTGAGCGTTCCTATTGTTCATCGAGGTCCAGAAAATTCGGGGGTAGCGTTGGGGGTACTCGTGTTCAACCGTGGGGGTACATCTCCCCGCAGTGGAGTCCAACGATGCCCGAAAATCTACTCACCGACCTCAAGGTCAGGTCGGCCAAATCGACTGATCGAGACTGGAAACTTTCAGACGGCGGGGGCCTGTTCCTGCTGGTCAAGCCCACCGGCGGCAAGCTTTGGCGGTGGAAGTACCGCCTGCAAGGAAAGGAGAGCCTCTTTGCCATTGGCGGCTTTCCTCAAGTAAGTCTTGCGGAGGCGCGCGCTGCCCGCGAGAAGGCGCGCGCGTTGGTCAAGCAAGGCATCCATCCTGCCCATGAGCGGCAGCAGGTCAAGCAGCGCAACCTCGAAGCGCTGGAGGAACGTAAGCGCGCCCGTGAAAGCTCGTTCGCCAAGGTGGCGCAAGCGTACCTGGCCGAGATCAAGCCAGTCTTTGCGTTCAGTTCCTACCGCACGAAAGAATCCCGCATCAGGAAGTACCTGTCGCCCAAGTTCGATGGGATGCCGATGAGCGACATTGGGGTCAAGCAGATTCGTCCGCTGCTGGAGGAATGCAAGGCACATGGCGCGTGGGCGGCCATTCACGTCAAAGGTGATCTTTCGGCGATCTTTGAGTTTGCGGTGGTGCGGGGGCTGGTCGAGGCAAATCCAATTCCCAGCCTGCGCGGGCTGCTACGCGTGCCGTTCAGCGAGAGCAAGGCGGCGATGACGCGAGAGCAAATCCAGAAGTTCTATCAGGAGTTGCGCGGCTACCGTGGCTATCCGGAAACTTCATTGTGCCTGCGGTTGATTGCGCTGACCGCCTGCCGTCCAGGGGAAGCGGCGGATGCTGAGTGGGACGAGTTCGACTTTGAGGATGCACTCTGGCGTCGGCCAGCGGCGAAGATGAAGGCGCGGCGTGACCATGTCAGTCCGTTGTCCACGCAGGTCATAGCGGTGCTGAAAGACTTGCAGCACATCACGGGTGACGGGCGCTATCTGTTTCCGCACCGAAGCGGAAATGGCTTCACTACGCCCAATCGGCTTACCTATGCGATGCGTGATATGAATCTGGGTCGAGGCACGACGCCGCATTGCTGGCGGACGACCTTTTCGACCTGGGCCAATGAGAGCGGATACCGGCCTGATGCGATTGAGCGGCAGCTTGCCCACGTGGAAAGCAACAAGGTGCGGGCGACGTACAACAAGGCGCTGCTGCTGGATCAGAGAAGGACGCTGTTACAGAACTGGGCGGACTACCTGGGTGCTGCGGAGGGCAACGGCACAGCATAGAGACGATTTGACCGGTTGTTACAGAGCGAGTGAGCAAGGGTGGGCGGCCTTTTCCTTTTCAGGGTAGGGCCGTTGCCCCTTGAGTGCCGTTCCTTTGCCATTTGCCTTTGCCGAAAGTTAGGCGCTGGAAATGGGGTAAACAATGAATTAAATGGGGTAATTTCGGATTTATTGCCCTTTTTGGGATTCATGTCGCCCATTTCCTTCTTGGTCGGCCATGCCAGCCCCTCACGACCAGTCCAATGTTCAGGAAATGGGGTAGTCAAACACCGATAATGAGGTATTCTTAGAGACACTACCCCATTTTAAGGCTATGATTACCCCATTTAGACAGCCTGGGCTTACATTTCCATGCACTCGCTCACACCCGAGTACCTTGCCGCGCTTCGCTTCGATGGCACTCAGGCCGCCACGTTGCGCACACTGGGCGAGTACCAGGGTAAGCAGCAACTCTACGCTGCGCAGTCGCCCGAAGCCCTCAAGGGGCTACGCCAGATCGCGGTGGTGGAGTCCACCGAGTCGTCCAACCGGCTGGAAGGTGTTGTCGTAGCGCCTTCGCGGCTGAAGTCTCTGGTCATCCGCAACGCAACACCAAAGAGCCGCTCCGAACAGGAGATCGCCGGCTACCGTGACGCCCTGGCGTTGATCCACGAATCGACCGCGCACATGCCCTTCAGCGAGGGCGTAGTGCTGCAACTCCACACCCTGCTGTACCGCTATATGCCGCAGGCGGGCGGGCGCTGGAAGGCTACCAATAACGACATCATCGAACGTCACCCGGACGGCACGTCACGTCTACGCTTCCAGCCGGTCGCTGCGCACCTCACACCCATAGCTATGACCGATCTGGCCGGGCGCTACGCCACCGCGCTGGATCAGCACCTGGCCGACCCCCTCGTACTGGTGCCGTTGGCGATGCTCGACTTCCTGTGCATTCACCCCTTCCCGGACGGCAACGGTCGCATGTCCCGCTTGCTGGCCCTGCTGCTGCTTTACCACTTCGACTATGCCGTGGGGCGCTACATCAGTTTGGAACGTATCTTCGAGGAAACCAAGGAAGGCTATTACGAGACGCTGGAAGCCAGCTCGCAGGGCTGGCACCAGGGGCAGCACGACGTAAAGCCCTGGCTAGACTACTTCTGGGGTGCCTTGCTACGGGCCTACCGTGAGTTCGAGGAGCGCGTCGGCACCATCGAACGGGGACGTGGCAGCAAAGGCGACCGAGTGCGGACGGAAGTTCTGGGGCGCACCCTGCCGTTCTCGATTTCCGAGATTGAAGAAGCCTGCCCGGGCGTGAGCCGGGACATGGTTCGACTAGTGCTGCGAGCGATGAAATCAGAGGGGTTGATCGAATCGACTGGCAAGGGGCGAGGTGCGAAATGGAAGCGCATCACAGCAGGCACCTCCGATAGTACAGCGGTTCTGGCGATTGGCCACAAGATGGATCAGTGAGGACTCTCCATGGATAACGTTTTCCAATTCCGCGACCAGCTCATCGAACGATACGGCAGCTTTTCCCGCAGTTTCGTTCGCATCGCTGCGCCTGATATCCAAGCCGAGGTCGAACATCAATATGCGCAAGGTCGCTATTGGCCTGAACCGCTGGTGCAGATCAACCCGAATTACCAACGCCAGGGCACGGTGCAGAACCTGGCGGCGCAGGGGGTCTTGCACGCTGCCTGCGCAGAGATCTTCCAGGCCGGGAAGTCTGAAGGTTCGCCAGAACCCCTGCATCTTTACAAGCACCAGATGGAAGCCTTGGCCAAAGGCCAGGAACGCCAAAGCTATGTGGTCACGACCGGAACGGGGTCGGGGAAGTCCCTGTCCTTTTTCATCCCGATCATCGACCGCATTCTCAAGGCCAAGCAATCCGATGGCAAAGCACGTACCAGGGCCATTGTCATCTATCCGATGAATGCTCTGGCCAACAGCCAGCTGGAAGAACTCGACAAGTTTCTGCATGGCTATGCGCCAGAGCTTCGTCCCTTCACTGTCAAGCGCTACACCGGCCAGGAAAGCAAGGCGGAACGCAGCGCCATCGCGGATGACCCGCCCGATATCCTGCTCACTAACTTCATGATGCTGGAGTACATCCTCACGCGCTTCGACGAAGTGGATCGGCGTGTGGTGGAACACTGCGAGGGACTTGAGTTCCTGGTGCTGGATGAGTTGCATACCTATCGTGGCCGTCAAGGGGCGGACGTTGCCTTGCTAGTGCGGCGCCTGCGAGAGCGCTTGAAAGCCGAGCAACTGGTCTGCATCGGCACGTCGGCCACCATGTCCAGCACAGGTAGCCAAGCCGACCGCAACCGCGTGGTGGCCGATGTGGCTAGCAAACTTTTTGGCACCCAGATCAGCGAGCATGACGTCATCGGCGAGACCTTGGAGCGCGTCACCAACCCGCTCAAGGACGTCAACGCCATCCGCACAGAACTACCGGCGGCCATTACGCGAAAGCAGGATATCTGGGCTGACTTCGACGCCTTTCGCAATGATCCGTTATCCATCTGGGTGGAATTGAACCTGGGTATCGAACTACCTGCCGACGAGCCTCCTAGGCGGGCGAGACCCATGATGCTGGAAGAGGCCAGCCGCCGTCTCGCCGAAGACGCGGGTTGCCAGCCTGAAGCCGCTCGCACCGCCCTGCAGCGATTCCTAGTGGCTGCCCATGATGTGCGCACGCCCCAGGGCAGGCCGCCTTTCGCGTTCAAGCTGCACCAGTTCATCAGCGGTCCCGGCAAGGTACTCACCACGCTGGAGGCGCGAGGTAAGCGCCATGTCACGCTCGATGCTCAGCGTTTCGCGCCGGGGCGACAGCAAGAGAATGTGCTGCTTTACCCGACGCACTTCTGCCGCGATTGCGGCCAGGAGTACCTACCTGTCTGGCACGCACAGCAACCGGTCAGCTTCAGCTCACGTGAAATCGACGATATCGCGGCAGAAGACGACGCCAGCTATGGCTTCCTGTGTCCTCTGGTGCCCGGGCAGCAATACGGTGGCCTGCTCGAAGATCTGCCGGAAACCTGGATCGACCTCAGCCGTAGCGAACCCAAAATCAAGCCAGCCTACAAGAATGCCGTTCCCTATATGGTCACGGTCGATGCCAAAGGGCAAACGGGCTCGGGGGCGGAGTTCTGGTTCATTCCGGGAAAATTCCGCTTTTGCCTGAACTGCGGTACGACACACGAAGCCCACGGCAAGGATGCCAACCGCCTCTCCAGCCTGTCTGGCGAAGGCCGCTCTTCGGCCACTACCATGATTGCCCTGGCGGCCTTGCAGCAATTGTTCGCACTTTCCGAAACTGCGCCAGGGCAGCCTGACTCACGCAAGTTGCTTGGATTTACCGACAACCGCCAGGATGCCGCTCTGCAGGCGGGACATTTCAACGACTTCATTTTCCTGCTGACGCTGCGTGCCGGCTTGATCGGCGCACTGCAGGGCAGCGGCGGCCAACTCGATGAAGAACACTTGGCCGAAAGCGTATTCAAGGCCCTCGGCTTTCAAGGGGTCGATGAAGCGACCTTGGTGGAGTATCTGCGCACCCCCAAGCTCATGGGACTGGCCCGACAAGAAGCGCAACGCACATTGCGCTTCATCATCGCCTACCGGCTACTGCGTGATCTGCGGCGTGGCTGGCGCTTCAATAATCCGAATCTGGATCAACTCGGCCTGTTGCAGATTCGGTATCGAGATCTGGATGCCTTTTGCGCTGACGCCAGCATCTTTGCTGCAAACAGCACCTTGACCAAATTGACGACAGTGCAGCGGACAGTTTTGTTCGAACTACTGTTCGACGCCTTGCGCCGCCATCTGTGCCTGGAAAGTCGTTACCTCGACCCGGTTGAGCAGGACAAGGCACGCACCAGCGCCCACACCTACCTGAATGAACGTTGGGCCTTCGTTCCAGACGAGAAACTCGATACCGGCCGCTATCTCATCCTCGGCAAGCGCCCGGAATACAAGGGCAAGCCGCGCACCGACTTGGTGACAGGTGGTCCACGTTCCCGTCTGCTACGGCAAATAAAGACGGCCGCCTTCTGGCGCAACAGCGCCTGCGCCAGCGAGGTCGCGCAGTGGAAAGATGTCGAGTGGGCTAAGCTGATCGAAGCGCTGCTGGAGTCCGCCAAGGACTATGGTTATGTGCAGCGCCAACCTATCGACGCCCAGCTCGCAGGCTGGCGCCTGAACGCGGCTGCCCTGGACTGGTGCCTGATTGCCGATCAGCCGCAAACTGATAGCAATCGAATCAATCAGTATTTCCGCACCCTGTATCTCGGCATTGCCGACCTGCTGCGTCGGCCCTCGCATCCGCTGTTCGACTTCGAGGCCCAGGAACACACCGCCCAGGTGGATGCGCCACGCCGGCAACTGCTGGAGCAGCGCTTTCGCTACACCGAAAAGGACAGGCAGGATTGGGCGCAGAACCCGGCCCACGAAGCGCCGTTGGAACGTCTGCCGGTGATGTTCTGCTCCCCCACGATGGAGCTTGGCGTGGATATCTCCGCGCTCAACACCGTGTACCTGCGCAATGTGCCGCCGACCCCCGCCAACTACGCCCAGCGCAGCGGCCGTGCCGGTCGTTCGGGTCAGCAGGCGCTGGTCATCACCTACTGCGCGGCACTCAGTCCGCATGACCAGTGGTTCTTCCACAATGCCGAGCAAATGGTGCATGGCGTCGTGCGCGCGCCAACCCTCGATCTGAGCAACCGCGATCTCATCGACAGCCATCTGCAAGCGGTCTGGCTGGCCAGCACCCAGGTGCCGCTGGACGACAGCATTGCGCCTATGCTGGATCTTGACAAGCCCGGCAAACCACTGAAGCAGCCCTTGCACGAAGGGCTCCGGGCGCAGGCTGTCCAGCAGCGGGCCTTGGCCAGTGCCGACCGGGTCATCGACCAGCTTGAGGGCGAGCTTGAAGGCAGCGCCTGGTTCACGCCTGACTATGTGCGCCAGGTCATCGACAACGCGGCGCAAGCGTTCTCTGGGGCGCTGGAGCGCTGGCGCGTGCTGTTCGATGCCACCCGCCAACAGATGGATATGGCTGATCGCATCGTCAGGAGCCATACCGCCTCGCACACTGAGCGCCAAAATGCCCAGCGCCGTTACGGCGACGCCGCGCGGCAGTACGCCGTGTTGCTCAAGTCCGGCAACGGCCAGAATAACGACTTCTACACCTATCGCTACTTGGCCAGCCAGGGCTTCCTGCCAGGCTACAACTTCCCGCGTCTGCCGCTGATGGCCTGGATTCCCGCCCGTGGCGGCCAGGCCGTCAACGGCAAGGATGACGAAGGCAGCATGGTCAGCCGGCCGCGCTTCCTGGCCCTGTCCGAATTCGGCCCCCGCAGCCTCATTTATCACCAGGGCCGCATGTACCGCGTGGTGCGTGCCAAACTCAACGTAGGCAATACAGACCACATTTCCGGCAACAGCCAGTTGGCCACCATTGCCTCGTTGGTGTGCAGCCAGTGCGGCTACGGCCATCTCGGCGAGCCGGGCGGCGAACAGCCGCTGGTCAATCGCTGCGAGAACTGCGACGCCTTGCTCACCGAGCACGATTGGGTGCGCGAGCTCTACCGTATCGAAACCGTAGAAACTGTGGCCACCGAGCGCATTTCCATCAACGACGAGGAGCGTCAGCGTCAGGGCTTTGAGCTGCAAACCACCTACCGCTTCCTGCCCGGCCCCGATGGCCGTATCCAGCAGCAGAAGGCCACGATCCAACAAGGCGAGGACGTGCTGGGCGAGCTCACCTACGCGCCCGCTGCGCAAATCTGGCGCATCAACCGCGGCTGGCGCAGGCGCAAGGACAAGGAGCAACTGGGCTTCTACATCAACCCCATCACGGGCACCTGGAGCAAGCAGGATGCACCGGATGGGGAAGACGATCAGGGCGGCGACGATGCTTTGCTGGAGAAGGTGCCCAACCAGCGCATCGTTCCTTTTGTGGAAGATCATCGCAATCTGCTGATCTTCGCTCCCGTACATGCCTTGCCTCTGGAGGCCATGGCGACGTTGCAGGCCGCACTCAAGCGCGGCATCGAAATGATCTTCCAGATCGAGGAATCCGAACTGGTGGTCGAGCCACTGCCGAAGTCCGACGAGCGCCGCGCCTTGCTGTTCTACGAAGCGGCGGAAGGCGGTGCGGGTGTGCTCACTCGCTTGGCAAACAATCGCGACGACCTTGCACTCGTAGCCAGCAATGCCCTGCAACTGATTCACTATCGCAAACCGCAGAGCGGCATTTGGACGCTGGAAGATCTGCCGTCGCTGGAACAGACCGATGCACTTGGCAATCATCAGTGCGAAGCCGGCTGCTATCAGTGCCTGCTGTCCTACTTCAACCAGCCGGATCACGAACACATCAACCGCCGCAATGCGGATGCGCTCAAGCTGCTGGTCGCGTTGGCCAATGCTCAGGTACAGCCTGTGGAATGCAGCGAGGCCCCCGTTGCAGCGACGATCTTGGCAGACGAGCCACTCGACGCCTGGCTGTCCGCGCTCAGCCAGGCAGGGGCCGTGCAACCTGATGCGGTCAACGTGTCCGTCAACAATGGCGCAGCCACTGCGGCGGCCCAGTACAAGGCATCTCGTACTTTGGTGTTTCTTTCCGCGGTGGATGAGCAGACCGCCAGCTTGTTGCAGGACAAAGGCTGGCAGGTGCTCGATTTTTCTGACGCTTCACGTTGGTCACAACAATTCGCCGCGCACGCCGATGTGTTCGGCTCCAAGGAATAAAGGAGTATGACGATCCTCGAACACGACTTTCTGCCCGGCAACCTGGTGCGCGCCAGAGGCCGCGAATGGGTGGTGCAAAGCGACTCCCGCCGCGACTGGCTGCGCCTGCGCCCATTGAGCGGTGCCGATGACGACAGCATTGCTTTGATCCCCGAGTTGGAACTGCATCCCGTCGAACCTGCCACCTTCGACTGGCCCGATCCCGCGCGCGCCGGCAACCACGCCGCCGCGCTGTTGCTACGCGATGCCTTGCGCCTGACCCTGCGCGCCGGCGCCGGCCCGTTCCGCTCCTTTGGCAATATCGCCGTGGAGCCTCGCGGCTATCAGCTTGTGCCGTTGCTGATGGCACTGCGCCTGTCCACTGTGCGCCTGCTGATCGCTGATGACGTGGGCATCGGCAAGACCATCGAAGCCGGCCTGATCGCACGCGAGCTCATGGACCGTGGCGAAATCGCCCGACTAGCCATTCTCTGCCCGCCACACCTTGTCGAGCAGTGGCAAAGTGAGTTGGAAACCCGCTTCAACCTTCAGGCCGTGGCGTTGACTTCGTCTTCGGCCTCCCGCATCGAACGTGATCTTCCGCATGGTCTGCGCCTGTTCGACCATCATCCCGTGGTGGTCGTCAGCCTGGACTACATAAAAAGCGAACGCCACCGCGAACAGTTTCTCGCCACCGCCCCCGAATGCATCATCGTTGACGAGGCCCACACCTGCGCCAGCAGCGGCGCAGGCAAGCAATTGCGCTTCGAGTTGCTGCAACGCCTTGCCCGTGACGCGCAGCGACACCTGGTCCTGCTGACCGCTACCCCTCACTCCGGTGACGAAACCGCCTTCTACAATCTGCTGTCGCTGCTCGATCTACGCTTTGCCGCCTTGCAAGGCCGCATGACGGCCTCCGACCCGCTACGTCAAGAACTGGCCCGCCACTTCGTCCAGCGCCGTCGCAAGGACATCGTTGAATGGCAGGCCGAGACCCAGGACGGACGAGGTTTTCCCCGCCGCATGAAAACCGAGCTTACCTATCAACTCAGCGGCGAATGGGGCGCGTTCTTCGACGCCGTGCAAGATTACTGCCGCGAACTGGCTGAAACAGTTGAGCAGCAAGAACAGCAAGGCGGCGCGCGCCTCATTTGGTACGCCACCCTGGCATTGTTGCGCTGCGTGGCATCGTCGCCCGCAGCCGCCGTCAAGGCGTTGACCACACGGCTGGAGGGCACTGTGCCGGATGAGGCGCTTCTCGGCGATGAGCGCCTGCACGATGGCGAGGCCGATGACCTCTCCGGCAGTGATCTGGAGCCGCCTGCCCAGGTGCAGGACGCTGCGCCGCGCCTGCAAGCCTTGATCGCCGACGCGCAACGTCTTTCCGGCAAGGCCGGTGATCCAAAGCTGGCTGCGCTCATCCGGCATATTGACCTCCTGGTGAAGGATGGCTACCACCCGGTGGTGTTCTGCCGCTACATCGCCACCGCCCATTACGTGGCCGAACACCTCAAGGCCGCTTTCCCCAAAGCCACCGTCGATGCCGTCACCGGCGAACTCACCCCCGAAGAGCGCCGAGAGCGCGTGGATGAGCTGGAGGATGCCGAGCAACGCATCCTGGTCGCCACCGACTGCCTCTCCGAAGGCATCAACCTGCAACATCTGTTCACCGCTGTCGTCCACTACGACCTGGCCTGGAACCCCACTCGCCACGAACAGCGCGAAGGCCGCGTCGATCGTTTCGGTCAGCAGGCCGATGAGGTGCGCTGCACTATGCTCTACGGGCAAGACAACCCGGTGGATGGCTTCGTGCTAAACGTCATTCTCAAGAAGGGCGAAGCCATCCAGAAGGAGCTCGGCGTGCTGGTTCCCCTGCCCGAGGATGAAGCTCGCATCAACCAGGCGCTGGTAAAAGCCGCATTGATGCGTCGTGAACGACTGACAGCACCCTACACGCTTGATCTATTCGCGGAAGCCAAGGTCGAACTGCAACCTCTTGAAACTCAATGGCGTGATGCATTGGAGAGAGCCAAGGCCAACCGGACCATTTTCAGACAAGACCCAATTAAACCCGCGAAAGTCTTACCCGAATGGCACAAGCAGCAACGGGCTCTGGGCACCCAGGCTGACGTGCAGCGTTTCCTGCAAAGCGCTTGCGTCCGGCTGGGGGCGCCGCTGGAAATCGGCCGCAAGCAGACCGCACGTTTCCTGCCGCAACACCTACCCGAAGCCCTGCGCCAACGCTTGGCCGACGAAGGCATAGACAAACCCCAGATCATCGACTTCAGCGAACTGCACCGCAGTCATCCGCTGATTGGCCTGCTGGCTCAGCACCTGCTGGAAGACGCACTTGGCGGCGAACGTCCGCTGGCCGCCCGTTGTGCTGCCACTCTTACCAATGACGTGGAGGTCGTCACCACCCTCTATCTTCTGCGCCTGCGCCACCAGCTCAGCTACGTACGCCGTCGCGAACCCTTCCAGATGATGGCGGAGGAAACCGTTGCTCTGGCTGTGCAGGGCCGCAACGCTCCCCAATGGCTGGCCGACGATAGCGTGAGCCTCCTGCTCGAATGCACGCCCAGCGGCAACCTGCCGCCGCAGGCGGCACAGCGCGAAATCCGCACCGCGCTCGACTTCCTCGCCGCGCACCCGCAGCAACTGCAAGCGGTAGCCCAAGAGCGGGCTGATGCCCTGCTGGCCGACCACCAGCGCGTGCGCGAAGCCACCCGTGACGTCGGCCAGTACAGCGTCAGCCCCTGCCTGCCGGTCGATGTGATGGGCGTGTACGTGCTACTGCCGGACTCGCTATAAGCCTCGGCCTAGAGAAGAACAACCATGAAACGCATCCGTAAGGCCCAGACCACGCTCAACCTACCCACCCTCAAACTCGAAGGCGGGCTATTCCTGCCCGATCAACTGGAAAAAGCCGCTCAGGGCCGCGCCAGCGCCCAGAGCGAGGCAGACTACGGCACCCCCAAGGGCGTCAAGCTCAAGGACGAATACAGCCGCGCTTTCCAGATCGCCTGCGCCCAATGGCAGCACTTCGCCGCGCAGATGGAACGCGCCGACGTCGATGCCATGCAGCTCACCATGGCCTTCATCCACGAACTGCTGCGCGACGCCTTTGGCTACACCACCTTGCAAGCCACGGCAGCACAGCAAGTGGGTGAGCTGCGTTACCCGGTCAGCCTCATGGCTGATACCTTGCCCGTCCTGGTGGCACCACACACTGTGGGCCTGGACGAAGCCGATGCGCGGTTTGCCGTGCAGGGCGGCGGCAATCGCAAGAAAGCCCCGTTCCAGGCTATGCAGGAACTGCTCAACGCCAGCGAAGCGCTGCAATGGGGCATTGTCAGCAACGGCAAGCAACTGCGTCTGCTGCGCGACGCTGCCTCGCTCACCCGTCCCAGCTTTCTCGAAGTCGATCTGGCCGACCTTCTTGGAGGCCAGCGTTATGCCGAGTTCGCCAACGTCTGGCGTCTACTGCATGCCAGCCGCGCATCTCGCCCCGGCCAGGGCGCTACGGCGTGCATCTGGGAACAATGGCGCAGCGAAGGCCAGCAGGAGGGCTCACGTGTGCGCGAGGGCCTGCGCAATGGCGTGGAGCAGGCCCTGCTGACCTTCGGCCAAGGCTTCCTGCAACACCCCGCCAACCACGCCCTGCGCGCCGCCTTGAACGACGGAACGCTCCCTAAGGCCAAATATTTTGAACAACTGCTGCGCCTGATCTACCGACTCATCTTCATCTTCACCGTGGAAGAGCGCAGTGTGCTGCACCCGCAGGACGACAGCGCCGAAGCGCTGGCCGCCCGCCGCGCCTATGCCGAAGGCTACGCCCTGGCTCGCTTGCGCGATTTATGCCTCAAGCGCCGCGCCCGCACCCGGCACGACGACCAATGGCAAGCCATCCGCATCGTCTTCCACGGCCTGACCCAGGGAGAGCCGAGCCTGGCCTTGCCCGCCTTGGGCGGCCTGTTCGCCCCCGAGCAATGCCCCGATCTGGACGCCGCCAGCCTGGACAACGCCCATCTGCTCGCCTCCCTGCAAAATCTGCGCTGGGCCAAACCGGCCGGCGGGCAAAGCCTGGTGCCGGTGGACTACCGCAACATGGGCCCGGAGGAACTGGGCAGTGTCTACGAAAGTCTGCTGGAACTGGTGCCCGTCATCGACCTGCTCGCGCGCACGTTCGGATTCGCCGGCCACACCGAGGAAGGCAGCACCGCTGGCAACGCCCGCAAACTCACCGGCAGCTACTACACCCCCGACAGCCTGGTGCAAGAGCTGATCAAGAGCGCGCTCGATCCCGTCATCGAACAGCGCCTGGCCGCGCAGTCGGCCAACCCCACCGAGGCGCTGCTGGCCATCCGAGTCATCGACCCGGCCTGCGGCAGCGGCCACTTCCTGCTGGCCGCTGCCCGCCGCCTAGCGGAAAAGCTGGCCCAGTTGCGCAGCCTTGAAGGCGGGCAGGAAGGCGCCATCCAGCCGCAGGACTACCGCCACGCCCTGCGCGAAGTGGTGGCCCGCTGCATCTACGGCGTGGACCGCAACCCCATGGCCATCGAACTGGCACGCATGGCCTTGTGGCTGGAAGGCTATGAGGAAGGCCGCCCGTTGGGCTTTCTCGACCACCACCTGCAAGTAGGCGATGCCCTGCTCGGCCTAGCCGATCTGAACGTGCTGAAACAAGGCATCGCCAAGGAGGCCTTCAAACCCTTAAGCGGCGACGATAAGGACGTTTGCAAAGCACTGGCCAAGGCCAACGCCGCAGGCCTCAAGCAGATCGCCAAGGACCTGCAAGGTCGTCAGATGCTGCTGGGCATGGACAACCTCGGCGGCCTCGAAGCCCTGCGCGCTATCGAAACCCTGCCCGCTGACACGCCCGAACAGGTGGCCGCCAAGGAACAAGCCTGGCGCCACTTTCTGGAGGACTCCGCCCACAGCCCGCTGGCGCTGGCCGCCCATGCACTGGTGGGCGCCTACTTGCTGCCCAAGACGGAGGACACAGTAGAAACCGTGCCCACCAGCATCACCCTTCATGCGCTACTGACTGACCCGCAACGCGCCCAGACCGAGTACGCCGCTTCCATCGCCGCCACCCGTGTGGCCTGCGAGCAAACCCGCGTGCTCCATTGGCCGCTGGCCTTCCCACAAGTTTTCGCGCAAGGAGGTTTCGACTGTGTGCTGGGCAATCCGCCGTGGGAAATTGTGCAAAACCGCGATGATGCCGTTGATGAAAACTTTCATGAACGACAGAAAAAATGGTTCGGAAACGGAGTTTACTCTGTGCTCTCTGGGCGACGTGACTTGTACAAACTATTTTTGGCTGTCACTCCTTATCTGCTGAATGCACAAGCACGATGCGGATTTATCCTGCCCATAGGATTTATGTTTGAGGATGATTGCGGCGATCTTAGGAGAATTTTGTTTAATGCTGGCTCAGTAATATCCATTTTGCATCTGCAGAATGGCCAGAAAAAATTCTTCCCAGACGTACATGCTAGCTATAGATTTCTTGCCATCACTTTTACAAAACAACTGGTCAATAAACATGCTTTTAGTGCTGTTGTTCGCTCACCCTCTGATCTGAGGGAAATTTCATGGCACGAAATTCATCGAGATAAGCTTGACCAAATTCTTGGCGCTGAGAGAAGTGCCGTCATATATAACGATCTAGATCAAGCAAATATTCACAGTAGGCTTGTATCGAAACTACTGACCCTTAAAAGCCTTGAGTATCGAATAGTTGCGGAGTTTCATGCATCGTCAGACAAGGATTTATTCTTCAGTTGCCCCCAGCACGATACCGACTGGGCGCTATTGAAAAATGGCAGTTTTCACTATTTTAATCCGAGGTTTGGGCTCACTGAAAAATGGGTCAAGACAAGTGACGTCCATGAGCGCATTGTAAGGAAAGATCTTGATCCAGATATTTGGCTTACAAATCCGAGGGTGGTTTTTAGAGATATCGCTAGGAATGATGACACTAGAACACTAATTTCTTGTTTGGTTCCGGCGGGATTCGTGTCTACATATGATGCACCAATGCTCGTTCCTATGAATTTGGATCAGCAATCCGAATTGGCGCTGGCATTTTATGCCGGATACCTTAGTTCATTCCTGGCTGATTTTATTATCCGCCCATATGTGGATAAACACATAAAGGGGTATGTACTGGCTCATCTCCCAATGCCTGAATTTTCCCCAGAAAACCCTTTAATGCTTGAGGCTGCTAAATTGGCGCTATCTCTATCAAAGGATGGTTGGCGCATATCTGGTTGCGCCGATGATCAGCGGGTTACATCAGTAGACCATCCAGGCAGAATAGCGCTCGAAGCAATGTTTTTACGTATTGCCAATGCTTCGCCCAAGGATATCCAGCAAGTATTTAGAGGATTTCCCAGTGTTCAGGCTAATGAGTTTAGAAAATATGAGGAATACCGCACGCAAAGGCTGGTTCTGGAGGCGTGGGAACGGTTGGAACAAGCGCCGCAGGCCATCATTCCGCAAGCCCAGCCAGCTCGTCCCGGCACACCATTCCGAACCTATGCAGAGGGGTACACGCCAGCTACCGAAGCCGAGGACTGGCTGGCGGGGTTGATCTGCGACATCCTCCTTCAGGCAGGTACATGCGATGACATTCACCTTCGCCAGATCCTGCTGACAACCTTGCCGGAGCATAGTTCGCACAGGAAACTTCTGACCGAGTGGCGACAACCGGTCAAGAACGAGCGGTGGTTACATATTTGTGCCTGGCTTCGCAGCGTGTTGGGTGTGCCGACAACAGCGCCCCTGTCCATCCGCGATTCGGAAGGTTTGACACAGGTGCTGGGCGACAATCGTACGGCGTCGCTTGCCAGAGCCTTGATTGAAGCAAGGCAACAACAGGAGTCGGCTTTGGAGAAGGCATTGACCACACCAGAATCGTCCATGCAAACGGAAAGTCTGCAAAAAAGGGGGTAAGGGATGAACGCAGTCGGTATTCCAGAACCGTTTCCCGCGAAGCCACACCTATGGGTGGAGACGCTGTGGCTGCTGAAGTCACTGACAGCGAGTGAGCCCTTGCGCGAGATACCGCTGCGTCAAGGACTCAACCTGATCGTATCCCCGCCAGGGAAAGGCAGCTCCGGGCATGGTGTTGGGAAAACGGCTTTTTGCCAATTACTGCGGTTCGCACTGGACGACCCTCTCTGGTCCGAGGGATCGGCCTTACGTGATGAACTGCTGCAAAGCGAGGATTTGAAGGAGGGGGCAGTTGCAGCCCGTGTGCATGTCGGTGGGGAAACATGGACCGTTCTGAAGCCGTGGCGACACCAGAAGATGTACCGCGCTTCCCGTAATTTGGATTGGCGACAGCTGGCCGTCGATAACGCAGAGAACGAATATCCTGCTTACCAGGATGCACTGCGACAGCATTTTGTCGGAACCTTACCGGTTCAGGAACTGCCTGGTTCCGGGCAGCCTATTGAATGGCACCACATTCTGGCCTGGTGCTCCCGTGACCAAAACGCCCGATACCAGCATTACTTCCAATGGCGTGCAGAAGGTGTCCGGTTCAGTTTGCCGGCGAAATCGCCTCTTGCTCTCATACAGATCGTGTTGGGTCTGCTGCACGACGCCACGACGCTGCGCGACCTGGATGGCGCAGCCAAAGCTGTGGAATCCCAAAAGTCGAGGCTGGATCAGTTACGGGAGGAACCCGCGCGTTTGCTGAACCACGTGCGCCGCCAATTGGCCAATCGCCTTGAAGCGCCAATCAATACACCCTTCCGCCAGGAAGGATTGATCGAACATCCCAACCTGATTGGTATTGCCAGGCAACGCCACGAAGCCTATCAGCAGGAATTGCAATCGATCGAGGAAGAGCGAAAGGTGCTTGCACACGAGCGCCAGCGATTGCTTGAAAGGCGTACGCCGCTGAAAAGCAATCTGGACGTGATTGCCAATGAAGTCGCCCAGATGGAAGCGTTGATTGCTGGCGATATCGAGCAGTTGGAGGCGCTGCAAAACGAAGCAGCATCATTGCAACAGAATCTCTCGAAGCATTGCGATGCAGGGAATCGCCTGCTCAAAGAGTGCGACTATGTCATTCGGCGCATCGGACAAGTTCAAATTGACCGAAAGCAGCGCAGTGTGCTTCATCAGCAAACCAAAGAATCCCTTGAGAGTAGTCTGACTCCTCTGCGCCGTCGCCTGGGAGAAATAGGGGATGAGATAACGCCATTGGATAACGCACTTGCCGATATTGACGGGAAAAGTGTTGATCTGGACCAGAGGTATGCTCAAGCACTGTCGGACGATCAGCTACTCAGCGAGACTATCGAGAACTACGAATATTATGAAAGCCTCGCATCAGGAAAAACACAATCAGCTGACATGGATGCAGTACAGCGCAAGCTGGATCTAGTTCGACGCCGCTATGAGCAGTTGCAACTGCAACTTGAGAAAGAGCGCCAAGTGGTAGCAGGTCGCCGCCAAGCGATCAGTGAAGCCATGAAGGCTGTTGCCAGGTCGTTACCCTCTTTCCAGTGGGGTGTTTTCAATGATGAAGAAAAACACCGCAATCACCCCTTCCGGATGGGGCCGATGCATTCGACTACATACAAAGTGCTGGAAATTCTAGCCGGCGATGTCGCTTGCTTGCTCGATAGTACTCAGGAGCAAAGCTTCCATCCCGGGTTCCTGTTGCATGATTCTCCCCGCGAAGCGGAAATGAGCGAAAACATACTCTGGGCATTGCTCGGGCATGTCGCAGAAAACGGTGGCGACTCGCTGCAATACATCGTCACCACCTCGACAGCGCCACCTGAATCATTCAAGGCTTATGAGCGGTATAGGCTCTCAACAGATAGCGTAGACGGGCTTCTTCTTCGTAAGCGCTTGGGTGTCGAACAAGCGGCGTTGACATGAATCTTCTCCAACGCGCCCTCATCGAGAAAACCGGCCACGACAACGGCTTCGAGCACGTGCTGTCGTCGGCGGGCGATGCGGTAACACTGGCTTCGGCTCGTCATCGAAGCCAGGCGGCGGTGACAGCATTGGCCGGAGGCTTCGAGGTGCGCTTTCAACCTGCCACGCCCGCGCTGCTGCCGGAGTTGCTGCGCAGCTTCCAACCTAGGGCCGGAGCCGATGACGTGTTTTTTGTGCCAACTCTGCCAGATTTGGCGGCTCTCTTGCGCCGCACGGCCAGCCTGTCGCAAGCCTTGCCGAATCAGGCAGTGCGCGACTACCACGCGGCCGTGGTGCAAGCTGTCGAGATGATGTCTGCCGAAGCCCGGGGCACGGAAGTCGAGCGCCTGGTGCGTCAGCGCGTGGGGCAGGCGCGTTACCGCGATGCCTTGCTGACCTACTGGGGAGGTTCCTGCGCAGTGACTGGCGTCGCGGTGACTGAAGCCCTGCGTGCCAGCCATGCCAAACCCTGGGCCGAATGTGCCGACGATGCTGAGCGGTTGGATGCCTTCAACGGCTTTCTGCTGGTGGCCAGTCTCGATGCGCTGTTCGATCGCTTTCTGATCAGCTTCGACGATGCCGGGCATCTGCTGACCAGCACCCGCCTGTCCCAAAGCGATCTGCCTGGGCTTGGCATTCATTCGGGAATGACGTTGCGCTGGCTGGCCAGCGAGCACCGGCATTATTTACAGTGGCACCGCGAGCGCTTCCTGCTCGGTGCCTGATCGAAGGAAAAACATGGCCAAGGCCGAAGCAAGCGTTGAAGAACTGGTATCAATGATCGAGCGCGGCGAGCTGCGCTTGCCGGAGATGCAGCGCCAGTACGTGTGGCGTTCTACGCGAGTGCGCGATCTGCTGGATTCGCTGTATCGCGGCTACCCTTCGGGCGCAATCCTGCTTTGGGAAACCGACGAGGCTGTTCCGCTGCAGGATTTCGCGGTCAGTCAGAGCACGAATCCTTACCAGAGCACGCGGCTTCTGCTGGATGGTCAGCAGCGTCTGACATCGCTTTCTGCCGTCATTCGTGGTGAGCCAGTATCGGTGCGCGGCCGTCGTCGGCCTATCGACTTGCTGTTCAACTTGGAACATCCCGACCAGTTGGCGGTGGTGACCGAAGTGGAAGAGAACGGCGACGACGAGGACGATGTTGACGACGATAGCGAACTGATTGGTGATGAGACGGACTCGACCGAGGACGAACTGCTCAAGCGCTTCAACAAGATGACTTTCGTAGTGGCCACGAGGAAGCTGGAGCAGTTGCCGCATTGGATGAAAGTGTCGGAAGTATTCAAGACCGACAACGATGCGCCTTTCCTAAAACGTGCCGGTATCAGTGGTTTTGACGATCCGCGGTACGAGAAGTACAGCCAACGCCTGGCCCGTCTACGTGGCATCCGCAAGTACGTTTATCGGATGGACGTGCTGGAACGCACGCTTTCCTACGATGAGGTCACGGAAATCTTCGTCCGGGTCAATTCACTGGGAGCCAAGCTGCGCAGTTCCGACTTGGCTCTGGCTCAGATCACCGCCAAGTGGCGGCACTCGCTGCAGACGTTCCAGGATTTCCAGAAGGCATGCGCCAAGACAGGCTTTGACCTTGATCTCGGTTTGCACTTGAAGAATCTGATGGCGTTTGCCACGGGTCAATCACGCTTTCAGATCGTGGGTAGTCTGAATGTGGAGAAGCTGCAGAAGGCATGGAAAGAAGCCCGCGATGGCATGGAATTCGCGCTCAACTTCCTGCGCAGCAATCTTGGCATCGATAGCCCGGCACTGTTGTCGTCGCCTTTCCTGCTAGTGGTGTTGGCGTATTTCGGGCATAGCCGCAACTATGCGCTGAGCAACGATGAGGCCCGCCAACTGCGCTACTGGGCGCTGATGGCCAATGCCAAAGGCCGCTTCTCCCGAGGCTCCAGCGAAACCATTCTGGATCAGGATTTGGCAAATATTCGTCAGGGCGGAGCGGTGAGCGAGCTGATCGACCGGCTGCGCCTGCAGTTCGGCCGCCTGGACATTACCGCGGAGGAGCTGGAAGGCCGCAACCAGCGCAGCGCGCTATTCAAGACCATGTTCCTGGCTTTCCGCGCTGCCGGTGCGAAAGATTGGCGCAGCCATCTGGCCATTGCTCTGGATCATTCGGGCGTCCAGCATCGCTTGCAGTTCCATCACATCTTTCCCAAAGCCGTACTAAAGACCAGCTTCACTGCCCGCGAGGCGGATGACATCGCCAATCTGGCCTTCATCGGCGGCAAGACGAATCGCGCGATCAGCGACAAGGCCCCGGCGGTTTACCTGCCCCCGCTGGTGGACGAGCTTGGCGAGCCAGCGTTCTCAGCACAGTGCATCCCGGTTGAGGCATCGCTGCTGGAAGTGGAAAGCTACAAGGCTTTCTTGCTTGAGCGACGCAAGAGGATTGCAACGGCGCTGAATACGTTTGTTGGGCCTGCAGATTGAGCCGGTGGACGGCTGTGTATGTAGGCCAGGGGGCCTCATACTGCCTGACCTAGCTACCGAGGTAGATGGCAGTGATTTGAACGCGCTCGTGTCCCAACTCACGGCTGATGGTCTGACGAGCATGGCGGTCTTCTATGCGCTGCGTTGGACTTAACTCCGTGACTAATGGTCCACCTGCCGCTGGCGGCGGCCTCCCCGTCAACGTCTCATAACGGCTTTGCGCGTACTGATGGCGAAGGCCATGCATATGACTCAGACCCGCCGCCTTGCACTGTCCATCGTAGACGTGCCGCTGCTGGATGTAGGTCTTGTTTGCCGGGATCAGTGATCCTGTGCCCGCCAGGCGGTGTGCTGCGTGGAGTGCGTCGCGTTGCTCTGTCGTGGTGATGGGCACAGTTCGCTCCCGACCGCCCTTGGTCCACGATCCCTTGAGGGCGATGTGGTCGCCCCGATCCGCGTAACTGGGCTGGAACTTGATCGCTTCCTCCCGACGCAATCCGAAGGCGGCCTGTAGCTGAAGGCTCATGCGTACGTGAGCATCGGTGAGCTGTTCAAGACCTGTGCCCAGTTCCCGGGCCTTACTGATATTGGTTACATAGCGGCGCTCGGCTACGCCAAGCTGCGTGTTGTCTGCCGGCAGGATGCCGGCCTTGCCGATCTTCTCCGCCCACCAGCGCAGGAGAGAGAGCCGATTCTTGATGGTGCCAGACGACAAGCCTTCTTCCTGCCAGCGATCCAGCAGCGCCTGGACGTGCTTGCCCTTGAGCGATGAGGCCTTCATCTGCCGGAAACCGGCCTCGCGCAGTTGCCGCGCGGCCAGCGACAGCGAACGCATCCGGTCGGCCTGCGTGTTGCAGCTGCCGTCACGGTTGCGCTGGCAAAGCTGCCGCAGGGTGTAGGTCAAGTCGTCCATCTTCCGGCCTCCAAGCAAAGCGCCGTACTGCCTTGTCCTGAAACTCAATGGTTAGTGTTGGTGCCAACTCGCCAAGGCGAGATCCCGTGAGGGCAAGGGCATGGTGTTCAGGAGACACCAGAGCCTCGAATGAGGCGTCCGTCTTGCTCCCTGCTGGAAGCCCGGACGGAGGTACTACAAGACGAAAGTGATGCGAACGTGGACGAGTCCTCCTATGAAGTGAGTGGGATGAGAAATGCAGCGGCGGCCTGTGCGTTGCGGACAGGTAATTGCCGCAAGGGACAGTGCGCCAGGTGGCGCGGTAGGGATGAGTTCAAACAGACGAAGAGGGCTCCGCCCTGGGTAGGGCCGGTATGCGGTCGGAGCCTGGGCATACCTGGGGTGGCTCCACCCTGTCGGGCCAGCGCTTGCAGGAACCTGCGCTGTTGGGGGGGGCGATGTACGAAGCCCATCGGTCTTGGCAACTGCCCGGTCAATGTAGTGCGGACATCATCATGTAGGCCGCACGCAATAGGAACTGGCTTTCGCCCGCATTGTTTGCGGTGTTGCGTGGGGCGTCACTGCGGCGTGCAGTGACGCCCTGTTTCGCAGCAGCATTTACTAGGCAGGATGCGGCTGCCATCCCCTGGCCTGCATTGCCTGCGCTGCGATGTCCCCAGCGTTCGTCGAGGTGTTCATGATCTTGCGGATGTTGGCGATGTGCGCCAGGGCGGTTTCACGCGATGCCGGTTGCGCAGTCGGTTCTGAGCGGTCTTCGGTACGCGGCGGAGCTGCAGGCCGATTCTCGGCAGTCCGTGGGGTGGCAGACATCTCCTTACGTCCTGCCCACAGACGGAACTCGCCAGCAAGTACGCGCTTCACCAAGGCGAAGAAGTAGGCCACGACATTGCGTACGGTGCCGCTCTGGCTGCGTGCTTGCAACTCATCGAGTACTTCCTGGCGATGCTGCGGCGGCAGCCGCCGCAAGGCGGCCTGCACGTCCTTTTGCTGATCTGCCTGGGCATTGCTCAGGCAAGGCGGCAAGCTCACCGACTGCGATGCCGGATCGCCGTCGCCTTCGCGCGCGCGGTACGTACGTTCTTTTTTATACATATACGTCTTATACGTACTGCCCTGCTCAGCCGTCATGTGGCGAGCGTGTCCGGTCTGTTGCGGAACAAGCGTGCTGCCAGCGGAATCTCCAGGCAATGGCCGTGGGGTGGTTGCCTCGTTCACCTGCGGCGGCGTCGTCGGGGGCAAATCATCGTCATCACCGAGCTGATCGTGGGCCGCAATGGAAGCGGCTTCAGGTGCCTGCGCCAGCGTTGCCTGAATGTGGACGGCCACCCGATCCACTTGGTTGTTTTCGTGGCCGATAGACGCGTGCAGAAGCGCGGGCAGACTGGCATCGAACGCGCAGGCCTGCTGGAAGCCGAGGGCGCTTTCGTGAACCTGATACAGCTCGCTGAGCACATGGCCGGTCAGCGGATCGCGTTGCTGGCCCACCAGACTGATCCACCCCGTCAGCCGAAGCACGATGAGAACGCGCCGGGCCGTCTCGTACCCGGCCCGCTGCCCCAGCGGGATAGAGGTGAGATAGCGGCGCAACTGCCCCAGGTTCGCCAGCGGGCTGATACCCTCCGCAGAGCGGAGCATGCGTAGTACCTGCCAGCCATTGCGCTCCAGCGGCGTGAGGCGGGCATCGAGCATGAGCGAGGCCGGCGTAGTAAACAGGGTGTCTTGCCCCAGCGGGTTGCGGTGAGTGTGATGGTCTGCCATGAGAGTTCTCCGAGGTCTGAGCCACAGCGGCCCGTTCCCCCGCATCTCATCGCGTACTGTTCCATGCGTCAGCCAACAATGCGGTCTGCGCCATAGCCGTTTTATCCGGGAGGCGCAGCGCTGGCACCGGCATCCAGACTGATCTATCATCCCGATACCCCTATGGGGGTACAACTGGGGGTACTTCCAGCGATTCCCGCAAAGCCCGTAACGCGATTTCCCCGCGAAACCTAGCATTCACGGCCCTTTGCCGACCGATCAACGTTTAAACGTGTGATCAACGTCTAAGGATTTCTTGGAAATCAGGAACGCTTGGTAGTGCCGTGTGCATGGTTAGACCTTTTGAAATCAAGGGCTTGCCATACATATTGGCCTTCCAAGCGTTTTTTTGTTCATTGATGTCTGAAAACAGCACTTTGCATCACCACCAATATGATCAGTGGCCAACATGATGCCCGGCATCTGCCCATAAAGAATCGAAGGCGTTTTCCCCTAGGGAAAACGCAAAGCCCAAAGTGTATCTTTTTGTTATAGTGTCGGCTCGCTTGTTCTAATGCATAGCGTTGGTATGTGCTATGACCTACGTACTTGGAGATACGATGCTGAATGGTTTGATCAAGGTGGGCGTGGTGCTCAGCCTGTCTGCTGTAATCGCAGGATGCGCTACCGAGCGCTCACAAAGTGTAGTTGTTCCAACAACGGCAGCCGCAGCCACTCGTGCTACCTACCAAGGTGAGCGTAGCCCGATTTCCATTGGTAAGTTTGATAACCGTACCAACTACTTGCGTGGTGTGTTTTCCGACGGCGTGGATCGTTTGGGAGGACAAGCCAAAACAATTCTGACTAGCCATTTGCAGCAAACAGGCCGTTTCCAGGTGCTGGATCGTGACAACCTGTCCGAGATTGCTCAAGAGGCGGGTTTCAATAAACAAGCCAGTCAGATCAAGGGAGCGCGTTACGTTGTGACGGGCGACGTGACGGCGTTTGGCCGCAAAGTGACTGGGGACCAGCAGTTGTTCGGGATTCTCGGGCGCGGCAAGGAACAGACGGCCTATGCCAAGGTTGATCTGAATGTGGTCGATGTCAGCACATCGGAAGTGGTTTTCTCTGCTTCGGGTGCGGGTGAATACGTTTTGTCGAACCGGGAAGTCATTGGCTTTGGTGGCACTGCCGGCTACGACTCCACCCTGAACGGGAAAGTCCTGGATCTGGCTATTCGTGAAGCGGTTGATCACTTGATCGAAGGCATTGAACGAGGCGCCTGGAAGCCTGCTGGCAAATAAGAGGCGGCCATGAGTTCACTTATGTTTTCCAACAAGGCCCCACGGTGTCCGCGCCTGTGGCGTGGTCTGCGCTGGGCGGGTATCTGCCTGTCAGTCGGTGTGCTGACGGCCTGCGCACAACCCAAAAGCCTGTATAGCTGGGACTCTTACCAGCCTATGGTGTATGCGTATCTGCAAGAAGAGGGTGAGGACTATGCAGCACAAGTCCAAACTCTTGAAGAGAATGTAGAGTCGGCGCGTGCGACTGACCAGGCCTTGCCGCCCGGTTTTCGAGCACATTTGGGCTTGCTCTATTTGAAGCTGGGTGATGGAGCGAAGGCCGTGGAGCAATGGGAAGGTGAAAAGAATGCTTTCCCGGAGTCGTCGCCATTCATGAACTTCTTGTTGCGCCACACCACGGCGCAAGCAGATGTACCCGCCCAAGCTCAATAAAAGGTTATTCCATGATCAATAATTTGATGCGGGTAGCAATGCTATCCCTGGCGATGACTTTGGTAGGGTGTGCTGCTCCACAGGCCGAAGTTGACTACTCGGCATTTCGTGAAAGCAAACCTGCTTCTATTCTGGTGCTTCCGCCGCTTAACGATTCTGTGGATGTGGCTGCCACTTCGGCGGTGCTGTCGCAAGCGACCATGCCATTGGCAGAGTCCGGTTACTACGTCCTGCCTGTCGCGGTGATGGAAGAAACGTTTAGGCAGAACGGGTTGGTCACACCAACAGATATCCACGATGTGCCAGCACCCAAATTGCGCGAGATATTTGGCGCAGACTCGGCACTATATATGACGGTGAAAGAGTACGGTGCGCAGTACGTCGTGCTGGCCAGTACGGTCACAGTTAGTATTGAGGCCGACTTGGTAGATCTGCGCACGGGTACCAAGCTGTGGAGCGGACAGAAGTTGGTCAGCTATGCGGGTGGTAGTGGTGGTGGGATTCTGGGCATGTTGATTCAGGCTGTGGTCGATCAGGTGATCAACACCTTGTCGGATCGTGGCTATCAGGTGGCCGGGATGACAAACCAGGCGCTGCTTAGCGCAGGCCAGCCTGGCGGCATACTTTATGGCCCCCGTTCGCCGCATTACGAAACACAGTAATGTGAGCCCTGCCCACTGGGCAGTATTCGTCAGCACCTTATGGACTGAACACCCGATGAAACTCATCGGGTGTTTTGCTTTCAAGCAATCGCCTGATCATCTTCCTGCTGCTTGCTCAAGCAACACATCCGCTCAATAAACCGGCGTTTCCCTGCTCGTCGCCAGATACTGACTGGGCGGCTGCCCTAATGCACGACGAAAAATAGTAGAAAACGCGCTGGGGCTGCTAAAGCCCAGATCCGAGGCCACTCGGGTTATCGGCTCCCCATTCCCCAAACGAGTAATTGACACCAGCAGGCACATTTGCTGCCGCCAGGCCAGGTAGGTCATGCCCATATGCTCCTTGAAGCGGCGGGTGAAGGTGCGGCGGCTTAGCATGGCCCAGGCGGCCATTTCGTCTGTAGAGATGTTCTGGGTCGGATTATCCAGAAAGCGCTGGCATGCGGCCCCTAATCTGCTGTCAGAGGGCAGGGGAGCACTCAGGCCCAGTCTGGGCATCAGCCGGATTTCTTCCACCAGCAAACCAATGACGTGATGAGTACGTCCGCAGTCAGTCCGTTCAGCCGGTAGCTCCATGGCCGCGCTGAACAGGTGCCGCAGCAGGGGGGAGACGCCGAACACCTGGCAATTATCCGGCAGTTGCGCCTGCTCGATGGCTTGGGGTGTCAGATAAGTGTTCACCATGGTGACATCACCGCGCATGTGCATTTCATGCGCCACACCCGGAGGTACCCACAGCGCCCGTTTGCTGGGCACTACCCAATTTCCTTTCTCCGTGAACATCGACAGGACCCCCGACGCCGCATAAGCCAGTTGCCCGCACTGGTGCACGTGGTTGGGAAAAATCGATCCTGATGTGAAGGCGCGCAGGCTGACTTCCACATCCCAGTTCGAGTTTTCCAGAGGGTAGTCATTCAGAGAAATACTCATGGCCCAATTTTGCCAAAAACTGACCCGCTTTTAAAGGTGTGAAAGGGCACACCTTCGTAAGATCACCAGACATTTAACGACTCGGGGATTCGAAACCCCGGTCTTGTCTGGAGCTGTCGGACATGCAAAAAAAACACCTGATTCCTGCCATTTTGGTCACGCTGGTTTGGGGAGTGAATTTTCCGATCACCAAGCTGGGGCTGCTATCCATGGAGCCTTTCCTGCTGACGGGGATACGCTTTACCTTGGCGGCTTTGCCGTTGGTGTTCTTTATCCCCAAGCCGAATATTCCATTCCGCTATGTCGTCATTTATGGCTTTATCTTTGGCCTGGGCATGTGGGGGATTATTAACTATGGCATTGAGGTGGGTGTCCATCCGGGCGTGGCCTCGCTGCTGATTCAGCTTAGCGCCTTCTTTACCATGGGCTGGGGCGCCTTGCTGTTCAAGGAGCGCTTGCGAGCCACGCAGTTGCTGGGAGCCGTGATCGCGTTTGTGGGGCTGGTGGGGATCCTCTTGTCGCAAGGTGGTGGGGATGCCACCTTTGGGCTGGTGCTGGTCGTGCTCAGTGCCGTGTCCTGGAGTATCGGGAATGTGATCATCAAGCTCTCTGGTGTGAAGGAGATTTTCTCGTTCATGGTGTGGGCCAGCTTGTTCCCGCCTATCCCGCTATTTATCGTCTCGTACTGGCTGCATGGGGCCGAGCCTTTCACCACCTTGCCAGAGGCGATCAACCTGATGTCGGTGATGTCGATTCTGTTTCAGGTCTATCTGGCAACGTATTTTTCTTACTGGGGCTGGAATTCCTTGCTCAAGCTGTACCCGGTTTCCACGGTGGCGCCTTTGTCTTTGTTGATCCCGGTGTTTGGGCTGGGTAGTTCCATGCTGATACTGGGCGAGCAGGTTAGCTTTGTGGAGGCCCTGTCTATCAGCGCCATTATTGCGGGTCTGGCCTTTGGGCTTTATAAAGGGCCGGTGCGTCCGGTTTCCTATTCAGCGACGCGTTAGGAGCTTTGGGGTTTGCCAGTAGGCGCAGAGTCCTTGTACGAGGAGCTGTCTACGGAGCCGGCCTAGACTTTGGAGTATGCGCGTCTGGCTTATGTCGGTCAGGTGGCGGATCGCTGTGACACAAGGGGAGAGGAAGCAGAACGTTTGGCGCAGGAACTACTTGGGAGCCTTAAGCAGGCTTTGTAAGGGTGCGTCAAAAATCACGCGGCTTTGATGCTTTGGAAAGCGTCAGGTTTCTCGCATAGAGGCAGTGAGTTTGATCGTGATATTTCAATTCGCTAAGCACAGTAGCTTCAAGACCTTGTTGTTAGTGGGCAATTGCTGCTGAATTCGGCCCTCGGATCCACCGCCCTCAGTGGTCGCAGCCAAGATAGCGGGGGCGAGTCACCCATGTTTTTTCATCGCTACCAGGGTAGTCGTCTCCAGTGTTATCCGCGCCGCCTACAGCCTGCTGGGTCTGCAAACCTACTTCACCGCAGGCGTCAAAGATGGCGGCGTGCAGAACTTCTCGTTCAACGTCTGACCTGTGCCGAGGCAATAGAGTAAGGCTGGAGTGGGGGTATTGGTGTTCAAGAGCCCCCGCTTCAGCTTGTAGGTGTGTTTAGATTGATACTGAGGAAAACCAGGGTTCCCTGTGAGTTTGATTCAATATTGAAACTTCCCCCCAGACGCTGAGCGCGAGCAGCCATGCTCCGCATGCCTACACTGAGTCCGGCATTGAGTACGGAGTCCACGTTAAATCCAATGCCATCATCCTGAATACGTATATGTAGTGAGTCTGTGTCGGCTTGAGAGCAGACAATAGTGACTGATCGGGCGGCGCTGTGTTTAATAACGTTGGCCAACGCTTCTTCGATCAAACGAGTCAGGGCCAGACATATCAGGGTGCTAGGCTGTGTTTTCCAATGTTGATCCAGTTGCCAAGTGGACTGAATATTCAATTGCTCGAATAATCGCGTGAAGCGATGGCGTAACGGAGCAGCCCATTGAATGGGGGAGGTCGGAGCATTGGCCCCAGCGCTGGAGCCGTGGTCAATGACCTGACGCAAGTCGTCCCGCAAGGTTTTTAGCAAAGAGAGCATACGTTCGTTAGACAGTGCTACGGACGACTGTTCAACAAAGGCCATACTGCGCACCAGACTACCACCTAGGCCGTCGTGCAGATCATGCACGATGTCCAGGCGTTCACGGAGTGTGGCGTGTCGGATGGCCTGCGCATGTTCTCGCTCCAAAACGTCTTTCAGACTCTGGCGAGCAAGGGCGATACCTTGCTCCAGTTCAGTATTGAACGATTCAATACGTTGCATGTATAGAACTAGACGTGCTCCTAGCAGGGATGCCATGACTAAAGTGGCCATGAGACCCGCTATGGCCCCCCACATTTGATGGGCTTGCCAGCCTCCCAACAGACGTATTAAGTCGTGAATGCCGACGATAAGGAAAATGAGCCAACATGCGGCCAATAACAGGTGCTGAGGCTGTGGGTTGCGCCAGGCGATGATTTGGCAGTGCACACACGTAGCTAGAAAGATCAGGGCAGACGTTAGCCAAACCAGTTCAACTAGCGGACGGGGGGCGAAAAGCGAGATCAGTATACCCAAGGCGTTACATAACCAGAGGATGCGTTCTATGCGTGGCAGTGTTTGTCCGGTGAAGCGCCATGTGAACAAGCAAAAGCTCAATACATAAAGTTGAAAGCTGATATTGTTGGCGCGGGAGTACCAGAGTGTTGAGTTAAATGGCCAAGGAGACAGAGCCAGAATAGTAGACAGATAGACTACCCAACATAAGGACATGACAGCGTACCAGCCGTAGGCCCGTTCGCTACGGCGCAAGCACCAGACAGCAAAGAACACGCAGCCCAGTGCACTGGATAGGCCCAGGGTGATGTAGTAAATCAAGCGTTGACGCCAGACACTTTGAGTGTGCGTTTGTTGAATATCGGTGGCCAAACCGATCTTGACTCTCCCCAAGCCTGGTGACAAGGTGGCGGGGCCGGAAGTACGTATCCAGATGGTGTTTTCTCCGGCCAGTAAGGCAGGGGCAGGCAGTGTCCACCAGCGGGGCATATTCCAACTCATGGATAGAGGTTCGGTAAGTGATCGATCTCGCCAGAGTAAGGTGGAGTTAATGTAAATTTCTCCGGCCATGCTGATGCCGTCCACACTTACGCCAATGGGGGTGCGGAGTAGTTCCTCAAAAGGGCAATTTGTAGCCCAGGTGAGTTGATACCAGACAGCTCCTTCATGCCTTGGCCAGCGTGTTGTCCACAGATCAGGCAGGGTAATAGTCGTCCACCCGGTATCTGGTTTGACTGCGAGCTTATTGGTTTCAGGAGCCGCGCTGATTAAGAGGCTGTTGGGGATGCAATTTGGATTTCCTAAGGCGGGCTTACCCCAGAGGCTCAGTGTGATTAGCAATAAATACAGTAAGTGCGCTCCAGCGCGCAGGCTCATGGAATGACCCCACGTGCCCGTGCAGTCTTGATGGCCAGCGTTCGTGAGGAAACTGCCAATTTGCGATAAATCCGTTTGACGTGGCTTTCTACCGTGTGGTGCGATAGAAACAACCGTTCGGCTATTTCCCTATTGGTCAGGCCATCAGCCACCAGAAGTAGTATTTGTCGTTCACGGTCACTCAGTCGCTCTTCTTGGGGGGCGCTGATGGTGGTAGGGAGGGTTGGCAATAGCTCGAGGATGCGTCGCGCAATAAATGGATCGATCGGGGCACCACCCCGCAGCACACTGCGTATTGACATAGCTACCTCAATATCATCCCGTTCCTTCAAAACATAACCGGTAGCCCCTGCACGCAACGCGCTCAAGATGGATTCTTCCGTGCTCCAGGCCGAGATAACCAGTATCCCCAGTCCTGGGTCATCTTTGCGCATCGCTTCTATCAGGCTTAGTCCGTTGCCATCGGGCAGCATCAAGTCGACTAGGGCTAGAGCGACAGGGCCCATATCTAGGCAGTCCCTGGCTTGTGCCAATGAACCCGCAAATAGTAAGGCGTCTTGTGGGTAGCCGAGTTGCAGCAAAATGTCTTGTAAACGCCGCTGCAGCAACGGCTCATCCTCGACGACCAGGACAGGGACCGGCAGGGCAATATCAACGGGAAGGAATAAAGAATCGCTCATGCCTGAAATCGGAGTGGTGGCTGTAGAAGGGGGAGGGTGGAATCCACATCTCTTAGTGTCCTGGCATTCTAAGAGTATTAATACGCTTTGGACATGAGCAAAGCTGAAATCTTGCAGTGGGGATTGCAAATTACCGGGTTTCAGGGATATGGCAAAAAATGTCAGCACCGTAATATCTGGACATTAACTAAATTGCTGGGTCGTGAGGTGGTTCTATGACTCAGCGTTCCCATTTGATGGTCTATTTATATTCAATTACGGATCTACTATGTTTAAAGTCAGCTCATTTTTGCTTTCTGTTGTTGTGTTGGGTGGTAGCGTGTTGCCTACGACAGCTTCGGCAGCGGACCGGCGCGTAAAACTCGTTAACAAGTCGGGTGTTACCTTGGTGGAGTTCCACGCTTCGCGTTCGAAGGTTGGGGATTGGGAAGAAAATATTATTGCAGGCCAGCCATTGAGGTCTGGTCAATCCATGATCGTGAATGTTGATGATGGCACGGGCGCCTGTGAGTACGATTTTATGGGTACGTTTTCTGATGGTGATGTTGTGACTAGTATGGAGAATGACGTTTGCGTGTTGGAAGAGTTTACGTTTGAGTAATCCAGATAGATCTTGATCTATCCGTACATTTTGGTCGTGCCATAAGCACGTTTAATTGGCGAATTAAAGTACGGATGTCGCACCTTGTACGTATGCTTCTTTTCTTTGGGGGTCATATAGACAAGGCAGCCTGGAGAGAATTCAGCTCAGACTTTATACAGGCAGGGTGGTCAATTTATTGCTTGTCTTGCGAAATGGTCGGTGTGTCTGTGTGAGGCCAGTGCATAAGGGTTGAGTTTTTTCAGGCGGTGAGATCTTGGTCGGATGGCGTAAGTTCACCAGTACTTCATTTTGTCTCTGACTTGAACGAGACAGGTGGCTAGTTAATGATAGATAACGGGGGCGAGTCACTGGTGTTTGTGCTTGCTACCAAGGCCGCAAGCTCCAACCTTCCTCACTAAATTCCAGACGCTTCGTCAGCCCAAGATTGTTCATGAAGGCATCGTCGTGCGAAACCACCATCAGCGTGCCCTGGTAGCTGTTCAACATGGTTTCCAGGGCCAAGGTGGACGGCAGGTCCAGGTGGTTGCTAGGTTCATCCAGAAGCAGCAGTTGTGGTGGGGGATCAGCGTACAGCACGCAGGCCAGAGCGGCTTTTAGCCGCTCGCCACCGCTCAAGGTCCCGCTGGGGCCGGTGACTTTTTGGGCGTCTAGTCCCAGTTGTGCCAGACGCATGCGTAAGTCACCCTCGCTGCTTTTGCGGTTGACGGCCTGTATCTGTTCCAGCACGGTTTGCTGTGGATCCAGATCGGCCAAGCCCTGATCCAGATAAACATGTTGTGGCACTACTTTGCAGTGTCCAGCAAGCGGTTCCACTTGGCCTGCAATGACCTTGAGCAGCGTGGATTTCCCGCAGCCGTTCGGGCCTATGACCCCTACCCGTTGTTGGCCGTTTAGTAGCAGCGTGACTGGGGTTTGGTCGGCCGGGACATAGGGGAGTTTCACCTTATCCAGTTCCACAACGCGCTGACGGGTCAGCGGCATCAAGGGTAGGGCGTGCAGATTGATGGTGCTGTCCTGCTCAATCAATTCGGCGGCTTCCTGTATGCGTTGTGCTAACTGCTTTTGAGCCGTCACGTGTTGCTGGTGCAGTTTGCCGGTGGTGGCTTCACTGCGACCTTTTTGCCTGTCCAGCAGAATCTTGGCCTGATTGGCTTGCTTGCCCTGTTGATTCCCGCGTGCCTGTCTACGCTCTTGCCGTTGGCGTTGCTCTTGCATGGTGCTTTGCGCGCGCTGACGTTCCAGCTTGCGGTGCTCCAGCTGGTTCATGGCGCTTTGCTGTTCCAGGGCTTTCAGCTCGGCGTAGTGGCTGTAATTGCCGCCATAGCTACGCAGCCCCAGGGAAGATAGCTCCACAATGCGCTCCATTGTGTCCAGCAGTTGGCGGTCATGGCTGATGAGCAGCAGGCCGTGGGGCCAGTGTCGTAATTGCTCGATCAAGGCAAGCCGGTTGTTGCGATCCAGGTGGTTGCTGGGCTCATCCAGAATCAGGAAATCGGCCTGAGACAGCAAGGCATTGATCAGCGACACCCGCATGGCCTGGCCGCCGCTTAACGTTTCGGCAGGTGTCTCGGCATTGAGATGCCCTAAACCATTGCGCTCCAGCGCTTCTTGCAATTGCTGCCGAATATCCCAACGGTCTTCGATCAGATTGAAGTCTTCCACGGCACTACTGCCAGCTTCAATCCGGGCCAGTGCGTCCAGGGTTGGGCCTACGCCCGCCAGATCAGCGACGCGCAAGCCATTGACGGACGCCACTTGCTGCGCCAGATAATGGACTTTTCCCGATCGCAGGCAATGACCGCTGCTGGGTTGGAGTTGCCCAGCCAGGATTTGAGCCAGAATGGTTTTGCCCACGCCATTGCGTCCGACCAGGCCTGTGCGCCGCGAGTCGAAGGTTTCGTTCAGTTGGAAAAACAGAGTCTTGCCTTGCGGCAAGGTATAGGAGACGCCTTCCAGCGTCAGATAAGGATTCGTCATACGAGATGCTTGCATTAATGCCAAGAACTCCCCCTGCGTGATGGGGGTGGGTGGAGACTGGCCGTCTAGGGGACGGCGGCATTAGTGGCGCATTAGACGAATACCTCAGGGGAAATGAGTCGAAGCCACACTATAAAAGGATTTTGCCGGGAAGGTAAAGCCGGCCGGGCTCTCAAGAGAGCGTTGAAAGTCGTGTCATCTCATCACAGGAGCTGGTTTGGATTCAGAAGCCTGGGCTTGTCTTACGGTTTGGAGATCTTGTCTTACCGGTTTCAGCGCGGTGGGGGCTTTGTTGCTGTAGGTCGCTTGAAATAACGAGCCGCGCGAGACGGCCACCCAGCAGGAAATGAAGTTTATTTCCTGACGTTTATTCAATAAAGTGGAGTCCTCGGCTTTTCATCCTCTGCGTCGTTTCATGTCTGGGGGCCAGGATCAGGAGTGCCTTTTCTCTCCCATTCCGGGAAGCTACACCATTTTGAAGGAATGCCATGAACACGTTCAATTTGCCTGCTCGCTCGATTGTGTATGTGCAGGATGTGTATTGCGGTTGGTGCTGGGGTTTTGCCGAACGCATGGCCGAGTTCGAGGTGGCCAACAAGCACCGAATACCGTTTACCGCCGTTTCAGGGGGCTTGTTCGTGGGTGATCGGGCTGCTCCCATGTCCCGCTACCCTTACATTTCCGAGTCCAACAAGCGCATCACGCAAATGACAGGGGCGAGGTTTGGGGCTGCTTATCAAGCTTTGGCAGAGGAAGGGACTACGGTTATGGACTCTCTGGATGCGGCAACTGCCTTGGCTGTGCTGCGTGCGCAAGACTCGGAGCGGGCCATTCATTGGGTACACGAGTTACAGCAGGCCTTCTACGTGAACGGACGCAGCTTGTCGGATCAGGAGGTCTGCCTGGGGATTGCCGCTGCCGGTGGTCTGGATGTGGAGATGGTTCGACGCCATTTGACTGACGGTTCAGGTCGGGAGCAAGCCTTGGCGGACTTCGCGTTGGCGCGAGCCTTGGGCGTGCAATCCTATCCGACCTTATTGTTTGTGGATGGTCGAGAAGTGACGCCGCTACCTGCGGTTGGGACCCCTTTGGAAATGCTGAATCAGTCCTTGGACTCCTTGTTGGGCTGATCAACATTTAGCCATAGTGTGCTGCGCTTGGCTAAAAGGCTGGCAAGGAGCAATTAAAAACGCCATGCAAAAGCATGGCGTTTTCTATTCAAACCTGGGAGGGCTTAGCCGCGTCTTAAGGGCGCAACACACACATCCGGGTTGTCTGCCAAGGACACAAACTTCATGCTGCCACCGTCATAGGCGTCGATGGTGCCCGACTCAATGTCGTAGACCCAGCCATGCAAGGTCAAGCGGCCTTCGGACATGGCCAGACGCACCGAAGGGTGGGTCTGGATATTGGCCAGTTGGGCCACCACGTTTTCACGCACCATGGAAGCAATACGTTCCTGCTCGTTGGCGTGGGTGCGGGCTTCATTGACCAGACGTGCCGAGTCGGCATAACGCAGCCAGTGCTCCACGGCAGGCATGTGGTCCAGGCACTGACAGGAAGCAATCGCGGTCATGGCGCCACAGTCCGAGTGACCACAGATCACGATATCGGACACGCGCAGGGCGGACACGGCGTATTCCACCGAGGCGGTCACTCCACCGGGTTCCGGGCCGTAGGAGGGAACGATGTTGCCAGCGTTACGAATCACGAATAGATCACCGGGTTCACGTTGTGTCACCAGCTCTGGGACCAGACGGCTATCGGAGCAAGAGATAAACAAAGCGCGGGGGTTTTGTTGTGTGGCCAGATTTTTGAAGAGCTTGGCGCGCTTGGGATAGGCTTCCCGTTGGAATTTCAGGAAACCGTCGATAATGTCTTTCATCCTTGTCCTTGTAGTTCGGCTTGGATAGAAGATTAACGCTTCATGGTCATAAGGTAAAATACCGAATTCTGATGCTTTCCATTGGGTTTACTTATAGAAAGGCCCTGTATGCTTTTGCGCCATCTTAATTACTTTCTGGCGGTTGCCCAGTATCAAAGCTTTACCCGCGCTGCGCGTGCCTTGCACGTGTCTCAGCCGGCCTTGTCACAACAGGTGCGTCAGCTGGAGGAACATCTGGGCGTGCAACTGTTTGATCGTACTGGGCGGCTGGTGCGTTTAACGGATGCGGGTGAGGTCTATCTGCGTTATGCCCGCCAAGCCTTGCAGGATCTGGAAGAAGGACGGCGGGCCTTGCATGATGTCAGTGACTTGAGTCGAGGCTCCTTGCGTGTGGCGGTGGCACCGACGTTTACTTCTTACCTGATTGGCCCTTTGGTGGAGGCCTTTTACCGGCGCTATCCCAATGTGCGCCTGGTGGTGCAGGAAATGTTGCAGGAGCGCGTGGAAACGCAACTGGTCGAGGACGAGTTGGATATTGGTATTGCTTTTGAAAAGCCCACGTCAACTGCGGTGGAGTTCCAGCCATTATTGGTGGAGACCTTGGCGTTGGTCATGAGTCGTACCCACCCTTTGGCCGAGCGACGCAGCATTGATAGAGACACCTTGACGCGTGAGTCCTTGGTGTTGCTAACGCCGGAATTTGCCACACGTGAACAGATCGAACGTTATTGCCGACAGCATGATCTGGACTTGAAGGTATCGATGGAGTCGAACTCGCTCAATGCCGTGATCGAGGTGGTGCGGCGCACGGGTCTGGCGACCTTGCTGCCTGCTGCGATTGCCAGCAATAGCGAGTATTTGGTGGCGGTGAGTCTGGAACCGGCCCCGCCACAACGGCGGGCTATTTTGATGCAGCGCAAGGGCGCTTACCAGTCCGCTGCCATGCGCGCCTTTATTGAGCTGGCGCTGAAATACGGCGCGGCATCGACGTTTTAAAGGAGGTGTCGGGCAGAGCGATTGTGATGCGCTACTGCAGGCACCTTATAGCGACACCAGCACACTTTGCTTCAGAGGGCGCAGCTCGCTTTCTACAGCCGGTTTGCCCTCGTTCAAATGGGCGACCAGATCGACTGTGGTCGACATGCGTGTCAACATCAAACAGGTCACTTCACCCTGGGCAACACGGCTGCTGTGCCAGCAACCGGGCTGCATGCACACACCTTGCCCTTGAGCAATGCGGAAGGCTTGCAGGGTGGACAAATCCGGGCCGCCTTCGGCTGTGCTTTCGGCCACGATATGGATCACTTCGCCAGTCAGCGGGATCAGTGCCTGTTGCGTCAGCAGGTGATTTTCCAGGGTTGTGATGGTGGGATCCTGAATACGGTAATTCACCCATAACACTTCGGTCTGCTTGTTTTGACCTGTGTCAAACGCATGTTCGTGCCAAAAGTCTGTGGCGGCATTGCTGAAAGCAGCCGTCGCAGGTGCAGTAGCCAAGCCTTTCCCTAACATCCAGCCATAAGGCTCAAACGCCTCTGGGCTTAGCGGCTGGGGAACCAGATTAATTGAAGTATTCATGATCAATCACGTGAAGAAAGTGCTATGGCGGCATATTAGCAAAAATGGCAACTCGGGTCAGGATTGGCCTAGATCAATAAGCTTGAGTTTCTGACGGTTATTGCGGAACTAAGTCAGGTATCCCCTGTCTTGAAAGAGGCTCGTCATTACTTAGCGAGCTAAGCAAGCCGCCTTTTTCGATGGGCGGCTTCGCTCTGTCTGCTTTCTTGATAAGGAGGTGCTGTGCTTGACGCTGTTTCGCTGACCTGTAAACGGGGCCAGCGTCGTGTGTTCTCCGAGCTGAGCCTAAGGCTTGACGCTGGCCAATGCCTTTTGGTCAGTGGGCCCAATGGTAGCGGCAAAACCAGCTTGCTGCGTATCTTGGCCAATATTGCCCAGGCCGATGAAGGCCAACTGATCTGGCGCGACCGACCTGTGCAAAGCAACGATAGCGATTACCGGCAACAGCTTGTGTACGGCGGCCATGCCCCCGGCTTGAATGGCAGCTTATCGGTGCAAGAAAACCTGGACAGCCTGCTTATGCAGGATCGTGTTCCTTTGGAGCGGGACGCCTGTGATCAGGCGCTGCTGGCAGGCAGTTTGCTGGCTTACCGTCGAGTGCCGGTAAGGCAGTTGTCGGCAGGGCAACGCCGCCGTGTGTTTTTGGTGCGTCTGGCGCTCAGCAACCGTCCCTTATGGATTCTGGACGAGCAACTGACCGCGCTGGATAGTGCCGGTCAGAAGTTTCTGGGCGAGTTGATTGCACAGCATTTGCACAAACAGGGCGCTGTCATTCTGACCAGTCACCAGACCTTGCCCTGGGATTTGGAGGTGCAGCACCTGGATCTGGGGCAGGCATGTTGAATCTCTTTTTAGCCTTGATGAAGCGCGAGTGGCGCTTGGCGATGCGTCGGCCCGGCGATGTGCTGATTCCCCTGGTTTTCTTTCTGGTGGTGTGCAGCCTGTTCCCTTTGGGCGTGGGAGCAGATGCGGCCTTGTTGTCCAAGATGGCCCCGGGTGTGCTGTGGGTGTCGGCCTTGCTGGCCACGCTGTTGTCGCTAAGCCGCCTGTTTGAACAGGACGAGCAGGACGGCGCGTTGGAGCAGGTTCTGTTTTCCCATTTGCCGCTTAGCCTCTGGGTTTTGGGCAAGGTGCTGGCGCATACCTTTTTGACTGGCGTGCCGTTGCTGTTGTTGGCTCCCATTCTGGGGCTGCAATTCAGTCTGCCTACGTCCAGTCTGGGTGTGTTGATGGTGTCCCTGGCGCTGGGGCTGCCCGTCCTGACCTTGTTGGGGGCGATTGGCGCGGCCTTGGTGCTGGGTTTGCGTTCAGCAGGTGTCTTGCTGGCTCTATTGATTTTGCCCTTTTACGTTCCCGTTCTGGTCTTTGGGGCGGGGGCGGTGCAAGCGGTTCAGGCCGGGTTGGGTGCACAAGCGCATCTGTCCGTTCTGGCCGCTTTTTTACTGTTGGCTTTGTTCTTTGCGCCACTTGCTACGGCAGCGGCGTTGCGCCTTGCTCTTGAGTAAATTCCATGAACTTTTTGTATCGTTACGCCGCCCCTCAAAACTTTTATGTCCTGGCCGGACGCATTGTGCCGTGGGCCGCTGCATTGGCCCTGTTGCTGTTCGTGGCAGGGGCTTATGTGGGCTTTTTCCTGGCCCCGACGGATTTCCAGCAAGGCGAGGGTTACCGCATTATTTTTCTGCATGTACCGGTGTCCTGGATGTCCATGCTGATTTACCTGGCCATGGGTTTCTGGTCCTTGATCAGCCTGGTTTTCAATAGCCGTACGGCAGCCATGATGGCCGCTGCACTGGCACCGACCGGGGCGATCTGTACGGTTTTGTCCTTGGTGACTGGTGCTCTGTGGGGCAAGCCTATGTGGGGCGCCTGGTGGGTCTGGGATGCCCGTCTGACGTCCGAATTGTTGCTGCTGTTTCTGTATATGGGTTTCATGGGTTTGCGCGGGGCGATCGACGACCCGCGCCGCGCGGATAAAGCCGCCTCCATTCTGGCCTTGGTCGGGGTGGTCAATGTGCCCGTTATCTATTTCTCGGTGCAATGGTGGAACACCTTGCATCAGGGGGCTTCGGTATCGCTGACCAGCTCGCCTTCCATGGCGACCGTCATGCTGACGGGCATGTTGCTGATGAGTCTGGCCATGTGGTGCTACAGCATTGCCATCGCACTGTATCGGGTGCGCAATTTGATTCTTGAACGTGAGGCGCATACCGCCTGGGTTCGCAACTTGACGGAGGGCTGATGATGCATTGGTCGAGTGTGGGCGATTTTTTCGCTATGGGCGGCTACGCCGTGTACGTATGGGGCTCGGTGCTGGCCTGTACCGTATTGTTGCTGGGCGAAGTGCTCAGCGTACGGGCAGGACGGGCACGCGCCTGGCAACGGGTGCGTGATGAGCGCGCCCTGGGAGAGCAGCGTCATGACTAAGCGACAGAATCGTCTTGCCCTGATTCTGGGCGCTTTAGTGGTACTGGGAGCGGCAACGGCTTTGGTCCTGAACGCCTTTCAAAGCAGTCTGGTGTTCTTTTTCACCCCTACTGAGGTTAGCCAGGGGCAAAGCCCTGAAAACCGGACTTTCCGGGTGGGCGGCATTGTGCAGATGGACAGTATTCGCCGTGGTGGAGCCCAAGGTATGGCTGTGAATTTTGTGGTGACAGACGGTGCGGCCCAGGTGCCCGTCAGCTATACCGGAATTTTGCCGGATCTGTTTCAAGAGGGGAAAGGCGTGGTGGCCCAAGGCCGCCTGAACGAGCAGGGCCATTTTGTAGCGGAAGAAGTGCTGGCCAAGCACGATGAAAACTACATGCCGCCCGAGGCCATGCATGCCATGGAGCAGGCCGAGCGTGCCAAACAAGGAGCCCAGCCATGATCCCGGAGCTTGGGCACTTTGCCCTGATTCTTACCTTTGTGCTGGCGCTGGCCCAAGGCATTGTGTCCTTGTACGGCGCCTGGCGCGGCAATCTGGCCTGGATGGCCTTTGCGCGCCCGGCAGCGCGCTGGCAATTCGGTCTGGTGGCGTTCAGCTTGCTGTGTCTGGCCTGGTCTTTTGTCAGCTTTGATTTTTCGGTCGCCTATGTGGCGCAGAACTCCAGCACCAAGCTGCCTTTGTTCTACCGCATTGCCGCAGTATGGGGCGGGCACGAAGGCTCGCTCTTGCTGTGGATGTTCATGCAAACAGGCTGGGCTTTTGCCGTCAGTGTTTACTCGCGCTCCTTGCCTGAGGCCATGCTGGCTCGGGTGCTGGGTGTATTGGGGCTGATCACTGCCGGTTTCCTGTTGTTTGTCCTGCTCAGTTCCAACCCCTTTGAGCGCATGTTCCCGGTGCCGGCTGAAGGTTTGGACCTGAACACGCTCTTGCAGGATATTGGTCTGATTATTCACCCGCCCTTGCTGTATATGGGCTATGTGGGTTTCTCGGTGGCCTTTGCCTTTGCGATTGCTGCTTTGCTGGCAGGCCGTCTGGATGCCAGTTGGGCACGTTGGTCGCGTCCCTGGACAACCTCGGCCTGGTTGTTCCTGACCTTGGGGATTGCGGTCGGTAGCTGGTGGGCCTATTACGAGCTGGGGTGGGGCGGCTGGTGGTTCTGGGATCCGGTGGAGAACTCCTCCTTTGTGCCCTGGTTGGCGGGTACTGCCTTGATTCACTCCTTGGCGGTCACGGAGAAACGTGGCAGCTTCAAGAACTGGACCGTGTTGCTGGCAATCAGCACCTTCTCCCTGTCCATCTTGGGTGCCTTCCTGGTGCGCTCCGGTGTGCTGACGTCGGTGCACGCGTTTGCGACAGACCCGGCCCGTGGTGTATTCATTCTGAGTCTGTTTGCCGTCATTGTTGGTAGCTCCCTGATTCTGTTTGCCTGGCGCGCACCGCGTGTCGGGGCAGGCGGGCAGTTTGCCGTGGTGTCGCGTGAATCCTTGCTGCTGGTCAATAATGTTTTGCTGGTGGTGGTGACAGGTACAGTCTTGCTAGGAACCTTGTACCCGCTGATCATGGATTCCTTGGGCCTGGGCAAAATCTCGGTAGGCCCGCCTTATTTCAATAAGGTGTTTGTCCCTTTGATGATCCCGGCTTTGGTCTTGATTGTCTTTGGTGTGCTGGCGAACTGGAAACGAGCCAACCTTCTGGATCTGGTGCGCCAACTGGCCTTGGTGATTGTGTTCAGCGTCGTGTTGGGTGCCGCTATTCCGTTGCTGTATGGGCAATGGCAGGGCACTGCCGCCTTGGGGGCGGGATTGGCCGTGTGGATCGTGCTGGGCAGCTTGTTCGATGTGGTCAAGCGTGTGCGCGCCACGCGTTCAGGCGTGTTCTCGCAACCACGTAGCTGGCTGGGACAGCATCTGGCGCATATGGGGGTGGCGGTTTTTGTTCTGGGCGTGACCATGGTCAGTCATTACGAAACAGAAACCGACGTTCTGTTGCAGCCTGGACAGACCGCGCAGGTCGGCGCGTATGACGCACGTTTCCAAGGCGTACACATTGTGCCCGGTCCAAATTTCTCCGCCGAGCGTGGCACGGTGGAGCTGTTACGGGACGGCAAGGTGGTCGCTACCTTGTACCCGGAAAATCGCACTTACCTGTCCTCGGCCTTGCCCATGACGGAATCGGCGATCAATACCAATGGCTTGCGTCATATTTACGTGGCGCTGGGCGATAAGTATGACCAAGGCGTCTGGAGTGTACGTCTGTACTACAAACCGCTGGTGGACTTTATCTGGCTGGGTTGTTTGCTGATGGCCTTGGGTGGCGCACTGGCGATCAGTGATCGACGCTATCGTGTCAAGCAAACTCGTACCGCTGTACAGAACAAGGCCATGAATACGCACAAGCAGGTGCAGGCATGAACCGTTTTACCGTCCCTTTGATCGGCTTTGTGCTGTTGTTGGTGTTTCTGGGTATTGGTTTGACCTTGAAACCCAGCGAGGTGCCTTCGCCCTTGGTCGATAAACCGGCCCCGGCGTTCAGCCTGCCTCAATTGCACAAGCCTGAAGCCAGTTTTTCGGGGGAGCAAATGAAAGGCCGCGTCTGGCTGTTGAACGTGTGGGCCTCCTGGTGCTATCCGTGTTTGACAGAGCATCCTTTTATCAAGGAGCTGTCCACCAAGCACAAGGTGCCGGTTGTGGGTCTGAACTACAAGGATGTACCCGAGGAAAGCCGTGAGTGGTTGCTGCGCAATGGCAACTCTTACGAGGTTTCCGTTATGGATCGGGACGGGCGTGTGGGCATTGATTTCGGTGTGTATGGTGTGCCGGAAACCTTTGTGATCGACAAGCAGGGCATTGTGCGCTTCAAGCACATAGGCCCCGTGTCGCGTGAGTCCATGGAGGAAACCTTGTTGCCCTTAATTCGTCGTTTGGAGCAGCAGCCATGATGATGCGTCAATGGATGGCGGCACTGGTTGCCAGTGTGTGGCTTTTTCTACCGTCTGCCCAAGCCCAGTCGGGGGTGCAAGGTGCGCAGGAGTCGGTGATGCTGGAAATTGCGGCTGAACTGCGTTGTCTGGTGTGCCAGAACGAGTCTATTGCGGCTTCGCGTGCCGAGCTGGCCGTGGACTTGCGCCACCAGATCATGGAACAGCTGGGCCAGGGCCGTACCCCGGATCAAATCCGTACATACATGGTGGACCGCTACGGTGATTTCATCTTGTATCGCCCGCCTTTCAAAGCCAGCACGGTGATGCTTTGGTTGGGGCCTGCCCTGTTGCTGTTGATCGGTTTTCTGGTTTATGCCTTTACCTTGCGCCGTCGACACCGTGCCGGTGATGACACGGCCCTGACCGATGAGCAGCGTCGTCAAGCCGATGCGCTTTTGCAAGGTTCTTCTCGGGATGAACAATCGTGACTATTGTTTTTTATATCGTGGCCGCACTGCTGGTCTTGGTGTGTGCGCTGTATTTGATGTTAAGCGTCAAGCGCAAACCGGCCTTGCAGCGAGTGGTGGAACACAAACAGGCCAATCTGGCGATTTTGCGCGAGCAGCTCAAAGAGATTGAGCGAGACAAGCAGGCGGGTGTGTTGTCTGCTCAGGATTTCGAGCAGGCGCAGATGGATTTGCGCCAACGTGTACTGGAGGAGAACGAGGGCCTGAAAACGGAAGCAGTGCAACAAACCGGTGCACCCAGGCTGGCTTGGACCTTGATGCTGAGTATTCCGCTTGCCGCCATCGCCTTGTATTTTTATCTGGGTAATCCGGTGATGCTGGACCCGGCTGCCGTGCAGCAGCAGGCCAACGCCCAGCCCGTGGATATTGAGGCCATGGTGGCCCGTCTGGAGCAGCGTCTCAAAGACAATCCGGATGATCCTGGTGCCTGGTTGATGATGGCCCGTTCGCATCGCTATTACGGCCGTCACCAGCAAGCGGCAGAAGCTTATGCCAAAGCCATGCCGGTCGTGGACGGAGATCCGGCTGCGCTTGCCGAGTATGCCGAGTCCATGCTGTTGGCAGGTATCGACACCTTGGATGGCTTGCCAGGCCGCCTGGTCAAGCGGTCGCTGGATCTGTACCCCGAAGAACCTTTGGGTTTGATGCTGGCTGGAGCGGCTGCCTTGCATAACGAGCAATACCCGGCAGCGATCGATTATTGGCAGCGTTTGTTGGCGCAGTTCCCGCCAGATTCGGAAACCGCCAAGGTAGTGAATCAAGGCTTGCAACTGGCGCGCGAACGTATGCGTATGCCGGCCACGCCTGCAGCGGAACCTGCCACGGCCCCTTGATATGGAAATAGTGTCTTTGGATTTGGGCTTGATCGCTCTGACAACGGCGTTTTTGGCGGGGATGGCTTCGTTTCTATCCCCCTGCGTTTTGCCACTGGTCCCCGGCTATTTGTCCTATCTGGCTGGGGACGGACAGGTGTATACGCAGGTCAAACGTAGCCAGCTATTGGGGCGCAGCGTTTGCTTTGTCGCCGGTTTTTCGCTGGTGTTCATCGCTTTGGGGGCCAGCCTGTCGTATCTGGGGCAGTTGTTGATGGCGTACCGTTATGAGCTGAATGTGGCGGCGGGCGTCATGGTAGCGCTAGCAGGTTTGAGTGTGATGGGTGTACTGCGCATGCCCATGAGCCTGCAACGCTACTATCGCTTTGAGTCCGGCAAGGCGGCGGGTCCTGGCGGTGCAACGGTGATGGGCCTGGCCTTCGGTTTTGGTTGGACTCCCTGTATCGGCCCGATTCTGGCTGGCATTTTGATGATGGGCGCCAGCACGGCCAGCGCAGGCAAAGCCAGTATTCTGCTGTCCGTTTACGCCTTGGGCCTGGGCGTCCCTTTTATCCTGGCCGCCTGCTTTGTGACCCCATTTTTGCAACGCATGACGCAAATCAGGAAGATCGGGCGTTATGTGCGCTGGGGTGCGGGTCTGGTTTTGATTGTGATGGGCTGGGCTATGGCCACAGGTGAACTGGCGCGTTTTGCTATCTGGGTGCTCAAGACGTTCCCGGTTTTAGGGCAGTTGGGCTAAGCCTTCGGCTACCTGAAATCCGTGCGGTGCTTCCTCTGTTGTCAGGAAGCACCGCCTTGTCATTTCACGGCCGCATTGCCGCCATCCGCAAACAGGGCGGAGCCGGTAACAAAACTGGACATGGGGCTGGCAAGAAAAAGCGCAGCAGATGCAATTTCTTCAGGTTTGGCGATTCGTTTCATGGCGTGCAGCCCAGCCGCCCATTCTTTGGTGCTCTGGTCTCCGGCGATGTCTGTATCGGTTCCGCCCGGTAAAAGGGCATTGGCTCGTACGCCGTTGGCCGCATAGTCTGCAGTAATGCCTTTGACCAATCCCATGAGTGCCGCCTTAGCGGCTCCATAGGCGCTCATGCCGGGCAGGCCAACACTGGTGCCTACAAAGCTCGATGTGAAAACAATCGAACCGCCACCGCGCTTGAGCATGGCCGGAATCTGGCTACGCGCACCCAAAAAGGCTGCTCCAAGATTGGTGTCCAGTGTGGCTTGCCATTCTTCCAGCGTCATCTCAGCCAGCGGCTTGAGGGCACCGACAATACCGGCGTTATTGATTGCAATATCCAGACCTCCGAATCGGCTGGTCGCGGCGTCGATCAACTGCTCATGGGTTTCAGCCCGTGTAATGTCCCCCGCCACAAACTCAGCGCAGCCGCCAGACTGCCGGATTTCCTTGGCGACGGCCTCAAGCAGAGCGCTGCGCCTTGCCGTAAGAACAAGTGCCGCTCCCTGCTCAGCAAACATCAATGCGATGGCGCGTCCAATACCAGAGGATGCTCCGGTAACAAGGGCAACCTTTCCATCAAGCAAAGCCATGAGTGAAATCTCCTGTATTTCTATTGGGAGCTCATATCGTATGTATCCTGGCCTGACGGGGAACTCCGTTTCTTGCCTTCAAAACCCGTTATTGATGATGGGGCAGGCAGCCGACTATCAGTCTTGTACTTCACGACGCAGTAGTTCACGTTTACGGTCTATACCCCAGCGGTAGCCGGCCAGGTCGCCATTGCGCCGCACGACGCGATGGCAGGGGATAGCCACGGCAATGTGGTTGTTGGCGCAGGCCTGCGCCACAGCGCGCACCGCTTTGGGAGCGCCGATGCGTTCGGCGATCTCGGTGTAGCTGACGGTGGTGCCGGGTGGGATCTCGCATAAGGCGCGCCAGACACGCTCCTGGAAGGCCGTGCCCTGTACATCCAGCGGCAGGTGCAAACCAATGGAAGGGGTTTCGATAAAGCCCACGACCTGGGCGATCAATTGCTCGAAATCCCCGTCGCTGCCGATAAGCTCGGCTTTGGGAAACTGGTCTTGCAGATTGCGCACCAGTTGTTCGGGGTCCTCGCCCAGCAGGATGGCGCAGATGCCGCGTTGGCTCTGGGCGACCAGAATGGCTCCCAGCGAACACTGGCCCACCGCGAAACGGATAAGCGCACCGGCACCACCGGCCCGGTACTCGCGCGCGCGCATGCCCAACAACTGTCCAGAGGTTTCATAAAAGCGGCTGTTGGAGTTGAATCCGCTGTCGTAGATTGCGTTCGTGATGGAGGCGTTGGGGCTGCTCAGTTCCTCGCGCAGTCTGCGAGCGCGATAGGCCGAGCTGTATGCCTTGGGCGTCAGGCCGGTTTCCGCTTTGAACAGTCGGTGGAAATGAAAGGGGCTCTTACCTACTGCGGTGGCCAGTTGCTCCAGCGAAGGGGGTGTTTCCGATGTTTCGATCAGGCGGCAGGCGCGCGCCACGATCGCGGCTCGTTCGGCTGCGGCACTGGTTTGGTCGCCACGGACGCGACGACTGTAACGGTAGCCCGCTGCTTCCGCAGCCTGGGCCGAATCAAAGAACTCGACGTTTTCGCGCTTGGGAAGCCGTGTTGTCGAGCTGGGTTGGCAGTACACGCCTGTGGTGCGTACCGCATAGACGAACTGGCCGTCGGCGGCGCAGTCCCGCGCTTGCACGGCTGCCCAGCGCTGATCCTCGGTTTCGTAAGCCCGCTTTTTAGTCATGAGGCATATGTCCTGACATCATTCATTACGAAGCCAGAATACGCTGGTCTTTCATCGCAAGCACTCCGATTCTTGCGGCCAATATTGGCAGGCCTGACCGGTATTGTCTCAGAGGCGTGCAGCCATTGCCGGTATGCTCGTGCCCGCCAAGTCCGCGATAGAAAAAGGCCGGTAACAACCGGCCTTTTCCGCTCTGCAGCATTGACGCCATGAAAGGCGCGGCATGCTTACAGGGCGCTGGGGGTGTAACCCGCTTCTTCAATCACTTTCAGGGCTTGCGCGCCATCCAGACCTTGAACAGTAACCTGGTGTTTTTCCAGATCCGTGCTGACGGTGGCTTGAGGGGCGACAGCCTGAATGGCTTCGGTGATGCTGCGTACACAGTGGCCGCAGGTCATGTCGGGTACGGAGAAGGTGGACATAGCTGGCTCCTTGGATAAAAACAATGGAGCCAGCTTAAGGCTTGCCACGGGGGCAAGGTCAAGTGCTGTTTGCTTTAGAACAGGGCAGGCGACATCAAACGGATTTGATCAAGCTCGGGATTGCCCAGCCATTGAATCTGGCTGCTGCTCCAACCTGGGCCCGATTCCTTGTTTTCGACAAAAGCGCCGTAGGAGAGGGTCTGCGCTTGTGCATCCAGCAGGACAACGTAGCTGGAGCTGGTGCAGTCATGAGGCTTGCAGCCCTGGAAGACCTGGTAATGGCGTCCATCCAGGGAAACGGTCTCACCCGGTGAAGCCGTACCAAATTCTTTTACCCAGCTGGCGCGTTTGGCAACGTCCTGCATCAGGTTTTGATATTGCTGGGCCACTTGCTTGTTGGACTTGGCCAGATCAGCCAGATACACGGATTCCGAGGACTGTGCATGGCTCAGGACGGGAACGAGCAGGGCGGTGCCAAGGACAAGGCGACACAGAGAATGGGAAATACGCATGGGATCTCCAATAATGACGCAAGCCGTCAGTGTAGCAGCGGGTCTGGCGCAATATTGTTAACAAAATCAAGGAAAACGTGCATAAACGGCTATCTCTACAGTCGTTATAGTGCTTATCCGTACAGGGAGTTGGTACGGTGCTCTGTTTCTTGTCGAATGACCTGGACATTGAAGGGGTGTAGGTAAAAACCACAGCTTGTCAGCAAAATTGTTTGATAACTAAACTATTTATAAATGAATGGTTGGCATAGTTGAATTGGTGTTTCGATCTGCTGTGCATCTTAAAGAAAGACAGCCTATAAGCGCGGTGGCGCAAGGAGATAACATGAAACGTATTGCATTGACCGTGGCGTTGGCTGCGGCTTTTGGTGGTTCTCTGGCTCATGCCGATACCATCAAAGTGGGGATGGCAATGGATACATCCGGTCCGTTTGCGGCTGTTGGGGGCGAGGTTCGCGACGGCTTCAATCTGGCCATCAAGCAATTGGATGGCAAGCTGGGCGGCTTTCCTGCCGAGTTCATTGCACAGGATATGGCCGGTAATCCGGATCAGGCCCGCCAATTGGTCAATCGTTTCGTTCAACGCGACAAGATCGACTTCTTTACTGGCCCTGTCGGCTCCAACGTTGCCCTGGCAGTGGCTCCCGCCTTGTTCTCGGCCAAAGTGCCTTACCTGACCAGCAACCCGGGCCCCAGCCAACTGGCTGGCGCTGGTTGTAATCCGTACTTCTTTGGCGTGTCCTACCAGAACGACGCCTTTGACGAGGCTGCCGGTAAAGTGGCGGCGGATCGCAATTACGAAAAAATGTTCATCATTGCCCCTGATTATCCAGCCGGCAAAGACCACTTGAACGGCTTCAAACGAGGTTATGGCAAACCCGTTGACAATGAGCTCTACACCAAGCTGGGCCAGATCGATTACTCGGCTGAATTGGCACAAATCCGTGCTGCCAAGCCTCAGGCCGTGTTCTTTTTCCTGCCCGGTGCCATGGGCATCAACTTCATCAAACAGTTCGTGGCTGCAGGCCTGAACAAGGATGTGGTCTTGCTGGGTCCGGCCTTCTCGGGTGATGAAGACATTATCCCCGCCGTGGGCGAGCCTATTCTGGGCATGCTCAATACCGCCCAGTGGTCACCAGATCTGGATATTGCGGCCAACAAGACCTTTGTTGAGGAGTTTCGCAAAGCCTACGACGGCCGATACCCCTCGGTTTACGCCGCCCAGGCTTATGACGTGATTTTGGCGATCGACGCCGCCGTCAAACAGGTCGATGGCAAGGTGTCTGACCGCGAAGCGGTGCTCAAGGCATTGAAAGCGGCCGACTACAACTCGGTTCGTGGCCCCTTTACCTACGGCAACAACAATTTCCCCATTCAGGCTTACTACCTACGTGAGGTGGTCAAGGATCAGGACGGACGTCTTGTAAACCGTATGGTCAGCAAGGTGTTTGACTCCTACCAGGATGTCTACGCCAAAGATTGCAAACTTAATTAAGATTCACAGGTGGTAAAAGCATGTCGCTCATTCTGATTAGCGAGCAATTGCTGAATGGTTTGCAGTTTGGTTTGATGTTGTTTCTGATTGCCGCCGGCCTGACATTGGTCTTTGGCATTATGGATATCATGAACCTGGCCCACGGCTCCCTCTATATGGCGGGAGCCTATGTGGCCGCGGAAACCATGCAGCGTACAGGGTCCTTTACCGCCGCCATTGTGGTGGCGGTGGCAGTGACAGCCCTGGTCGGTATTGCCTTGGAAATTCTCATTCTGCGCAAGCTGGTCACTCGTGATCACCTGGCTCAGGTATTGGGAACCTACGCCGTTATTTTGATCGCCAATGATGTGGTCAAAATGATTTGGGGCCCAACCCCCGTTATGTTGAATATGCCTGCCTTGTTGTCCGGGCCGGTCGAACTCTTGCCTGATTTCCTCTATCCCGCCTTCCGTCTGATGATTATTGCGGTCGGTCTGGTGGTGGCACTGGCTCTGTATGCCTTCGTGACCAAAACCCGAGCCGGGGTGCTCGTGCGGGCAGGTGCATCCAACCGACAAATGGCGACCCTGATGGGGGTTCGCGTGCCTATCCTGTTCTTAGGGGTATTTACTCTGGGAGCCGCTTTGGCTGCGCTGGCCGGTGCCTTGCTCGGGCCGATTACAGCGGTTCAGATCGGTATGGGCGAGGACATCCTGATCCTGGTCCTGGTGTGCATCGTGATCGGCGGCATTGGTTCGATTCGTGGTGCGTTTGTAGGTGCCTTGCTGGTGGGTATGGTTGATACTGCTGGCCGTGCCTTCCTGCCGATGTTGCTGCGTAACGTCTTCCCGGCGGATGTCGCTTCCAGTGTCGGGCCTACGATTGCTGCCATTTCGATCTATGTTCTGATGGCTGTTGTTCTTGTTTTCCGTCCTTCGGGCTTGTTCCCGGCGCGAGGTTAATGTATGTCTACTTCGCGTATTTTATCGGTCCTGGCGCTGGTGGCCTTGTTGGCTTTCCCCTTGATTGCACCGCTGTACGGGTTTGAGTTTTATATTTCCTTTGTACGCCGTATCTTCATCTATGCCATGGCAGCGACTGCCTTGAATCTGGTGCTCGGTTATGGCGGGATGGTGGCTCTGGGGCATGCTGCTTTCTTTGGCGCCGGGGCCTATACCGTGGGCATTTTGGCCACTGAAGGTGTGCAAAGCGGCCTGATCACCTGGCCAGCCGCCATGCTGATTTCCGGTTTGCTGGCTTTCCTGACTGGTGCCGTGTCGCTGCGTACTCGTGGTGTGTACTTCATCATGATTACGCTGGCATTTGCGCAGATGATCTTTTATCTGTTCATCTCCTTGCGGCAGTACGGTGGCGAGGACGGTTTGAACATGTACAGCCATTCCTCTTTGCCCGGTATTGATTTGGGCAATGAACTGAGCTTTTACTACCTGGTTCTGGCTCTGTTGCTGGCGGTTCTGTTCCTGATCAACCGTCTGGTTAATGCTCGTTTCGGACAGGCCTTGATGGGCACGCGTGAAAACGAAAGTCGCATGACGACCTTGGGCTACCCCGTCTACCGCATTCGCCTAACGGCCTACACCTTGAGTGGTGCCATCATGGGGCTGGCTGGGGCTTTGTTGGCCAACCATAACCTGTTTGTCTCGCCTAGCCTGATGAATTGGACTCAATCAGCGGACCTGATCATCATGGTGCTGGTGGGGGGGATTGGTCTGTTGTATGGCGGTGCGCTGGGGGCGTTTGTGATGCTGGTGCTGGAAGAGTTGCTGCGCAACTGGACCGAGTACTGGCACATGCCTTTGGGTATTTTATTGCTGCTGGTGGTGTTCTTTGCTCCCAAGGGATTGGCCGGACTGGTACGTATCCGCTCGGTCGCTGATCCAGCTACTACCGCCAAGGAGCAAACATGACAAATACGATAGCAGCCACCTCCAAGGCAGGCAGTGGCTCGGCCGCCTTGCAGGCCCGTGGTCTGATGAAGCGCTTTGGCGCCTTGCAGGCGACCAATGATGTGTCTTTGGACCTGGTGCCCGGTGAAATCCATGGTTTGATCGGCCCGAACGGTGCGGGTAAATCCACTTTGATTCATTTGTTGTCGGGCACCTTGAGTCCGGATTCGGGCCAGCTCTTGCTGGGCGGGCGTGACGTGACGTCCTTGTCGGGTCACGAGCGTGTTGCCGCCGGTCTGGCGCGCTCCTTCCAGATCACCAATATCTTCAAGAATTACACGGTGCTGGATAATCTGGTATTGGCTTTGCAGGCATGCAGTGGCAGCAGTTTCCGCTTCTGGCGTGCTCGTCAGGCGGAAACCGAGTTGTATGAGCAGGCCCGTGAGTTGGCCGCCGAATGCGCCATTAATGCATCGCTGCTGCACACTCAGGCTGGTGTTTTGCCACATGGTGAGCAGCGCAAGGTCGAGTTCGCCCTAGCGTTGGCCAGCCGGCCGCACGTTCTTTTGCTGGACGAACCTATGGCCGGGATGGGGCCGGATGAAACACTGCGTCTGACTGAACTGATTGAAACCATGCGTGGCAAAGCCACCATGTTGCTGGTCGAGCATGATATGGAAGCCGTTTTCCGTCTGGCTGACCGGATTTCTGTGCTGGTGGCAGGTCACATTATTGCCACGGGTACGGCTGCCGAAATCCGTGATAACGAGGCTGTGCGTCAAGCTTATCTGGGCGACGATGACACGCCAGTGCCAACCAAGGTGGAAAGCCATGCTTGAAACAACTCAATTACAAAGCGGCTATGGCGCCAGCCAAGTGCTGTTCGGGGTAGATCTGTCCATTCGCAGCGGACAGGTGGTGACGGTGTTGGGCCGCAATGGCATGGGCAAGACCACCTTGCTGAAAACCATTCTGGGCCAGTTGCCGGTGCGCGGTGGGGATGTGAAGTTCGACGGCCAGTCTATTGCAGGCTGGAATCCGGATCGTATTGCCCGTGCCGGGATTGCCATTGTGCCCGAAGGGCGCCAGTGCTTTCCCAACCTGACGGTGGCCGAGCACCTGACGGCGTTTGCTTGTAACCGCAACCCGCAAGCCAGCAAAACCTGGACGCCCGAGCGTGTTTATGAGTTTTTCCCGCGCTTGCGTGAACGCGCCTCCAATATGGGTAATCAGCTCTCAGGGGGGGAGCAGCAGATGCTGGCCATCGGTCGTGCCCTGGTTACCAACCCCAAGCTGCTGATTCTGGACGAAGCCTCCGAGGGCCTGGCGCCCAAGGTGCGTGAGGAAATCTGGAACTGTCTGGCCGTCTTGCGTGAAGAGGGGCAGACCATCTTGCTGATCGACAAATATGTCGAGCGTTTGATGGCCTTGTCCGATCACCACATCATTTTGGAACGTGGCAAATTGGTCTGGCAGGGGAACTCCGACGCATTGGGGGCCGATCGCACTTTGTGGACGCGCTATTTGGGTGTGTAAAAAACACAATTTGCAACAAATCTGAGGTGCCGCCTGCTTGATCGCAGGCGGCATTTTTTTTTGCCTTTCGTCAAGGCGCTATAGAGAACGTGGCGGCTTAGTTGCACTTTCCTCTGAAAGTTCCCTAAGCATCTCTGGAAAGATTATTTCCTTGCGATGTATCAATGTGTAATGAAATGGCATTCCTTACGATATCCATAAGGCCAGCAGGGTTATGGGTCCTACCCGGACCTCACTGGCAGGAAGCTCTGTCATCCCATAAGGAAGTTGTTATGAAATTACGCCTGTTCACTCTCTCGGCTCTAGCCACCGGCTTACTGCTTGGCAGCGCCGCGCAAGCCCAGCAAAATGAACCTGTACAGCCGATTCCCGCTGCTGTTGTCAGCGACCCGGCACGTGTTGAACTGGGTAAAAAGCTGTGGTTTGAACCCCGCTTGTCCCGTTCGGGCTTTATCTCATGTAATTCCTGTCACAACCTGAGCATGGGCGGCACGGACAATATCCGTACCTCCATCGGTGATCGCTGGCAGGAAGGCCCCATCAACTCGCCCACTGTCTTGAACTCCAGCCTGAATCTGGCCCAGTTCTGGGATGGCCGTGCTAGCGACCTGAAAGAGCAGGCTGGCGGCCCCATTGCCAATCCCAAGGAAATGGCGTTTACGCACGAACTGGCCATGGAGTTCCTGAGCTCCATTCCCGAGTACAAGGCCGAGTTCAAGCAAGTCTTTGGCAAGGCCGACTTTGGCATTGATGAAGTCACCTCCGCGATTGCCGCGTTTGAGGAAACCTTGGTGACGCCTGATTCGCGCTTTGATCTGTGGCTAAAAGGCGATAAGAAAGCCATTACTGATCAGGAATTGGCCGGCTATCAACTGTTCAAGGGTAGTGGTTGCGTAGCTTGCCACAACGGTCCCAACCTGGGTGGTACGTCCTTTCAGAAAATGGGGCTGATCGAGCCCTACCAAACCACCAATCCTGCCGAAGGCCGTGTGGCTGTGACGGGTAAAGATGCCGACCGTTTCAACTTCAAGGTTCCTACCTTGCGCAACGTCGAGTTGACCTACCCCTACTTCCACGACGGTGCGGTAAATACCTTGACCGAAGCCGTGGATATAATGGGTCGTTTGCAGTTGGGTCGCAGTTTCTCTGCAGAGGAAAATGCCCAGATCGTCGCGTTTTTGAAAACGCTGACGGGCAAACAGCCTGAAATCGTACTGCCCATCTTGCCCCCTTCGCGTGACAACACACCACGTCCGGTGCCATTTGGTTCTTGATAGCAGTCTGTGCAGGCAGCAAGCGCTTTTAAGGGCTTGAGCTGCCTTTGAATGACCCAGGGCTTGGATGTTGTTTTCTGAGCCTGGGTTTTTGTATTTGGCTTTGGATTCATCGTCCTGGTCTGCCAGTCAGACTTGAATCCCCTGCTGCTATTGTTGATGCTCGATCCGGTGGGCTAAAAAAATAGTACCATTTAGATACTATTTAAATGACTGGAACCATCATGAGTCGCATTGTCCTGTTTGAGAACATTCATCCTAGCGCCCGTGAAGTTTTTGAGGCTGCTGGTTTGACCGATATTCAGACCTACAAGGGAGCCTTGTCGGGTCAGGAGCTGCTGGACGCTGTCAAAGGCGCCGAAGTGGTCGGAATTCGTTCCCGTACCCAGTTTGACAGCCGGGTGCTGGAGCACGCAGACCAGCTTAAAGTGCTGGGATGTTTTTGTATTGGTACCAACCAGGTGGATCTGGACCAGGCCCAGAACCACGGCGTACCAGTCTTTAATGCGCCGTTCTCCAACACCCGCTCGGTTGCCGAGCTGGTGCTGGGTGAGGCCATCTTGTTGCTGCGTCGTATCCCCGAGAAGAACCTGCGCGTACACCAGGGTTTCTGGGACAAGAGTGCCGATGGCGCTTTCGAGATCCGTGGCAAGACTTTGGGTGTGATTGGCTACGGCAATATTGGTTCTCAGGTCGGTACCTTGGCTGAAGCGCTGGGTATGCGCGTGCTCTACCATGATGTGGAATCCAAACTGCCGCTGAGCAATGCCCGTGTCTACGGCAGCCTCAAGCAAATGCTGGCCGAGTCCGATGTGGTGACCTTGCACGTCCCAGGCGGGCAGGGCACGCATAACATCATGAATGCCGAGACGATCGCGGCCATGAAGCCAGGTTCCATCCTGATCAACGCGTCGCGCGGCACAGTGGTGGACATTGATGCCTTGCATCAGGCCCTGGTCAGTGGTCATTTGGCAGGTGCGGCACTGGATGTTTTCCCCACTGAGCCGAAAAGTGTGGACGAGCCTTTAAAGAGTCCGTTGATCGGCATGCCCAATGTGATTCTGACGCCGCATATTGGCGGTAGCACCCAGGAGTCGCAGGAAAATATTGGCCGTGAAGTGGCCGAGAAACTGGTCAGTTACTTGCGTAGCGGTGCCACCAAGGGCGCAGTGAACTTTCCGGAAGTGTCGTACTACGATATTCAAGGCGCCGTGCGTTTGTTGCATGTCCATCGCAATGTTCCTGGTGCAATGGGGGGCTTGAACAATATTTTGGCCCAACACGGCATCAACATCACTCGTCAGCAGCTGCAAACACAAGGTGAGCTGGGTTATGCCATGACAGATCTGGATCGTGTACCAGAACAGGAGTTGCTGGACGCCGTGCGTGCTCACTCCAGTACCGTACGCAGCGAGCTGATTTTTCCGGCGTAAGGCCTGAGTCAGACCGTCGACAAACGGCCCCGGATTCTTTGAAATCCGGGGCCGTTTGCTATCCGTCCGTTTGCTATCCGTCCGTTTGCTATCCGTCCGTTTGCTATCCGTCCGTTTGCTATCCGTCCGTTTGCTATCCGTCCGTTTGCTATCCGTCCGTTTGCTATCAGGCGGAGTGCATCGACTTGGTGGGCCAGGAAATGGTCTGTTCCGGGCTGCTGCCGGGAACAATAATGTCGCGCAACGTGTAGTTGTCCAGATAACTCAGGAACTGGACCAGTGCCTGTTTAAGGATATTGCTTAGATTGCAGCGACCGCTCAGGATGCAATGGGTGCCACTGCCCAAGCACTCCACCACGGCCAGATCGGTTTCTGTATAGCGCACCAGCTCGCCCAGATTGATATCTTCAGGAGCACGCGCCAGCCGCATCCCGCCATTTTTCCCGCGCTGCGTCTGAATCCAGCCGCCTTTGGACAGCAGGTGGGTGACTTTCATCAGGTGGGCTTGGGAAATCTGGTGGTACTGGGCAATTTCCGCGATGGTGCAAAGCCTGTCTTCGTTCTGGCCCAGATACATCAATTGACGCAGAGCGTAGTCGGTAAGGTTGGTCAGGCGCATGATCAGGGCAGTTGCAGTTCGCTGGCTACTTTGGTGGGGTTGTGCTGGAATTGGTAGCCAAACCAGAAGCTACGGGCGATACGCTGTGCGTACTCCAGCGCCAGCTTGGCCATAGCCTGATTTTCGCGTTCCTGACAGGTTTCCTTGAACAGACGCAGCCATTGTTCAAAGTGGCTGGCCTGAATGTGCTGGAGCGACAAGTGCTTGGCCATGGGGTTGCCATTGAAGCCATCGGTCTTGAGCAGCAGGGACGACCAGAACTCTTCCATTACACCCAGGTGTGTATCCCAATCCTTAATGCGCTCGGAGAAAATCGGGCCAAGGACTTCGTCCATGCGGATGCGATCGTAAAAGTCCCAGACCAGGTCATGAATTTCCTGGCGGGTACACAAAGCGTTGAGAGTCATAATATTTTTAATTTAAAGATATATATTTTATCTATCTTATTGGTAGGGCTCACCGGGGTCAAGCCGGAAAGAAAACGCTCGGGTGCGGGATATGTTCACGTCGGATTTCACGCAGATTCAACGCCTTCCTTCCTACACTGAGTCCAAGTTTCAGAGTATGGATGTTGTGTTTCAGGTGTTTTTTCCTTGAAAGGTGGTTTTTAGAGGACTTGATGATCTTGAGCGGCGTTTTTTTGCTAAGGCAAGTAGCGCATAGGGTAAATTGCACGAGTCGGGCTGGCAGGCTACGATTACTTTTTGTTGGCTAGCCCTCAATTTTGTTACAGCATGGTGCTCAAGGAATAATGATTACAAAGAGACAGGCGCAGACACTTTCTTGCGTTATCCCGGGTTTGAATGAAGCAGAAAACTTGCCCGCACTGTTGCCCGTTCTGGTGGCAACGTTGCGTGAACTGGTTCCGGCTTTTGAAATCATTTTCGTTGACGATGGCAGCACTGACGCAACGCCTTTGGTCATAGAGCAATTGCGTCAAACTTACCCCCAATTGGTTTATCTGCAGTTATCACGCAACTTCGGTAAAGAAGCGGCGTTGACGGCAGGATTGGAGGCCAGTCGCGGGCAGGTGGTCGTGTGTATGGATGCGGATTTGCAGCATCCTCCTGCCTTGATTGAAACCATGCTGGAGCGTTGGTCTACCGGGCTGGAAATGGTCTATGCCGTACGGGAAACCCGCGAGGACGAAGTTTGGCTAAAGCGTGTGGGCACCAGTGTGTTCTACAAGTTGATGCGTACATCCAATGGCCTACGCGTACCTCGTGATGCGGGCGATTTTCGCTTGATGGATCGTTGTGTGGTCGATGCCCTGATGGCCTTGCCCGAGCGCAGTCGTTTCATGAAAGGCTTGTTTGCCTGGGTGGGTTTTCCGTCCGAGCCTATTTACTACTCCCCCGCCGAGCGTTTGTATGGGGTCAGTCGATTCCGCCCCGCCAAACTACTACGCTTTGCAGTGGATGGTTTGACGGCATTTACCACCTGGCCGCTACGTTTGTTGAGTTTGTTGGGTGCGGTGCTGGCGATGCTGTCTTTCAGCTACGGTTTGTTCATTATTTTCAAGCATTTGATTTATGGAGACGCCGTACGGGGCTGGACCACCTTGATCACCGTAGTGCTGTTCTTTGCGGGTGTGAATATGCTCTCGCTGGGCGTGGTAGGTGAGTATGTCGCCAGCATCTTTGCCGAGGTCAAGAACCGACCTTTGTATTTGGTGCATCGTCGCCGGGGGCAAGGCTTGGCTCCGGATCAGGAACCCGCTCACAGTCAGGATCAAGGCAGCACCCAAAGTCAGGCTCGGCAACAGGACTGATCCAGTCGTTTAATTGCCGTTCTGCTTTCAAGTGTCATTGGACGCTACATCGATATTCTGAATTGTTTTGACAGCCACGAAGGTGGCTGCCTAACCCTTTTGGTTTGGCGACAGTCGATGAGTATCGAGAATTCTTTTCCCCCTTCTGGCGTAACCTTGCCTCTTGGGCGCGCGCGTGGCCCAGCCTACTGGCTGGGGCAAGGCGTACGAAACCTGGGCACCCTCTCTAGCCTGGCTGTGGGTCTGCTGGCGCTGCTGTGGTTTGCGCTGACCCTAGGTGTCTATCCCCTGCTGATTCCGGACGAAGGGCGCTATGTCGGTGTGGCTCTGTCCATGTTGGAATCCGGTGATTATCTGGTGCCGCGTTTGGACGGCTTGCCGTTTTTCCATAAACCCCCTCTGCATTACTGGCTCACTTCGCTGAGCCTGAAAGTGCTGGGCGTGAATTTTGTGGGTGCGCGTCTGGTGCCTGCCTTGATGGCGGCCTTGTTGATTGCTGGTATGCATGCCTTTCTGAAGCGCCATGCTAGCCAGCAACATGCGGGCTGGACGGCTCTGATTCTGGTCAGCAGCCCATTGCTGTTTGGAGCCTCCCATTACGCCAATCTGGACATGACGGTTGCTGCCTTGATCAGTAGCTGTGTGCTATTGGGCGGCCATGCTGCCTTGCAGATGGAGCAGGGGCGTCCCTATCGGTGGGCCTTGATGGGGCTGTATGCCACCGCAGGTTTGGCCTTCCTGGCAAAAGGCTTGATCGGGATTTTGATCCCCGGCGGTATCTTGGTGTTCTGGCTGTTGGGTCGAGGACAGTGGCGTACCTTGCTGCGTCTGTTTTCTTTGACCGGCCTGGGAGTCTTGTTGCTGGTCGCCACGCCCTGGATGTGGCTCATGCAGGCACGTTACCCCGGTTTTTTTGACTATTACATCGTCTATCAGCACTTTCAGCGCTTTCTGGAAACGGGTTTCAACAACCCTCAGCCTTTCTGGTTCTACTTTGCCCTGATGCCTGTCGCCACCTTGGGCTGGACGCCATTTTTATTCAAGCGCCTTCGTGGCTCTGTTAATAGTCCAGATGGTTTGGGGCCGGTACGGGGCTTGATGCTGTCTGCCTTGCTGACCGTGCTGGTTTTCTTTTCCATCCCTACGTCCAAGCTGGTGGGTTATGTCTTGCCTGCGATTGGCCCCTGGGCTTTTTTCCTGGCCGATGGAGTGATTCGTCGTAGCCAGCGGGATGGGGCAGCAAAGGTAGAGCGCTTTGCGGTCTGGAGCCTGGGTGTTTGTGTTGCTATTTGTGCGGTTGCGGTGGGCGCGATGATATTGCGACCACAGGCTAATAGTCAGGCCCTGGGGCGCGTGCTGGCGAGTGAATATCGACAGGGCGACCGGGTCGTTTTTCTGAATACCTACCGCTACGATCTGGGCTTCTACGTTCCAGGTCTGCAGAACATCAGCGTCATGGAACGCTGGGATGATCCGGAGATCATGCGCACCGATAGCTGGCGTAAAGAGTTGCTGGAAGCCGCCCGTTTTGAGCCGCAGCGTGGGGCGATGACCTTGATAGACCGGGAAACCTTGCATCAGCAGCTATGCCGGGACAGCAAGGCTGTAGTTTGGCTGATTGGCTCGCCAGATGCCGTGCGTCAAAGTCAGGTGCTCAACTATGCCCAGCGCCTGTATGACGATCAGCGCATCGCGCTGTGGCGTTTTGATCATGATGAGTTTGCGCTTATGTGCGGCGAAACGCCCAAAGCCGCCCAGCCAGAAACGTCAGCACAGCCAGGCCGATAAGAATCAGGCCCAGCAGCACGTCATAGCGCAGGCCGGAGTGATTCAGCAAAAACGCATAGCTGGCCTCGTTCACCGCGAAGCCAGCGGCAGACACCAGAAAAAAACGCATCAGAGCCGGCAAAAAACGGGCATTCTGGGAACGGAACGTCAGCCAGTAATGGCCGCCAAAAGACACCAGAAATGCAATCAGCCAGCCAAAAAGATTAGCCAGCAAGGGAGATAGACTGAGCGTTTGCACCAGGGCGATTACAATGCCCCAGTGTGTGAAGGCGGCCAAGGTGCCGACTAGAATGAACAGAATGATTTGACGAGACATAAAGCGGAGCGAGCAGTGGCCAAGGATAGGCAGATCAGTATATGCGCGGATGATTTTGGGATGGCCCCTGCCGTGGACGAGGCCATACTGACATTGGCCCAGGCCCGACGCCTGACAGGAACATCCTGTCTGGTCGATGGGGACAGCTTTGTGCAAAACGCACCGGCACTGCGCCAGAGCACGCTGCAAAAAGGTTTGCACCTGAATTTTACCGAGTTTGCCTCCCAGAAGGGCGTGTATGCCATGCCGCTCAAGCAGGTGATTATTCGTAGCCTGTTGCATCGTCTGGACAGTCAGAAGGTCAAGGACAGCGTGGCCCACCAACTGGATCGTTTTGAGGAGGTGATGGGGCAGGGGCCGGACTATATAGATGGGCATCAGCACGTGCATCAACTGCCCATGATACGCGAGGCCTTGCTGGCTGAAATGGAGCGCCGTTATGCCGCTTCCATGCCCTGGCTGCGCTATACCGGCGCCGAGCGTCTGGCCACGGGTTTTGCGTTTAAAGATAGATTCAAGGCGCAGATTATCGCCGGGCTAGGGTCCAAGGACTTGCTGCGTCTGGCCAGGGCCAAGGGCGTTACCTTGAATACCGGTTTTACCGGCGTGTACGACTTTCAGGGGGGCAAGGAGCGCTATGGCGCCTTGGTCCAGGCCTGGCTGGCGGTGATGCAGCATGGTGACAGTATGATGTGCCATCCATCCTTGCGCAGTGTGCAGGATGATCCTGTAGGGGGGCAACGTTTGGCGGAGTACGAGGTGCTGGCAGGAGCTCAAATGCAGCAATGGCTGGATCAATACAGCCTGCGTATTGCCTGAGTACCCGTTCCCAGGCAATGCACAGGCTGGTGGGCGTGTGTAAGACGTGTACGCATTTCCTGTTCATTCGACGGGCTTGGCGTACAGGTCGCTGTGCTGTGCAGCACATGATAGGCAAAGATGGATTGCGCCGTTGCCCTATCGTCGAGCGCGGCGTGATGGATTACTAAGGTGCCGGCGTAATTGAATTGTGGCAAGGCCAGGGAGAAAGGGGCTTGCGTACTCTCGGGGGGGAACATACTATTTTTCCTTTCAGTGCTTTTTGCTTATTCCGATTTCAGGAGTTTTTATGTCCTTCCCCCATCAGTTTTTGACCGAGCAATTGGCCGTCGCGCCGCAGTTATCGGGAGAGGACATGCAAGCCGTGGCCGATGCTGGTTTTAAAAGTGTCATCATCAATCGTCCCGATCTGGAAGGCGGTCCCGACCAGCCTTTGTCGGCAGACGTCATGAAGGCGGCCCAGGCAGCAGGCTTGCAGGTGGAGTATCAGCCGGTTGTGGGTAGCGCTATTAGCGCTGCTGATGTTGCCCGTTTTGGTCAGTTGCTTGAGGTTTTGCCAGGCCCGACTTTGGCCTATTGCCGCACAGGTACTCGCTGTGCCGTATTGTTCCGTGCATTGAACGAATCCTGACCTGGCTCAAGGTTCAGGTCTATACCAGCTTGTCCTGTGTCGGTATGCAGCGGTAAGCTATCTGTCTCCATTCAAAGGGGTTATGCCATGTTCAAGAAAATTCTGATTCCAACTGACGGTTCCGAGCTCTCTTCCCAAGCTGCCAATAAAGGCGTGACCTTTGCCCGTCAAATGGGTGCCGAGGTTCTGGCTTTGCACGTGACGCAGCCTTTTGCGGCCACCGTTGGTTTTGATGGTATGGCTGCTGCCTATGCCATTACCGACGAAGACTACGACAAGACCGCCAAAGAACAGTCGCAGAAATACCTGCAACAGATTCTGGACCGTGCCGAAACTGCCGGTGTGAAGGCAACCGGTAAATCCGTGTCCAACTTTAACGTGGCCGATGGTATTGTGCAGGTTGCCGAGCAAGAAGGCTGCGATCTGATCTTTATCGGTAGTCATGGCCGTAGTGGTCTGTCCCGCCTGTTGTTGGGTAGCGTAACCATCAAAGTGCTGAATATGGCCAAGAACACGGTGCTGGTGTATCGCGTTAAAGAGCACGATTAATTCGTGTTTTAGCCCAAAGAAAAAACCCGCTTAGGCGGGTTTTTTTGTGTCTGCGGTGAGTCTGGCAGTGGCTGACCGTAACTGGGTTCGTTGGCTCTTGAGGCGTGCTGTTCGCGGTGGCCGATCTTCAGGAACGCCAGAGCCGCCCACTTTAATAGCTGCGTGGCTCCAACTGCTGTTTATGGGCGACGACCGCCTGCAAGACAATAGGCAAAAGCTCGCCGTCTTCGCTTTTGCCGCTGGGATTTTGCTCTACAAAGTCCAGCAGGGAACGACGCATGCGCGGGTCCCAGAATTTCTGGATATGTTCCGCAATCTCGCGCAGGCCTTGCTCCCGATTGCTCAGGGTTTCAAAGAACTGGCCGATCTGGTTGGCCATGGGAATCAAAGGAACAATATTCATGGTGATGTGGCCGAGCGGGACTCGGCAGAATTCAGGTAGTGGGGATGGCTGTACAGCGTGAAGCTGCGGTCACGGGCAAAGGCGGCCAGCATGACACCCAGTTCATCAGCAATCTGCACGGCATAGGCGGTGGGGGCGGAGACCGCCACCACAAAGTTGATGCCCATGGCAGCGGCTTTCTGGACCATCTCGAAGCTGGCACGGCTGGAGATCAGCACCATGCCAGAGCGGGGATCAATATCATTGCGAAGCATGTGGCCCAGCAGCTTGTCCAGCGCGTTGTGGCGGCCTACGTCCTCACGCACGGCCAGGATATCGCCTTGCAGATTGCACCAGGCAGCGGCGTGGGTAGCCCCTGTCAGGCGATGCAAAGGCTGGCTGGAGCGCAAGGCATCCAGCGCCTGGAAGATGGCGGTGGCATCGGGGCTGTGCTCAGGGGCGTCCAGACGGGGTAGCTGGCGGCGTACCTCGTCCAGGCTTTCCAGACCACACAGGCCACAGCCCGTACGGCCAGCGAGCTGACGGCGACGCGCCTTGAGCTGATGCTGGCAAGCGCTGGCAATTTCGATTTGCAGCAAACTTCCGCGCTCGCCTTCCAGCACATCCACGCCGCGTATATCGTCAGCCGTACGGATGATGCCCTCGGTCATGGAAAATCCGTAAGCCAGATCCTCCAGATCGCTGGGGCTGCACAACAAGGCACTATGGCTGATGCCGTTGAATTCCAGGGCAACGGCCTGTTCGCGCGCCAGCGCATCCTGATCCTCTTGGGGCAGGGTGTCCGCTTGTGTTTGCGCTGGGGTACGCGCCTGCCGCCATACGGTGGCAGGGGCGCTGGCATCACGAAAATCTGCCTGGCTCACGTGGGCAACTCCTTAGGGCCTGTTTAGACGCATCATACTTTCGCGACGGCCTCGGCAGGCTCATGCGAGTGGCTATGATCCGCCTGGGCCAAATCCTCGGCCGGGACGGTCTCGCCTTGCAGGAGACGTTGCTGAATATCGTGGAAACGGTTCCAGCGATTTTGCCAGGCCGACTCGGAGGTCACGCGCTGAATTTGCACGGCCGTCACCTTGTACTCGGGGCAGTTGGTTGCCCAGTCCGAGTTGTTGGTGGTGACCACGTTGGCGCCCGACTCGGGAAAGTGGAAAGTAGTATAGACCACCCCAGGTTGTACCCGTTCGGTCACCGTCGCACGCAAGGCAGTCTCGCCCGCACGGCTCTTGACCGAAACTTTGTCGCCACTACGAATGCCACGATCTTCAGCATCCACCGGGTGAATTTCCAGCAAGTCTTCGGCATGCCAGGCCACGTTGTCGGTACGGCGGGTTTGTGCGCCCACGTTGTATTGCGACAGGATGCGGCCGGTCGTCAGCAGCAAGGGGAACTTGCGGCTGCTGCGCTCTTCGGTAGGCACATACTGGGTCAGCATAAAGCGGCCTTTGCCGCGCACGAACTCGTCAATGTGCATGGTGGGGGTGCCTTCAGGCGCTTGCTCGTTGCAAGGCCATTGCACGCTGCCACCCAGTTCCTGAATGCGATCGTAGGACACGCCGGTAAAGGTCGGTGTCAGGCGGGCGATCTCGTCCATGATCTGGCCGGGATGCTCGTAGCTCATGGGGTAGCCCAGCGCACGGGCCAGGGCGCAGGTGACTTCCCAGTCGGCCATGCCTGCCTTGGGTTCCATCACTTTGCGTACGCGCGAAATACGACGCTCGGCGTTGGTGAAGGTGCCGTCTTTTTCCAGGAAGGACGAACCGGGCAGGAATACGTGAGCGTATTTGGCGGTTTCGTTCAGGAACAGATCCTGCACTACCACACATTCCATGGCGGCCATGGCGGCGGCTACGTGCTGGGTGTTCGGGTCGGATTGAACAATGTCCTCGCCCTGGCAGTACAGCCCCTTGAAGCTGCCACTCAAGGCGGCCTCAAACATATTGGGAATGCGCAGGCCGGGTTCGGATTGCAGGGACACGCCCCAGGCTTCTTCAAACTGCTGACGTACGCTGGTGTCGGAGACGTGACGGTAGCCAGGGAATTCGTGCGGGAAGGAACCCATATCGCAGGAGCCTTGCACGTTGTTCTGACCACGCAGCGGGTTCACACCCACGCCTTCGCGGCCCACGTTGCCGGTGGCCATGGCCAGATTGGCAATGGCCATCACGGTGGTGGAACCTTGGCTGTGTTCAGTCACGCCCAGGCCGTAGTAAATCGAGCCGTTGCCGCCGGTGGCGTACAGACGGGCTGCGCCACGGATGTCCTCGGCGGACACGCCGCAAATCTCGGCCATGGCTTCTGGCGAGTTCTGGGGCTGGCTGACAAAGCTGCGCCATTCATTGAAGGCAGCAGTATCGCAGCGCTCGGCCACATAGGTTTCGTTCACCAGATTTTCGGTGACGATAACGTGGGCCATGGCAGTCAGTATGGCGGTGTTGGTGCCGGGGCGCAGGGGCAGGTGGTAGTCGGCCTGGATGTGTGGTGAGCTGACCAGTTCGGTCTGGCGCGGGTCGATCACGATCAGGCGCGCACCTTGGCGCAGGCGGCGTTTCAGGCGCGATGCAAACACGGGGTGGGCGGCGCTGGGGTTGGCACCCATCACGATCACCACGTCGGTGTGCATCACCGAGTCAAAGGTTTGTGTACCGGCGGACTCACCCAGGGTCATCTTCAGGCCGTAGCCGGTAGGGGAGTGACACACGCGGGCGCAGGTGTCCACGTTATTGGTACCAAAGGCGGCGCGAACCAGCTTTTGCACCAGATAGGTTTCTTCGTTGGTGCAACGCGAGGACGTAATACCGCCCACGGCGTCACGACCGTGCTGATCCTGAATGCGACGGAACTCGGACGCGGCGTAATTGATGGCCTCGTCCCACGACACTTCCTGCCAGGGATCGGTAATGCTCTTGCGTATCATGGGGTTCAGGATACGGTCCTGGTGAGTGGCGTAACCCCAGGCAAAACGGCCTTTCACGCAGGCGTGGCCACGGTTGGCCTTGCCGTCTTTCCAGGGGGTCATGCGAATGACCTTGTCGCCCTTCATCTCGGCCTTGAAGCCGCAACCGACACCGCAATAGGCGCAGGTGGTGATGACGGCGTGCTCGGGCTGGCCCAGATCGATAACGGATTTTTCCATCAGGGAGGATGTCGGGCAGGCCTGGACACAAGCACCACAGGACACGCAGTCGCTGCCCAGGAAATCGTCGTTCTGGCCGGCGGTGACGCGCGACTCAAAACCGCGCTTGTCGATGGTCAGTGCAAAGGTGCCCTGAACTTCCTCACAGGCGCGCACACAGCGGTTGCAGACAATGCACTTGCTGGAGTCGTAGGCAAAGTAGGGGTTGGAGTTGTCGGTGGTGTCGTCCAGATGGTTGGCACCCTCAAAGCCATAGCGCACGCTGCGCAGGCCCACAACACCGGCCATATCCTGCAGTTCGCAATTGCCGTTGGCAGGACAGGTCAGGCAGTCCAGCGGGTGATCGGAGATGTACAGTTCCATCACGTTGCGGCGCAGCTTGTGCAGGGTGTCGTTTTCGGTCTGGACGACCATGCCTTCTTCCACCAGGGTGGTGCAGGAAGCAGGGTGGCCGCGACGGCCTTCAATGTCCACCAGGCACAGACGGCAGGAGCCAAACGCTTCCAGCGAGTCGGTGGCGCACAGTTTTGGAATATTGATGCCGGCCAAGGCGGCCGCATGCATCACGGACGTGCCAACGGGCACTTCAATCAATTTGCCGTCAATGGTCAGGTTGACCATCTCGGTCTGGGTCGAGGCTGGGGTGCCCAGGTCACGTTCGCGTACGGCGACTGTTTCTTTCATGGTGTTCTCCGTCTTAGACCTTGGCCAGGTCCTGCTCGGTTTGCGGGGCCAGTCCAAAATCCTGGGGAAAGTGTTCCAGCGCGGACAGGACGGGATACGGGGTCATGCCGCCCAAGGCGCACAAAGACCCGGAGAACATGGTGTCGCACAGATCACGCAGCAGCTCGACATGGTTGTCCATGTCTTGGCGGCGACGGATCTTCTGGATGGTCTCCACGCCACGCGTAGAGCCGATGCGACAGGGCGTGCATTTGCCACAGGATTCGATGGCACAGAACTCCATGGCGTACTGCGCCATGTGAGCCATGTCCACTGTGTCGTCAAAGGCCACCAGACCACCGTGACCGACCATGGCATTGATCTTCATGTAGGCTTCGTAGTCCAGCGGGACATCCCACTGGTGCTCGGGCAGATAGGCACCCAATGGGCCACCTACTTGCACCGCACGCAAAGGACGACCGCTGGCGCTGCCGCCACCGTAGTCGTACAGCAGTTCACGCAAGGTGACGCCAAAGGCTTTTTCCACCAGGCCACCGTTTTGCAGATTGCCGGTCAACTGGAACGCCAAGGTGCCACGCGAACGGCCCATGCCGTAGTTCTGGTAGTAAGCACCGCCCTTGGCCAGAATCACCGGCACGGAAGCCAGCGACACCACGTTATTGATCACGGTAGGCTGACCGAACAAGCCTTTGATGGCGGGCAGAGGTGGTTTCACACGCACCATGCCGCGTTTGCCTTCCAGACTGTCGAGCAGGGCGGTTTCTTCGCCACAGATGTAGGCGCCGGCTGCTTTGCGCACTTCCAGGTCGAACTCGTAGCCGCTGCCCTGAATATTCTTGCCCAGCCAGCCCGCCGCGCGCGCTGCCTCAATGGCTTCGTTCAGCGCTTGCACGGCCAGCGGATATTCGGAGCGCACGTAGATGTAGCCATAGGTTGCGCCCACGGCCAGACCGGCAATCGTCATGCCTTCAATCAGGCACAGTGGGTCGCCTTCCATCAGCATGCGGTCAGAGAAGGTGCCCGAGTCGCCTTCGTCGGCATTACAGACAATGTATTTCTGCTGCGCCGGAGTGTTCAGTACCGTGTTCCATTTGATGCCGGTGGGGAAAGCCGCACCGCCACGACCACGCAGGCCGGAGTCGGTCACTTCTTTCACAATAGCGGCCGGCTCCATGGCCAGTGCTTTGCTCAAACCCTCAAAGCCACCACAGGCCTGATAATCGGCCACACTGACCGGATCAATAATGCCCACGCGGGCAAATGTCAGGCGTTCCTGGTTCTTCAGGTAGGGGATGGCGTCCGTCAGGCCGTGGCACAACTTATGTGTACCACCTTGCAGGAAACCGGCGTCAAACAGACCGGGCAAATCTTCAGTCTGGACAGGGCCATAAGCGACGCGGCCTGCTGCCGTTTGTACTTCCACCAGAGGTTCCAGCCAGAGCAAGCCGCGTGAGCCATTGCGCACGATCTGTATGTCCAGACCGCGCTCCTGAGCCTGGGCCGCCAGTTGCTGGGCAATCTCATGGGCGCCCATGGCGACCGCCGCAGTGTCGCGCGGAATGTAAACGGTGATGGTGCTCATGACTGGGCCTCCTGGCTGCTTAGCAGGGCGTCCAGTTTTTCGGGGGTGACGCGGGCATGGGGAACGCCGTCCAGCATGACAGCGGGGGATTGGGCGCACAGGCCCAGGCAGTAGACGGGCTCCAGTGTGTACTGGCCGTCGTCGCTGTTTTCGTGGAAGTCGCAGTTCAGGCGGCGACGGGCATGAGCCGTCAGCTCCAGCCCGCCCCGCGCCTGACAGGCTTCAGCCCGGCAGATTTCCAGGGTATGAGTCGCGTGAGGCTGGGTGCGAAAGTGGGCGTAAAAAGAGATAACGCCATGGATTTCCGCCCGGGATAGAGCCAGTTGTTCGGCCAGCACCGGCACCACGGACTCGGGAATACAGGCAATCCGGTCCTGAATCGTGTGCAAAATAGGCAATAGGTTACCTTTCTGGCCGGCGTGCTCCTGCACGGCCTGTAAGGTGACCTCTTCAGGCGTCAGGCCGGACTGGTCCTGCTCCTGGTGATGAGGGGTTGTTTGCATGTCCTGTGTGCGCGGTGCCCGAGTAGGGAGCCTGCGCCTCCATGTTTTTTTATGCACAGCCGTGCATATTATTTGACAGTGTTTTCCCTTGTAATCTAACCACTTAAGTCCATAACTTCAATAAGCAATATTTCGCATATATAATGTTTGGTACATGCAGCACAAAACATAAATACGAAAATACACTGGTCGACAAAAACACATGACCAAACAGAAATTCAAAGCCCGGCTGCGCTCTGAATGGATTCTGGAAAATGCAGACGGCGTGGAACTCCTCATGGGGGATGTGCTGCGTCTGTTGGGTGCCATCGAGCGACTGGGGCACTTGGCGGGAGCCAGCAAGGAATGCCAGTTTTCTTACAGACATGCCTGGGGCTTGTTGCGCAATGCCGAACAACAGTTTGATGCCGCCTTGCTGGAAACGTCCCGGCGTAAAGGCACCAAGCTGACCGAGTTTGCCCAGCGTTTGCTATGGGCAAACCGGCGCCTGGATGCGCGTCTGACGCCGACCCTGGAGAGCATGGCCTCCGAACTGGAAGAGGAGCTGGGTCGCTTGTATGCTCAGCCTCTGGACCGTTTGCGCTTTCAAGCCAGTCACGGATTTGCGATTGAAGGCTTGATGCGCTTTGCCAACGAACACGAGGGCTTGCCGCTGGAACTGCGCTATCGCACCGCTATTGAAGCACTGGCTTCGCTGGAGCGTGGGGACTGCGACCTGGCCGGTTTCCAGGTTCCGGTAGGCGAGTTCGAGGTGGCTGCCATGCGCCGTTATGGGCAATGGCTGTCACCGGCGCGTCACCGGCTGATTTTCCTGTCCACGCGCCGAACGGGCCTGTTTGTGGAACAGGGCAACCCCAAGAACATCACGGGCATGGCGGATTTGCTACGGCCCGATGTGCGCTTTGTGAACCGTCAGATGGGGTCCAGCACCCGCTTTCTGGCCACCTTGCTGCTGGGTCAGTTAGGGGTAAACACGAATGCGGTCCTGGGCTTTGAAACAACAGAATTGACGCATATGGCGGTGGCGGCCCATGTTGCCAGTGGCATGGCCGATACCGGGCTGGGTGTGGAAACAGCGGCCAGCCGATGCGGGCTGGAGTTTATTCCCCTGGCGCAGGAGCGTTACTTCATCGCGGTCGAGCAAGAAGCGCTGGATAAGGCTCCTATGCAGCAACTGATGAACGTGATTGGCGGTTCCGCGTATAGTCAATTCATGCAAGATCTGGTGGGTTATGACCCACGCGGTTTAGGGCAGATCATGACGCTGGAACAGGCATTCGGCCAGGCCGCCGACATGCTCTGGCGTTAGACCCCTTTGCTTGACGAAAACACACATACACCATGAGACGGGGCCAACCCTGTCCTTGAACGAAAGAGAACACCATGAGCGATGATCATGGGCCAACGTTTGAATCCCCGCCTGAAGGCGGGGGTTCGACCGGGCCACATCAAAAAGCGGCTCCTCCAGGCGCCGGGGCTTTGTCGTCGGGGCGGACTGACGCGGCGCCTGCTGGATCGGGGCTTGTACCGTCAGGCATTGAACAGGGGGTTCAAACGAGTGCTGCTGAACCTGCGCGCCGCCCTACCGTGCGCATGGCGGCGGTGTCTGAGCAACCGCTGGACAAGCGCCACCGTCCGTTTCACGATCTGCGTATTTCTCTGACCGACAAGTGCAATTTTCGCTGTACCTACTGTATGCCCAGGGAAGTGTTTGGCACGGACTACGAGTTCCTGCCTCATTCTTCCCTGCTCAGCTTTGAAGAGATCGAGCGCGTGGCACGGCAGGCGGTTTCCCTGGGCGTGCGCAAGCTGCGCCTGACAGGTGGCGAGCCGCTCTTGCGTCGAAATATTGAAGTGCTGATTGCCATGCTGGCCAAGCTGCGCACACCGGAGGGTGAGCCGGTAGAGCTGACTTTGACCACCAATGGCACCTTGTTGGGTCGCAAAGCTCAGGCGTTGAAAGACGCGGGCTTGAATCGTGTCACTGTCAGCCTGGATGCCTTGGACGATGCCCGCTTTACGCAACTCAGCGACAGCGGCGTGTCCGTGTCCACCGTGCTGGATGGCATTGCCAAGGCGCAGGCGGCAGGTTTGAGCCCGGTGAAGGTCAATATGGTGGTGCGTAAAGGCCTGAACGACGATCAGATTCTGCCCATGGTCGAGCACTTTAAAGGCTCCGGCCAGATTTTGCGCTTTATTGAATATATGGACGTGGGCACCAGCAATGGCTGGAATCTGGAAGAGGTCGTCAGCGGTGCGCAGATTGTGGAGCGTATCCAGTCCCGTTTCGCGCTGGAGCCGGTAGCGGCCCAATACCGTGGCGAAGTAGCCAGCCGCTGGCGTTTCAAGGATGGCACAGGGGAAGTGGGCGTGATTACCAGCGTGACGCAACCCTTCTGTGGGGACTGTTCACGCATGCGTCTTTCCCCGGAAGGACGTCTGTTTCTGTGTCTGTTTGCCTCTCAAGGTTATGATGTGCGGGCGCAATTGCGCTCGGGTGCTTCCGACGACCAGTTAGCCGCCTATATGCACGGTGTTTGGACGGGGCGGCAAGACCGATATTCCGAGATTCGGGGTGAGCACACCACGAGTCGTGACCGTATAGAAATGAGTTACATCGGCGGATGATAAGCACACAGGACATCAGCGGTATTGTGCTGGCAGGCGGACAGGCCCGGCGTTTTGATTTGTCGGGCCAGGTCGATAAAGGCTTGCTGCTTTTACAGGGCCAGCCGTTGGTTCAGCATCTGGTACGTCGCCTGCGCCCGCAGGTGGGGACTATCCTGATCAGTGCCAATCGCAATCCTGAACAGTATGTCCATTGGGGGCGGGTGGTGCCCGATGCGCTGGAGCTGGAAGGCTATCTGGGCCCCTTGGCCGGTCTGGCCAGTGTGCTGGATCAGGTTTCTACCCCGTGGGCTTTGTCCTGTCCCGTGGACTTGCCCTTTGTGCCAAAGGATCTGGGCAAACGCTTGATCAAAGCTGTGGAAGAGCAGGGCGCTGTCGCCGCTTATGCGCAAGCTGAACGCAGCCATCCTCTTTGTCTGCTGCTGCGTACTGATCAGGCTGCTAGCCTGAAACAGTATCTGCTGAGCGGTGAACGCCGCGTCATGAGCTGGTTGGAAAGCATAGCTGCGGTGGCAGTGGACTTTCGCGATGCACCGGAACATGCTTTTTTCAATATCAATACGCCGCAGGATCTGGATCAGGCACAGGGGTGGTAGCGCACCTTTCCATTGAGCAATGGGCTAGCCAACGTCGGTGATCGCGCTCCTTGGACGATGCTTAAATAAGCGTCCCAAATTCCATGCTGATCGGTTCAATCATATCCAGGAAGGTATTGCAGTCAGCATTCCCGGCCCAACTGTGACAAATGTTTTGAGCGTGGGTGTCGGTCGTAGCGAAAGCGATATCCATGAAGCTGCCATCTTGTAGACGAACCAGCCTCTGTCCGAGCCAGCCAGGTTGTAGGGACAAGTGCTTGTTGACCATTTTGGTGTGAGCTGCACGCAACGCTTCTTCGCTAAAGCCTTGGCGCAAACGAAATTGGCCAACTTCGATGCCGCTTCCGGTTTGCATTAAAACGACTTCATTGGCCGCGGTCGTATAGTGGCCCATCGTGCCAAACTCCGTAATCGTTACACGAAAGTCGGCAAAATCGTCTGACTTACCTACGATTTGCGCCGCTGTTTCAGCTGCTTTGGGATTGTCCCAAAGGACGATATCCGCCCGCTTGCTCTGGTCCATGCTATCAGTAAGCGGTAACCATCCTTTAAAGCCGGAGAGCGTTGAAACTCGCAGGCGTGCGCTGTCGCGCTGTTGGTCGGCCTGGATTGGATTTTCTATCTTATAAGTGACAATTTCGATACATTGACTGGCCATAGGGTTTGGCTCCTTGTAGTGGGCGTGTTGAAGAAGCCTCAGTTTAATAAGAGCCCCTGACATTTTCTGTCAGGGGTGTAGTACAAAATAATTTATGAAAACTCTTCGGCTTTTTGCCCTCTTGGATCAATTGAGAAGTGCTCGTTATCCAGTTTCTGCCGAGGCACTCGCACAGAGGTTCGGCGTTTCACCGCGTACTATTTATCGAGATATGGCCAGCCTTCAGGCGATGGGTGCGCCTGTGCGGGGCGAGTCCGGCCTTGGCTATCAATTGGAGAAGGGCTATTTTCTGCCACCGCTGCAATTTGACCCTGATGAGATGGAAGCGATCATGCTTGGCTTGCGCCTTGTGATTGCTCGTGATTGTGGGGACTTGGGGGATGCTGCCCAGCGAGTCTCGGGTAAAGTCGCCAGCGCCCTGGGTGAAGAAGGAGGGGAAAGGTTTCAGACCCTCCCAATTTTGGCGGTAAGCCGACCACAGCTAGGTGAGGAGCAAGTCACGAGGTGGGGCAGCATTCTGCGTAAATCCATTCGTGAGCGACGTGTCTTGGAGCTTGCCTATTGCGATCTTGGCGATCGCACTAGCTGCAGACGTGTCCACCCTCTTGGCCTGACGCTGTTCGATGAAGCGTGGCTCCTGACAGCGTGGTGCGAGCTGCGTCAAGATTTTAGGAATTTCCGACTGGATAGGATTAGCGGGATTAAGGAGATGGATGATCATTTCCGTCCGCAGAACGGGCAACGCTTTAAGGACTATTTAGCCAAACTGTGAGTGTGTCGTAAGGGGGCTGTTGCCCCCAAACTATTTTCTCTGTGAGGCTTAAATCAAGCCTGCCACTGGCTGTATTCGTACAGACGCACCACATCGGCGGGGGAGACATGGGAGTCGGCAGGGATGCGGGCCAGTGCCTGCGCCCAGGGCAGGGAGCTGATCACGCCCGAACCCTGATTATTGAATGGCCGCGCCAGCAGGCGGCCTTGTTCGTCGCTATCCACTTGTACTCGGATGAACTCTTCGCGGTCACCTTCAAAGTGGCGCTCGCCTTGCAAAATGCCGTAGCGAATCGCAGGCAGTACTTGATGGCGGCCTTGCAGGCGACGAATCAGCGGTGACACCATCAAGGAAAACACCGCGTAAGAGGACACCGGATTGCCGGGTAGGCAGACCAGGGGCTTGTTGTCTATGTACGCCAGTGCCAGCGGTTTGCCGGGCTTCATGCGCACTTTCCACAGATCTAGCTGACCGCCTATCCCTTCGATGGCTGGCTTCACAAAGTCCTTTTCACCGACCGAGACACCGCCTACGGTCAGCACCAGATCGCAGCGTTGCAGTAGTGCTTTCAGGGCGTCCTGAATGGCTTCCAGTGTGTCTTTGGCATGGACAGCATGGACTGTTTCAACCCCTAGTGCTTGAAGCTGTGCACGCAGCATGGGGGCGTTGGAGTTGTAGATCTGGCCGGTTTTCAGGGGCTGACCGGCGGGGGTCAGTTCGTCACCTGTAGTCAGAATGCCCACTGTCAGGCGAGGGTAGACCTGTAGCTGAGCGTGGCCTTGCGCAGCCAGTTGGGCAATATGGGCTGCTGTCAGCTTGGTGCCTGTGGTGATCAGCACCTCACCGATGCGCATGTCTTCACCACGGCGGCGGATGTTCACGCCTGCCACGGGCATTTCCAGAATGCGCACGCCCTGTTCGTCTTCCTGGCAGTTCTCCTGAATCACCACGGTATCGGCACCGGGCGGCAGCATGCTGCCGGTAAAGATGCGAATCGCCATGTTCTCTTGCAGCGTTTCAGGAATATCGCCGGCATAGCAGCGTTGCTGAATGGGCAATACCTTGCCATCGGCAATATCAGCCAAGCGCAGGGCATAGCCGTCCATGGCGCTATTGTCAGCGGGCGGCATGTCCAACAGGGCGTGAATATCCTGGGCCAGAATACGTCCCAAGGCTTGCGACAAGTCGCAGGTCTCGATTTGGGTGGGAACTTGCCCTGCCTGGGCCAGCCTTTGCTGTGCTACGTCAAATTCGATCATAGGATGGATAAATTCGATAAAACAATTCGTGGCTCAGGGCGTCAGAGCACGGTGGAAAGGAGGTCGTTCCGGAGCAGCCACTGCCATGCCTTTGCAGGCATCAGGACTTGGCTGGCTCCAGATATTCAGAGGCAAAATTGCACGGGCGATGACGGCTGTCCAGTTGTTCTTTCAGGATTTTTTCCCAGGCTAGTTTGCAGGCACCGCCCGAGCCGGGAATGCAGAACAACAAGGTCCGGTTGGCCGTTCCAGCCAGCGCATCGGATTGCAAGGCCGAGGAGCCAATATCCTGATAGGACAGGTAGCGGAACTGTTCGCCAAAGCCGGTAATGACCTGATCGAGCAAAGGCGTGACTGCGGCAATCGTGGATTTTTTATGGCTGAAACCCGTACCGCCATTGCAGATGATGACGTTGATTTCCGGGTCCAGAATCCATTGGCTGAGCAGGGCGCGGATGGCGTAGATATTGTCCTTGCTGATGGCTCTCCGTACGCAGTAGTGGCCGCTATCCGTCAGGCTGGCTGCCAGATAGTCGCCGGATGTGTCTTCATCTGGGCCACGGCGGTCTGAAATTGTCAGGACGGCCACATTCAATCGGGCAGCGGGTAAGTCGCTCTTGGCTTTAGACATGCTTGTTGGTGTCCGCAGAAGTATTCCAGGCATCGGTTTTCTGGGCGTCGCTGTCGCGCTGCTGTACCCAGAAACGTTTGCCGTCAGCCAGGGTTTCGCGTTTCCAGAAAGGAGCGCGGGTTTTCAGCACATCCATGATGAATTCGCAGGCACGAAAAGCATCGCCCCGGTGGGCGCTGGTCACGCCAACATAAACGATTTGTTCGGTCAGATGCAGTTCGCCCACACGGTGTACGACCAGCGTATCCAAAATGGGCCAGCGTTGGCGGGCCTGATCGCAAACCGCTTCGATCTCGCGCTCGCACATGCCAGGGTAGTGTTCCAGGAACAGGGATTCGGTGGCAGTGCCATCGACCTGATCGCGCACATAGCCGGTAAAGGTCACCATGGCACCGGCCTTGCCGCCAGCCGTGGTACGCAGTTCGGCGTTCAGAGTGGCAACATCAAAATCTTCGGTCTGGATGCGAATCATCTCAACCTCCGGTGACGGGCTCGAATACAGCCACTTCATCGCCGGGTCGGACAGGGTCGGTGGGCTTGGCGTGAAACTGGTTCACCGCCACATGCAGGCGGCCTGCCATATCGCTCAAATTCGGGTGGCGTTGCAGCAGGGCCTCAGTCCATTGCTGGACGGTGCCTTCCTGGGGCCATTCCCAGTTTTCCTGGCGCTGGCCTGTGCGTTCGGCCACTTGGGCGAAGTACAGGACGCGCAATGTTAAAGGGCTTGTCATGCTATCTCCGTGAAAGGGCTTAGGCAAAAGCTGTCCAGGTCCCGCTTTTGCCGCCGGTTTTCTCCAGCAAACGGGTCTGTTCAATCACAATGCCTTTGTCGGCCGCTTTGCACATATCGTAAATGGTCAGGGCGGCAATGGAGCAGGCCGTCATGGCTTCCATCTCAACGCCAGTGGTATAGCGGGTGCGGCAGGTAGCCAGCACCGCAATGGTGCCCGCCGCTGCATCACTTTCAAAATCAATGCCGACAAAATCCAGGGGCAGGCTGTGGCACATGGGTATCAGTTCGGCACAGCGTTTGGCGGCCAGCACACCTGCCACACGGGCGGTGTTGAGCACTTCGCCCTTGGCATTGTGCTGGGCTGACAGCAGTTGATAGGCAGCCGGGCTCAAACGTACCACGGCGCGGGCAGTGGCATAACGGGATGTCGCCGATTTGTGGCTGACATCGACCATCTGAACTTTGCCATCTTCATCCAGATGGGAAAGGTGCAAATCGGTGTTTTCGGTAGTGGTGCTCATGATTGCTCCGGGGACCGGGCCTAGTGCGCGGTTCTAATAGTTTATGGCTGCATTATATACACCCGCCCCGGTAGCTTTGACTAAGGCCCCGGTGGGTTGCGGTCTTCCCGCAGGCGGGCTGGGTCCAGTAGTCGGGCCAGCTCGATCAGCGTGCGGGCCTGCATCTTTTCCAGTGCTCGGGCACGGTGTACCTCCACCGTGCGCATGGTGATGTTCAGGTCCTGGGCAATCTGTTTGTTCAGTCGTCCCTCCAGCGCCAGGGCCAACACTTCACGTTCGCGCTGAGACAGGGTATCCAGCCGTTGTTCCAAAGCCTGCTCGTGGTCTCGTGCTTTCTGGCTGGCCTCGTAGTTGCGCAGCACCTCCAGCACGCGGTCCACCAGATCGTTATCGTTAAAAGGCTTTTCGATGAAATCTGCCGCGCCTTGTTTCAGCGCGGTCACGGCCAGGGGCAGGTCGCCGTGGCCGGTCAGAAAAATAACGGGCAGGCAGGACTGGCGCTGGCGCAGTTGCTCAAACACCTCCAGGCCGGACAGGCCATCCATGCGTATGTCGAGCAGAATGCAGCCTTGGGTTTGGGGGCCAAGCGCATTGAGAAAGGCCTCGCCGCATTCCCAGCGTTCGGTATTGACCTGACGGGTAGCAAAGAGCCAGGACAGGGCATCGCGGATGGCCGGGTCGTCGTCCACGATGTGGACTAAAGGGGCGTGCTTAGTCATGTTCGATCAAGGGCAAGGAAAACAGGAAGGTGGCACCGTGGGGAACCCCGTTTTCAAACCAGAGTTTGCCATGGTGCAGCTCCACAATGGAGCGACAAATATTCAGACCAATGCCCAGGCCCTGAGCTTTGGTGGTGGTAAAGGCCTGGAACACCTCGGCCATGATGGTCGCTGCTACACCGGGGCCTTGGTCGGCCACCATCACCAGCACCACACCGTTGCTGGCCTGCATGCTGACTTCCAGTACCCGGCGTTCCGGCTCCAGGCCGGACATGGCTTCGGCAGCATTACGCAGCAGGTTGAAAATCAGTTGTTCCAGTAGCACCTTGTCACCCATCACGGGCAGGTTCTCGGGGTGAGAGGGCACGATCAATTGAATCTGATGATGACGCAGGCCCGCCTTGGCCATGGCCAAGGCGCCTTGCAAGGCATCGGGCAAATTCAGGGGGCTGAGCTGCGGATCGCGTTTACGTACAAAGTCGTGAATGCGGTGGATGATTTGCCCGGCACGGCGTGTTTGTTCGGCCAGACTTTCCAGGCCTCGACGCAGCAGTGTCGGATCCAGTGGTTCATTACCCAGCAGGTTCAGGGAGCCGGCTGCATAGCTGGCAATGGCCGATAGCGGCTGGTTCAGTTCATGGGCCAGCGTGGAGGCCATCTCGCCCATGGTGATGAGTTTGGCCGTGTGGTGCAATTGTTCGGACTGTGAGCTGGCCAGGGCTTCGGCCTGCTTGCGCGAGCTGATGTCAATGATGGAACTGATCCAGCCCACATGCTGTTTCTGGGCGTCAATCAGCGGGGATTCAAAGACCTGTACATCGACGCGCGAGCCGTCCGGACGTTGGAACAGCGTGTCAAAGACCTGCACGGAGCGGGAGGACTTCAGGCGGTCCCGGCGCTCCAGCGTTTCATCCATCATCTCCGGCACCCACCAGGGCATGGGCGGTGCCAGACCAATAATTTCTTCGCTGCTGCGCCCGACCAGTTCGCAAAACGCCGGGTTCACATACAGCACCTTGCCGTCCAGATCGCGGGCGCGCATGCCGGTCACCATGGAGTTCTCGATAGCACTGCGAAAGGCTTGTTCCTGCCTCAAGGCCAGCTCGGCATCACGGCGTTTGCGTGCGTAGTGATGTTGCATGGCCAGGTTCACCACAGCCAGTAAAGCCAGACCGGCAATGACGGTCAGCAGCAAGGTGAAGGTGGGAATGTTTTTTTGCGGATAGGGTGTCATCAGCAAACGCACGCCATGCAAAGGCGGGTCTACCGACATGGCGTAACGTAATTCGCTTTGCCCCGGCTCGCCTTTGGAGCGTGTGGCCAGCGTCTGGTCGCCCTGGTCGATCAGGGAGACGTGATACTGCTCGGCGATCCACCAGGGCACGTTTTCCATCAGAATGGTGGCCAGGGAAAAGGTGGCGCGCAAGGTGCCGACAATCTCGTTGTCCTCGTAAATGGGCACCACCAGATCCAGCACACTTTCCTGGTGCTCATTGGAGTAGTAGGCAGGTAACCAGGTGGACGTGCGAGGCGTGCTGACGTGGGCCGCAATTCGGGTGTCGGCACCGGGAGGGCGCACCAGCAAAGTGGTGCCAAAGCGATCTTGTACCGCGACTTTGAGCAGATCGGGGTGAATGGTTTTGAAGTGCTGTAACTGTGTCAGTGCCGTCTGGGTGGTGGCGGGCTGGGAGTGAACTTCAATTTCACTGGCAATGCGGCTTAAATTGTTCTCGTGCGAGCGCAATTGAAAGGACAGGGACTGCTCCACCCACAGGGCATTGCGTATCAGCTCGTTGGATTGCTCCTCATGGCGCTCCTTGCTGACTGCCCAGGCAAACACGCCCATCAGCAGCACAATAATCAGAATGGCCAAAATAGGCACATAGGTGCTGATCGGGTGGGCGGCCAGGGTGCGTGAGGCAGCCTGGCGCATGAATCCGGACGGACGGGCAAGACGCATCATGACAAAAGGTTTCGGATTTCCACAATAGATAATTCGGGACTGCTTTTTTAAGCTACACGCTTTCAAGCAAATCAATCAATAACACGTGTCGGTTCCCCACCGACCGGAGGCAAACATGAAAAAGACCCTTGTGGCCAGCTTGCTGGCGTCCGTATTCTTGTCCGCGCCTGTTCTGGCCAACCCCATGATCATCAAGTTCAGCCACGTTGTGTCGCCAGACACACCCAAGGGCAAGGGTGCTGTGCGCTTTAAGGAACTGGCCGAAAAATACACCGAGGGCAAGGTCGTTGTCGAAGTCTACCCGAACTCGCAACTGTACAAAGACAAGGAAGAGCTTGAAGCCCTGCAACTGGGCGCGGTACACATGCTGGCCCCATCGCTGGCCAAGTTCGGTCCTTTGGGCGTACGTGAATTTGAGGTGTTCGATCTGCCTTTCATCTTCAATGACCGCAACGATCTGCGTAAGGTCACCGAAGGGCCTGTGGGCCGCATGCTGCTGGACAAACTGGAGCCCAAGGGCATCAAGGGCCTGGCTTACTGGGACAACGGTTTTAAGGTCATGAGCGCCAATACGCCCCTGAAAAGCGTGGACGATTTCCTGGGCCTGAAGATGCGTATTCAGTCCTCCAAGGTTCTGGAAGCTCAGTTCAAGGCACTGGATGCCGTGCCTCAGGTGATGGCGTTCTCTGAGGTGTACCAGGCCCTGCAAACCGGTGTGGTCGATGGCACCGAGAACCCGCCGTCCAATATGTACACCCAGAAAATGCATGAAGTGCAAAAGCACGCCACCGTGTCCAATCACGGTTATCTGGGCTATGCCGTGATTGTGAACAAGAAGTTCTGGGAAGGTCTGCCTGACGATATCCGCCAAGGCATGGAAAAGGCCATGGCCGAAGCCACGGTTTACGCCAACGATATTGCCGAGCAAGAGAACAACGATTCCATGAAGGCTATGCAAGAGTCCGGCAAGACTCAGTTCTATCAGTTGAGCGATGCCGAGCGTCAGGAGTGGGTCAAGCAACTGCATCCTGTTCATAAGGAAATGGCATCTCGTATCGGCCAGGACGTGATCGATGCCTTTTACAAGGCGACCGAATAAAGTCGGTTTTCTCCGCTTATCTTGTACAGGTCTGTTTCAGACCTGCTCCGTTTTTCTTCCCGCTACTGCGCCGCGCCTGCCCGTGATCCGGGTGGGCCCGCTGTAGTCTGGAGCTACCCATGTTCTTACGTATTCTGGACCGCTTTGAGGAGGCGTTCATCTCGCTTCTCATGGTGGCCGCCGTGGTGATTATTTTCGTAGCGGTCTGCCAGCGTTACTCGGTCAGCATGCTGGCTGATCTGGTGTCCTGGTCGCGGGCTCAGGGTTACGAATCCGTGATGGCGATGGCCCGTTCAAGCTATCGCAGTGTGGCTGGCATCAATTTGCTCTGGGCGCAGGAGCTGTGTATTTACCTGTTTGTCTGGATGGCCAAGTTTGGTGCCGCATACGGCGTACGCGTGGGTATCCACGTGGGTGTGGACGTGCTGGTTAACGCGGTAGGGCCGCGTTGGCGCCATCTGCTGGTGGTGATTTCCCTGTTCGCCGGTGCCTTGTTTACCGCCATGGTTGCCTGGATTGGCGGCAGCTTTGTCTACGACATTGCCCATACAGCTCAAGTGTCGGCTGACCTGGAAGTGCCTGTCTGGATTGTGTACCTGGCGGTGCCTGCGGGTTCCCTGCTGATGTGTTTTCGTTTCCTGCAAGCCTTGATGAATTTCATTCAGACTGGCCAGTTGCCCCATCACGAGCCTGCGGCTGATCTGATCGCTGAAACAGAGCGCGGTGTGTCTGAATCCGAAGGAGCGCGCGCATGACCGCCCTGATTATTTTTGCCTTGCTGGCTATCCTGCTGTTGACAGGCATGCCCGTGTCGATTGCCCTGGGTCTGACGGTGATGGGGTTCCTGTTCACCATGACAGACGTGCCCATGGACAGTATTGCTCTGAAGCTGTTTACCGGCATCGAGAAGTTCGAGATCATGGCGATTCCGTTCTTCATTCTGGCCGGTAGCTTCCTGACGCACGGTGGGGTCGCGCAGCGCATGATTCGCTTTGCGGCCTCCATGGTGGGCCATTTACCCGGCGGCATGGGCTTGGCAGCGGTACTGGCTTGCGCCTTGTTTGCCTCGATCAGTGGTTCTTCGCCAGCTACTGTGGCGGCCATTGGGTCGATCATGATTCCGGCGATGGTCAAACAAGGCTATCCCGCACAGTTCGGAACCGGCATTGTGGCTACCTCTGGTGGTCTGGGTATCTTGCTGCCACCTTCAATTGTGATGGTGATGTACGCGGTGGCTACCAGCGGCATGATGGTCGAAGGCCCGGATGGAGCCAAAGTAGGCACCGCCTCGATTGGTCAGCTATTTATTGCAGGTGTGGTGCCGGGCTTGATCTTGGCGCTTGCCCTGGGTGCGACCACCATGTTCCGCGCCTGGAAAATGAACTACCCCCGTATGCCGCGTGCTTCTTACAAAGAGCGCTGGCGTGCCTTCATGGATTCCATCTGGGGGTTGATGCTGATCGTTATTGTGATGGGGGGGATTTACTCCGGTGTGTTCACGCCGACCGAAGCCGCCGCCATCAGTGCCGTGTACGCTTTTGTGATTGCGGTCTGGGTCTACAAGGATGTGAAGCTGCGCGAGGTAAAACGCATTGTGCTGGAGTCGGCGGCCATGAGTGCCATGCTGCTGTACATCATCACGAACGCGGTCATGTTTGCCTTCATTTTGACCTCCGAGCAGATTCCACAAGCGATTGCCGAATGGATTGTGTCGCAAGGGATGGGGCTGATTGCCTTCTTGCTGTTCGTCAATGTCTTGTTGCTGGTGATCGGTATGGTCATGGAGCCATCGGGGCTGATCCTGATCATGGCCCCCATTTTGTTCCCGGTTGCCATGAAGCTGGGCATGGACCCGGTTCACTTCGGCATCATGATGGTGGTGAATATGGAGATTGGGCTGGCGACGCCGCCGGTTGGCTTGAATCTGTATGTGGCGTCTAGCATATCGAAGCTGGGCCTGACCGAAGTGACCAAGTCCACCATGCCGTGGTTGCTGACGGGCCTGGCCTTCCTCTTGATGATTACCTTCATTCCAGGAATTACGCTTTGGCTGCCCCGCATGATGGGATGGCTGTAGAGGTCCTGATCGCTATCGGCGAGCAGGGCAAGGTGAGCCCATGATGGGGCAGTACGGCTTTATGCAATCGGCGTAAAACGTGAATCACCTGGAAGGCCGGGCAAAAAGCCCGGCCTTTTTTTGTGGGTGAGTGTTTTGGTGCTGACAGATTTTTTTGCTGTATGGACTGTATTTTTTTGAGTGCGGGGACCGGCTTATTCCAGAACCCACCAAAGGTTGCTGCCTACGTGTGCTGGTCTGATTGTCTTTCAGCGCTGAATGGTTTTTCTTGGCTGTGTAGGCAAATGAAACGTACTGATAAGTATTATTTGTCTATCAGACACGCTAGTCTATTAGTATCATAGTTTGATCGGGCCGCCATACTGGCGGTGTTTATTCATACGGAGACCTTATGTCCATTTCAGTCGGTGAGCGCGTTCCAGACGCGACCCTTAGTGAGTACATTGAAACCGCCACAGAAAGTTGCCCGATGGGCCCCAATAACTTTCAGGTGGCTGATCTGGTTAAAGGCAAGAAAATTGCCGTGTTTGCCGTCCCTGGCGCTTTCACTCCCACCTGCTCCGAGCAGCACTTGCCTGGCTTTGTCGCCAAGGCAGATGAGTTCAAGGCTGCTGGTGTGGATGAAATCTGGTGCGTGTCTGTGAACGATGCTTTCGTGATGGGTGCATGGGGTAAGTCCCTGAATGTCAATGGCAAAGTGCGCTTGTTGGCTGACGGCAGTGCGGTCTGGACCAAGAAACTGGGTCTGGAGTTTGATCTGACGGCCAAAGGTCTGGGCGTTCGTTCCAAGCGTTTTTCCGCCTTGCTCGATGATGGCGTTGTTAAACAATTGAACATTGAGAACGACGGAGGCCTGCATACGTCGGATGCAGATACTCTGCTCAAACAGGTACAGTCTTAAGTATCTGACCCTGCGCCAGTCCGGCCAGGCGTGGGAGTGAAAGCTTACAAAGCGCTGGCTGCAAGCTGGCGCTTTTTTTACCGTGCTTTTGTCGTGGCACCCCGGCTGGAGTGTGGGGGATAGCCAGAGTAAGCACGGTGCTGCTGTTTTTTTAGGATGTGTGAATGCTGTCATCGGTGGGTGCGTTTTCGTCCCTGTACTTTGCGACCCTGATGCTCTTGCTCAGCTCGGGCCTATTCAACACCTTCATGGGGGTGCGCCTGACGGCCATCTCCGTGTCAGAGGTATGGATTGGTGGGCTGATTGCGGTGTATTACCTGGGCCTGGTATTTGGTGCTCGTATGGGCCATCGCCTGATCATGGGCGTGGGCCATATTCGTGCGTACGCCGCCAGTGCTGCCATTGTCACCATCTGTGTGCTGGTGCAGATTCTGATCGACTCCATGTATGTCTGGCTGCTGTTGCGTTTTTTGGCGGGCGCAGCGATGGTAGTGCAGTTCATGGGTATTGAAAGCTGGCTGAACGAGCAAAGCGACAATAGCCAGCGCGGTACAATTTTTGCCATTTACATGGTGTTCTCCAGTCTGGGCACGGTGTTGGGACAGTTGTCGTTAACGCTGTTCCCGCATCTGAATTACGAACCCCTGGTTTTTGTGGCGATCTGTTCGGCCTTCAGTCTTGTGCCGGTGGCGATTACCCGTCGCAGTCATCCGCCTTTGCAAGTCCCCGCACCCATTAATGCGCGTTACTACGTAGACCGCGTGCCCTTGTCCTTGATGGTGCTGCTGGTGGCTGGCATGTTGACCGGGGCCTTCTACGGGCTGGCCCCGGTATATGCGGTGCGTGTCCATTTAAGTAGTGAGCAGGCGGCCTTGTTTGTTGCGGTGTCGGTGGCAGCCGGGGTGTTGGCTCAGTGGCCGGTAGGCTGGTTGGCAGATCGCATGAATCGCGTCAAGCTCATCCGCATCAATGCAATCTGTTTGCTGGTCTTGGCTATTCCCTTGTGGGGCTGGTTCGAGGCACCGTTCTGGTTCTTGCTGGTTTTTTCCGCGCTGTTCGGGATTCTGCAATTTACGCTCTACCCCTTGGGGGCGGCGTTTGCCAACGATAACGTGGACCCAGAGCGGCGGGTCGGGTTGAGCGCCATCCTGTACATGGTGTATGGCTTGGGGGCCTGTTTGGGACCGCTGCTTGCCGGCGGCCTGATGACTTACATCGGCAGCAACCTGTACTACATTTTCGTGGCGGCCTGTGGTTTGGCACTGGTCCTGTTGGTTCGTCCGCAAAAAGTGCTGGGCGATCACTTGAGCCAGGATGCGCCAACCAACTTTGTGCCTATGCCCGATAGCTTGCAAAGCTCGGCTGCGGCGGTGGCATTGGATCCTCGGGTCGATATCAGTTCTGACGTGTCACACGACCCGGTGTTCGAGGATCTGCCCCCGGTTGAGGAGCGCGTGCCTGCGACAACGGAAAGTACTGCGGTAGAGCGCCAGGCGGAGGATGAGGCCGTAGAAGCGACACTTGCCGAGGACGACAAGAGGGTTGATCCTGTTGCGGGAAGTTCCAGAGGCTTGGATGATTCTGGGAACCCGGCAGATGTGGATAGCTCGGGCGGTGCGCAAGAGGCAGAGAGCAAGCGGAAACCGTCAGATCCAGCTCCGTAAACAGTCGACAGAATCGAGCCTGTTTTCGTGGCGCTTTACGACCATGATTCACTCAAAAAAACCCAGGCCAGGCCTGGGTTTTTTTTCTTTGCCCGGATCTTAAATCTGGAATTCAAGCCCGTTAAATTTAGCTTCAAGCTCAATCTTGCCAGCCAGAATATCCTGCTGCCGCGCTGCACTACGCAGGCGTGTATGAGATACGCCTGGGACTGTTTAACGTGGAATCAGGGCCACGATCGCGCCTATTGCCAGGGCAACCCCCACGATATTGAGGGCGCTGAGTTTTTCTTTGAAGAAGCCCGCTCCAACAATGGCCCCCAAGGCAATGACGCCAATATTCATGGCCGAGAACACCAGGGTGGGGTTTTCCGGGAAGATTTGGTGGGCGCGGATGTAAAAGAAAATATTTCCGAAGTTCAGCAGGCCTAGTACCAGACCAGCCAAGAGACTGCCTTTGTGCCAACTGGTGCGCTTGGCCAGCAGCCAGCACAGCATCAGCACTCCTGCCAAGGAGAAGGACACCACCAGACTGCTGGAGAAAGCGGCGCCGGCTTTGGAGAGCTGCTTGAACATGATGTCGATCACGCCATAGCCCAGCCAGACCGCCAGCAGCATCAGGGCCGGATGTCCGGAACCCGCGTCCTGCTTACTGGTTTGGTGGGGACGTATCAGCAAGCACAGCAGGGCGGTCAGGGCCAAGCCTATGCCCAATAGTTTCTGTCCGCCCAGATGTTCGCCAAACAGCAGAAAGGCCGCCAGCAAGGGGATGAACAGAGACAGGCGTTGGGCGGCATCGCTCAATACAATACCGGCCTGGCGTACGGCTGCCGCCATGAACAGAAAGACACTAGGCAAAAGCACGCCCAAGGCAATCAGAATCCACCAGGGTGTGGCGGGATTGAGCAGGCTGCTGGGGTGTGGTTGCAGCAAGACCAGGCTTAAGGTTACTGCCACGCCGTAGTTGACCATGATGGCCTGGGCGACATCGATCTGCCGCTGGCGGGCAACTTTGAGCAGAATGGAAACAGCAACACTGCACAGAATACTGGCGATCAAAGTGAGCATATTAAAGGGCCTCGACCATCGCGCGTGGACGGGTTTGTTCCAAAGACAAAGGAGGTTCGGACAGTGTGGTTTTGGCCGCTTCCAGTTGCAGGCGGGCAAACAGATCCTGGTCCGCTACAAACTGCGGGTTGCCGGTGGTCAGCAATTGCTCGCCATAGAAGATGGAATTGGCCCCCGCCATAAAGCACAGGGCCTGTGTGCTGTCATCCATGGTTTCGCGGCCCGCTGACAGGCGCACGGCGCTGGTGGGCATGAGGATACGTGCAATGGCGATAGTGCGTACAAACTCGAAGGGGTCCAGGTCATCGACCTGATCGAGCGGTGTGCCTGGCACTTTTACCAATTGGTTGATGGGCACGGACTCGGGGTAGGGGCGCATATTGGCCAACTGGGCCAGCAGGCCGGCACGCTCGCGGCGACTTTCGCCCATGCCAATGATCCCGCCACAGCAACTGTTCAAACCGGCTGCACGTACGCGTTCCAGCGTGTCCAGGCGGTCCTGGTAGGTGCGTGTGCTGATGATCTGGCCATAGAACTCGGGAGAGGTGTCCAGGTTGTGATTGTAGTAATCCAGCCCAGCCTCTTTTAGGCGTTCGGCCTGACCGTCTTTCAGCATGCCCAAAGTGACACAGGTTTCCAGCCCCATCGCTTTGACGGCACTGACCATATCAATGACTTGGTCCAACTGCTTTTCTGTAGGGGAACGCCAGGCGGCACCCATGCAAAAACGCTGTGCGCCCTGTGCCTGGGCCGCGCGGGCCGCCTCCAGTACCTGTTCCAGAGGCATCAAGGGTTCGGGTTCCAGCTCGGTCTGGTATTTGGAGGATTGCGGGCAGTAGGAGCAATCCTCGGGACAGGCGCCAGTCTTGATGGACAGCAGGCTGGAGAGCTGGATTTGATTGGCGGGGTGGTGCTGTCTATGTACGCTTTGCGCCTGGAATACGAGATCCATAAAGGGCAGTTCGTAAAGCTCCATGATGCGACGAATTGTCCAGGGCGCGGGGTTATTTACAGACATGGCAGGCTACCTTATTCAGTGACGCGGCTATGCTAGGTGCTCTGCCTGTGAAAGACGACTTCTGTCCCTGCTTGGGAGTGACGGCTTTCCCTCTGCAGAGGCTTTTTTCAGTGATAATTAAGCGAAATTGTTGCTAACTTCGCTTAATTGACATGCCTGATAGCGATACAAATTGTTTCTTGGCCAGTGTTTGCAAAATGTTTCCGTTGCTGGTTTAGTACCTGATTAGCGTGGTTTCCACCTTTTTATCCGCGGTAAACTGACCGGTGATTTTGCGAAAGGATAAACATGCACGTGTTCGAGCGCCGCATCACGGTGGAGTGGGGTGATTGCGATGAGGCCGGGATTGTTTTTTATCCCAACTATTTTTACTGGTTTGATTGCACGTATCAGGCGTGGCTGCGGCAGGCTGGTTTGAGCCAGCGTGTCTTGCGACAAGAATACGATGCCGTAACCCCGTTGGTGGATGTCGGTGCCAACTTCCGCGCACCTGTTACCTATGACCGCGAAATTCGCGTTTGTGTGCATGTGACCCAATGGCTGGAGCGGCGTTTCAAGCTTGAATATCAAGTCTTCAATATGGATGGTGTGCTGGTAGCAACTGGCCACGAGTGGCGTGCCTGGGCGCGGGTCTTGCCGGAGGGGCGGCTGAAAGGAGCTGCCATTGCCGATGGTTTCCGTCAGCGTCTAGAAGGGAGCAGGGCTGTTTAAATCAGCCTGATTGGAGACAGGCAGTCGCTGCTGCACGTGGTGCAACTGTGGTTTGCCATTGGTCGGGATATAGACAAAAGCCAATTGCTTGAACAGGCGTGCTTGCCAGCGCGCTTGTTGCAGACTGATGTCCAATACCAGCAAGCTGGGTTCATCCGGCCATTTGCCTTTGGGGTCCAGGTTCACGGCGGGCCACCAATGAAGGTCCTGTTTTTGCAAATCGCGTAGCAGGGTTTCCTGAACGGCATCGTTAAAGGCGCGGCTGCAAATTTGGGCGCCTGGATTGCAGGCGGTCAAAATCGCTGCGCCACGACTGTTTTCTTGTTCCAGCAATTGATTCAGAGTGCGGTTGAGCTGGCCGATGCGCACGTCTATATCGCCCTGAGGGCTGTGTACTCGGTAAATTGCCTTCTCGAAAGCGTGAGACAGGGCGGCGGGCAAGTTGTTCGGTGTAGACATAAGCTAACTGGCGTCGTTCTGTTCTCCAGGCCCACAAGACTGGCCGTGGGACACATGGTTTTTCCCTCACAAACCCCCGTCCGTGGGCAAAAAATGCTCCCTTTTGTGGGGGCGGCTGGCAGGCGGTATGCCTGCCTCGCGTGCGGGGTTCGGTCCAAACCATGCATCCATTATTTACATAGTTTCAGCCTTCAAGCAAGTGATGAGACGCGTGGGTCCTGGATTCGATTCCAGATCGAATACAAGCTGGGTAAAAACAGGAGGGTCAGGATGGTGCCAATCGCCGTGCCACCGATCAGCGTCAGGGCCATGGAGCCCCAGAACACGGAGAAGGACAGCGGGATGAAGGCCAGTACCGCCGCCAGCGCCGTCAGAATAACGGGGCGGGCACGCTGTACGGTGGCCTCGATTACGGCGTCGTAGGGCGAGGCACCCTCGGCCCGGTTGGTCTTGATCTGCTCAATCAAAATCAAGGTATTGCGCATCAAAATCCCCGCCAGACCGATCAGCCCCAGAATCGCGGTAAAACCAAAGGGCTGCTGGAAAATCAGCAAGGCAGGTACGCTGCCGATCAGGCCCAAGGGGGCCGTCAGGAACACCATGATCATGTTCGATAGCGAACGCACTTGAATCACGATAACCAGCAGCATCAGCGCAATCATGACCGGGAAAACGGGCAGCAGCGCGTCGTTGGATTTCTTGGCCTCGGCGGTAATGCCGCTCATCTCGATCAGGTAGCCAGGGGGCAGGGAAGCTTGCAAGGAGGCAAACTCCTTCATCACCCGGTTGGCGACCTCTGCCGGTTGTACGTGCGGAGCAATATCACCCCGTACCGTCATGGTAGGCAGGCGGTTGCGACGTGCCAGCTTGGGTTCTTCCTGCATGATTTCCAGCTTGCCGACTTGCTCCAAAGGTAGATTCTGGCCCTGATCATTCATGACGGTCAGGCCGGACAGGCGAGTGGGATCATGGCGGTTGACGGCCGAGCTGCGCGCTACGACCAGTACATTACGTAAATCCTCGCGGTATTCCGCAACCGTTGCGCCGTCCAGCTGCAACTGGATTTGTTCTGCCAGACTCTGACGATTCAGGCCTAGTGCCTGCAGGCGTTGAGGGTCTACATTTAGCTTTAAGACGGGCACACGCGAACCCCAATCCACGTTCACCTGACGCATGTCCTTGTCGGCACGCATAATCGTCATGGCCTGCTCGGAAATATCGCGTAGCGTGTCCAGGTCGGGGCCGCGCACCAGAAACTCCACGGGGTATTTGGTGGATGGGCCGAACACCAGTTGCGTTGCGCGCACTCGCGCTTCTGGCGTCAAACCATCGGCCACCACCTGGCGAAAGCGTTGCAGCAGAGCATCGCGGTCGTGATAATCGGCGGTCAGCACCACCAGACGGGCAAAAGAAGGGTCGGGCAGTTCTGGGTTGTAGGACAGAAAGAAGCGCGGTGCGCCTTGCCCGGTATAGCTGGTCACCAGCTTGGTCTCGGGCTGCTCGCGCAACCAACTCTCGACCTTGCGAGTAACGGCCTGCGTGGACTGAATGCTGCTGCCTTCAGGCAACTGCACTTCTACCAGCAGCTCGGGCCGATCGGAGGTGGGGAAGAATTGCTGTTTGACGAAACCCATGCCTACAACTGCCAGCACGAAGGCACCCACCACAATGCCGGCCACCAGAAACTTGTGGTGTACCGACCAGGCAATCATGCGGCGCAGACGCTTGTAGTTGGGGGTGTCATAAATGGCTTGGTGACCGCCTGGACGGGCAGGAATGGCGGGCAGCAGTTTCACGCCCATATAGGGAGTGAAAGCCACGGCAACCAGCCAGGAAGTCAGTAGGGCGGCGGCCAGAATCCAGAAGATATTGCCCGCGTATTCTCCAGCAGAGGAACGGGCAAAACCCACTGGCAGAAAGCCAATGATCGTCACCAGGGTGCCGGACAACATGGGAGCTGCCGTATGGTTCCAGGCATAGGCAGCGGCTTTCAGGCGGTCCATGCCTTCTTCCATTTTCACGATCATGATCTCGATCGCAATAATGGCGTCGTCCACTAGCAGGCCCAGCGAGATAATCAGCGCACCCAGCGTCACCCGGTCAAACACCTTGCCCGTCATCATCATGATGACGAACACCATGGCCAGCGTCAGGGGGACGGCTGCTGCCACCACAATTCCCACACGCCAGCCCATGCTGATCAGACACACCAGCAGCACGACGCTGAGTGCTGCGAAGAACTTGAACATGAACTCGCCCACGGCCGAAGCAATGTTCACCGACTGGTTGGTCACGGTCTCCAGCGAGAAACCCAGAGGCAGGGCAGCGGCAATATCTTCCCGTGCCTTTTCCAGATCCTTGCCCAGATACAGGCCGTTGTAGCCCTCCTGCATCACGACATCCAGCAGCATGGCAAATTGGGCGTTGTGATGAATCTCGAAGCTGGGCGGGTCCTCGTAACCCCGGCTGATTGTGGCAATATCGCCCAGTCGCAAGGTGTGACCTTGTACGTAGATATAGGTATTGCTGATGGCCTCTATATCATCCAGTCCGGCACTGAGGCGAAGATGAATGCGTGGTCCATCGGTGCTGACCGCACCACTGGCGGTCATGGCGCTGCGTTTGGACAAGGCTTCCAGGATCTGTTGAGGATTCAGTTGCAGATTGTGCAACTTGGCCTCGTCCAGATCGACAAAGATGCGCTCGCTTTGCTCGCCCAGAATGTTGACTTTCTTGACGCCGGGAACCTGCAGCAACTGGCTGCGCACCTTCTCGGCTTCGCGAGTCAGTAATCGCGGTGGCAAGCCTGGGGCTTGCAGGGCGAACAGGCTAAAGGACACGTCCGAATATTCATCGTTCACGAAGGGGCCTTGCACGCCTTTGGGCAGACGTGGAGCTTGATCTTGCAGCTTTTTGCGTAGTTGATAAAACTCGCTTTGGACGTCCGCCGGCGGCATGGTGTCTTTCAAGGTCACGACCATCAGGGCTGTGCCAGGGCGGGTAACCGTCTCTACCCTGTCAAACCAGCGCAGCTCCTGCATGCGTTTTTCCATGGGTTCGGCCACGAGATCCTGCATTTCCTGAGCCGTCGCTCCGGGCCACATGGCAGTGACCGTCAGCACTTTTACGGTAAACGCCGGGTCTTCGGCTCGTCCCAGTTTCACGAAGGAGTAAATGCCGGAGGCTGCCAGAGCAATGATCAGGAACAGTGTGATGGCCCGTTCGCGCACGGCCAATGCTGAAAGATTGAAGCGGCCTGTCATGGTTTGGCCCCGCGCATTTCTGGGCGTACTTCCTGGCCTTCGTGCAGTAGATTGGCACCCAGGGCCACAATGGTTGTACCGGTTTCAGGGCCTTTGGAGAGGTAGGCGTACTCTTGGGCCAGTTTGGCAATCGTCACAGGCTGCCAGTGCACGGTTTTCTGATTATCAATGACCCATACGCCGGGGCCTTTGCCCGCATCGTAAATGGCGGTCAGTGGCACCTGATTCAAGGCGTCTGCATCGGGAGGTGTCAAATGCACGATGGCGCTGGAGCCTAGTCGGGCAGTGACATTCTCACCCTCGAAGGAAAAGCGGGCCTGATAGCTGCGAGTGGCGGGGTCAGAGGATTGTGCCAACTCACGCAGTTGGGCGGGCAGGCTTTCCTGGGAGTCAGTCAGCTCGATCGTGGCGCGGGTGCCCAGTGGAAGATCCCATTGTTCGGGCAAACTGACGATGACATCACGTGGGCCGTCCTGGGCCAGGCGCAGCACGGCTTGCCCCGCACTGACAACCTGACCGACATCAGCCAACTGGGCGGTAATGATGCCGCTGGCCTCAGCCTTCAGGGAACTGTACTGGCCTGCGTTGCGGGCAAGGTCAGCCTGTGCTTGCGCTGACTTCAAGTTCGCCTGGGCGCTGCGTAGCGCTTGTCTGCTTTGCTCATGGGCCTGACGGGAGACACCCCCCTGATCGACAAGCAGGGATAAACGCTTGTAGTCTGACTGGGCTTGTTCTGCCTGAGCTTGGGCCGCCTGCACGGCAGCCAGACGAGCACGATGATCCAGTTGCAGATCCTTGGGATCCAGAGTCATCAAGAGCTGACCCTTTTTTACATGCTCGCCGTTTTGGACCTGGCGCGTATCAATCTTGCCGCCTACCCGAAATGCCAGCGGGCTCTCGATTCGCGCGCTAACCAAGCCCAGGAAACGCCGCTGCTGATCGGCCTTGGGCGCAACAACACTTTGAATTACCAAAGGAGCCTGAGTGCGAGGGTCTGCCTCTTGGGTCTGCTGACTACACCCCATCAGTACAAGGGCGGCAGACAAACTTAAAACGGGGCTAAGAGAGCGGAAAAGAGCCATGCAGGACTCCGGGTAAGTAAAGAGTTGGATGAACTGTAACTTGGGATTTGATGCTCAGGGCATCAGGCTGCGCAGGATTAGCTGGGTGACCACCAGCAAGCCTTGACGGGTTTTTTCAGGGGGGTGTATTTCTAGCAAGACGGGGTGCAGGCAGGCGGTCAAGGCAAACAAGATGCCTTGGACCACTTCGTCCAGGGGAGTACGACGCTCAAAGTCGCCACTTTCCCGACCCGCACGCACCAGTGCGGTAATTTGGGTCAGCAAATCCTCTCTGTGCTGGTCGACTGTGGCCCAGTTGTTTTGCAGAGCCTCAATCACCACCTCTTGCATGCGGCCTTCCCGCAAGAACAGCTCCAGGCTTAGATTGCAGGCGGTTTCAATGAAATGGCGCAGGCGTTCAATAGGCGGTAAATCGCCTTCAACAATTTGCTGCAGTTGCACGTGCATGCCATTGAGCACGGAATGACAAATTGCTTGGCCAATGGCCTGTTTGGAGTCGAAAAAACGATAGAGATAGGCGCTGGATACGCCTATGGACTTGGCCAGACTGGCAACCGAGGTCTTGCGATATCCGTAGAGCCGGAAATGAGCATTGGCCTGCTCAATAATCTGTTCGCGGCGATGGTGCTCGGTCGGGCCTCGCTGGCCCAAGGTGCTGGCGGACATGGAAGTTGAATGTTGAAGTAACGATAACGCAATACATTAACTTCCTTGCGTCTCAGGGGCAAGATAATTGCGTGCCTGAAACCACGAATTGACTGTTTGGTCGCGGAGGGGTTGGTGGTTGGGGTGCCGCGTCCGGCTACGCTGCAACGCGCTTGTGGATTGGCGAGAAAGAAGGTGAGGAACCTGCTGAATGTCAGCAGAGCTATCTGGCTTTCTGGGAGTCCGATGAGCGTGCCAGCTATAGAGGATCGAGATCTGATAATGGACCAGAGCTGCCATTTTGAGGTGTGCCTGGTGCTGAAGCTAGGTAACTTGAGTAGCGGGCATGAAAAAAGCCTGATAGATCGAAATCTATCAGGCTTTTTGAATTCTTTGGCGGAGCGGACGGGACTCGAACCCGCGACCCCCGGCGTGACAGGCCGGTATTCTAACCAACTGAACTACCGCTCCGCAGCGGTTGCCAAGCAAAAGCTTTGGCGTCCCCTAGGGGATTCGAACCCCTGTACCCACCGTGAAAGGGTGGTGTCCTAGGCCTCTAGACGAAGGGGACAGGACTTACAACTTAATCGTCGTTTTGGTGGAGGTAAGCGGGATCGAACCGCTGACCTCTTGCATGCCATGCAAGCGCTCTCCCAGCTGAGCTATACCCCCAATTTTCTTTACTTTGTATTTTGACTGTGTCAAAACACCCAAGTATCGAAATAAGTGTCAGGCTTGACGAGGCTTGCCACTTCAAACTGCTAAAACCAGTACAAGACTGATTTTTAAAATCTTTTGGCGGAGCGGACGGGACTCGAACCCGCGACCCCCGGCGTGACAGGCCGGTATTCTAACCAACTGAACTACCGCTCCGCAGCGGTTGCCAAGCAAAAGCTTTGGCGTCCCCTAGGGGATTCGAACCCCTGTACCCACCGTGAAAGGGTGGTGTCCTAGGCCTCTAGACGAAGGGGACAGGACTTACAGCTAATCTTCGTTTTGGTGGAGGTAAGCGGGATCGAACCGCTGACCTCTTGCATGCCATGCAAGCGCTCTCCCAGCTGAGCTATACCCCCATTTCGGTGTTCTTTGTGTTGACCACCAACGAAGAATTGAGATTATGAAGATGTTTTTGCCTTTGTGCAAGTCTTTTGAAGAAAAAAAACAAAATAAAGTGAAAAAACTTTAGATGACGCGGTTTGGGGGGGGCAGAAAATGATGTCCCAGCCGGGGGAGGGGGTAAAGGGGGGGCCTAGTCCTGGGAGGTTCTTGTATCTTTTTATTTGTTACAAAACTTTGTGCCTATTTGTGTCGTAGTATTTCATTTATGGGCTAATAAAAGAAAATGATTTCCTGTATTAGCATCGCTTTTTTGTTCCTTCAAAGGAACATTACGCCGCTCCTTAGGCGCATAAATGAAGGGTTTATAGGAAATTTTCGCTGCTCTGTAATCTAATGATGTTATGCTTCGTTGAGTAACATTTCACCTGCAATAATTACGTTTTGTAGGTCGATCTCTTAGCCTGCATTTTCTTATTTAATGGCGCTATGTCAGCAAAGCAGTGCATATCATCACCTCTGCCAGTTCCAGTGGATGCACAAAGACGAATCAGTTTGAGTGCCTTGCTGATTTGGGTGCTGTTGGCCTGGTTGTTGTTGATCTCGGCAACGGTTACGGTCATTTACAAGCAGAATCAGGCACAGACGCGTCTGCAAGCCAGTAGCGGCCTCTTGCGCCAGCTCTCGGATATCAGCTATTCCGTCGCCTTGGCGGTACCGTCCAGTTCAACCCCCGCTCGCTTGCGTCAAGTGGATCAACAGTTCCAGGGGGTAGTGCATCTGCTCAGAGAAGGGGGCATGGTCGATGGCGTCATGCTGCTGCCGTTGGACAAACCCTTGCTGGGGCTGGTGTCACAGCTGACCAATGAATGGCAGCGGCGTTTGATGCGTCTGGACTTTCCGGTCAGCTCGGAACAGGTGCTCTTGCCGGCTGCCAGCCTGAATGCGGAAGACTCCCTGTTTCGCCATAATACCCAGCAATTGCTGGATGCCTTTGAGGCCTCACGCGAAAGTACACTGGCTCAGCACCGCTGGACCGTGTTTTTCATGTTGAGTCTGGATTTGGTCGCTTTGTGCCTGTTTTACTTCATGTTGCGTGCCTGGGCTGCCGATCCCTTGCGACAGTTGATGACCCAAGGGCATGCCTTTACGAATGGTAATTATCGGGCCAAAAGTACCAGTTCCGGTACCAGCGAAACGCGCTATTTGTCGCAAATTTTGAATGCCTGCGGTTTGAAGATCCAACAGCTGGATGCACAGCTTTCTATTCAGCAACGTCATTTATCTCAGCTCAACGCCATATACCGTAGTTTGAGTCACAACCCTTTATTGGGGGTTTATATATCTCGCGATGGCCGCTTTGATTTCGTCAATAAAAAGCTTGCTGAAACATTGGGCTATAGCCGTTCACAATTGCGTCAGGAGTTCACGGTTGATCAAGTTTTTTTGTCACCTCGATTCCCGTCCCTGACACAAGTAGTGCCTGATTCGCGTTCTGGTGGTAGCAGTTTGCGTTATGAAACACGGGCATTGCGCTATGACGGCAAATCCATTGATGTAGAGATTTGTGCTATTCCCATCCAACTGGACGGACGTATGGCCGTGGTGGCGGTGGTGCAGGACATCACCACTCGGGTGCGCAATGAGGTGACAGGGCGCTTGGCCGCCGTAGTGTATGAGAACACCTGTGAAGCTATCGTGGTGACGGATCGTTTTGGTCATGTGGTCGATGCCAACCCGGCTTTCAGCCGCATTACGGGCTATGAGCTGGACGAAGTTCGTGGCCGTACCCTGTCTATTTTGAATTCCGGACGGCAGGACAACGAGTTCTATCGCAAGATGTGGCGCGAGATCTTAGAGACGGGGCGGTGGCAGGGTGATATCTGGAATCGTCGCAAGAATGGTGAGGACTTTGCCGAACGTTTGACTATCAGTACCGCCTGGAATCCGGATGGTACGGTGTATCGCCACATTGGCTTGTTCACCGACATTACCAGTCATAAAAAGCGTGAAGCGCAGATGTGGAAGCAAGCGCATTACGATCATTTGACGGGTTTGCCCAACCGTCAGATGTTCCAGGATCGTTTGCAGCAAGCTCGAGAACGCTCCCGCCGCACCGGTTTGCCCTTTGCGCTCATCTTTATGGATCTGGATTTTTTCAAGGATGTGAACGACTCCTTGGGGCACGAAAAGGGCGACGTACTTTTGCAGGAAGTGGCGCAGCGCTTGCAGCGCTGCGTGCGGGTAACGGATACCGTGGCCAGAATTGGCGGGGACGAGTTTACTGTCATCATCTCGGATATCAGTGATACTTCAATTGTGGAACGTACTTGTCGCTGTTTGCTGGATACGATTGAGGAGCCGTTTCAGTTGGACAATAACTCGGTATCCGTCTCTGCCAGCGTGGGCATTACTCTGTTTCCCGAGGATGGCGACGATGCTGGGCAGCTTTTGAAAAATGCGGATATGGCCATGTACGCCGCCAAGGCGTGTGGCCGCAATCAATACTGCCGCTTTTTGCCTGCCATGAGCGAAGCCGTGGAGGCACGGCTTCGGTTCTCCCAGGATTTGCAAAACGCCTTGAGCGAGCAGCAGTTTCAGCTTTATTACCAACCCATTGTGGATTTGCGTACCGGGCGTGTCACGCGTGCCGAGGCTCTGATTCGCTGGGAGCACCCGCAACTGGGCTTGGTGCCACCGTCAGAGTTCATCCCCTTTTCCGAGGATTCCGGGCTGATTGTCCTGATCGGTGAGTGGGTGTTTGAGACGGCTGCTCAGGCCGCTGTTCAGCTACGACAAGAGTTGGACCCTGCCTTCAGAGTCAGTTTGAATGTATCGCCTGCACAATTCAAACTGAATGGCTCTTGTGCGCGCGAATGGGTGCAGTATTTGCAAGCCGAAGGTATCCCGGGCGATGCGCTGGTGGTAGAAATTACCGAGCGCTTGCTGTTGGACGATCAAGGGCAGGCTTTGCAACAACTAAGCTTCTTGCGTGAATACGGTATGAGTGTGGCGCTGGATGATTTTGGTACGGGATATTCGTCTCTGTCGCACCTGAAGCGGTTTTCTATCAATGTGCTCAAAATCGACCAGTGCTATATCCGCAATCTGGCATTGAGTAGCGAGGATCTGGTACTGACCCAGGCCATGATCGTCATGGCCCAAAAGCTGGGCTTGCATGTCGTGGCAGAAGGGGTGACCACTCAAGAGCAGCTGGATTTGTTGAACGGCGCGGGATGCGACTTCATGCAGGGCTATTTGTGTTCCGCACCTATCCCAGCCAATGAATTTGTGGACTGGTGTAAAGCCTGGAACCAAAGGCAGGCAGGCGGGTTCGTGGGGCGATTCAATATCACCGCCAATGCTCCCCAGACTTTGCAGTAGTAGAGGCGTTTCATGCTCAGTGGCAAGTCGCAACGCCTGCGAGGGCGTGTGTGCCGCTTAAGGTTGGTGGCGGCGAGACCGCCAGGCGAAAACAAGCAGAATCAGACCCGCCCAAATCAAAAAGGGCAAATTGCCGTACTTGACATAGGGCGTCAGGCCGGTGGTGCCTTGTACTTCCACATCCAGCACACCTGGGGTCAACGGTGGCAAGACTGCGCGAATCCGGCCATAAGGATCAATGGCGGCTGTCATGCCGGTATTGGTCGCACGTAGCATGGGGCGGCCAGTTTCCAAAGCCCGCATGCGGGAGATTTGCAAATGTTGGCTCAAAGCCCAGGAATCGCCGAACCAACCCAGATTGCTGATGTTCAGCAGCAAAGTGGCACCTTCCTGATCAGGGCCGCCTTGGACAGCCCGGATGATCTCTTCGCCAAACACGTCTTCATAACAGATGTTGGGGGCCACTCGGCCCTCTGCCATTTTGAAGGGGGCTTGAGGTAAAGCGCCGCGATGGAAATCCCCCAGGGGGATGTTCATCATGTCCACAAACCACTGAAAGCCGGTGGGGATGAATTCACCAAAAGGCACCAGATGATGCTTGTCGTAGTAGCTGGCCGTGCTGTTGATGATGTCTTGGGGCTGCGTTTCGGGACTGATCAGCAAAGCGCTATTGGTATAGCTGAGCTTACCGTTGACGGTGCCACGGTCCATGGGGACGCCCAGCACCAGATTGGCTTGACGTCGCTGTGCCAGTTCCGTCCAGCGCAGCCAGAAGCTGCTCTCTAAGCGGTTTTGCAAGATAGGGATGACGGTTTCAGGTAGAACGATCAGTCGCGGAGCGTCTTCGGGGGATTTGGCGGGCAAGTTCGCCAGCTCGTAGTAACGCTCTATGCCCTCGCTCATATCAGGGCCGAACTTGGCGCTTTGGTCGACATTGCCTTGCACCAGGCGGGCAATAAAGGGCGCGCCATGCGATTGGACCCAGGCAATATGCGGCAGGCTGATGCCGATCAGGCCGAAAATCATGGCGATACCAATGCCGATCGCGCTGGACGGGCTTTGGTTCTTGTCTTTGGACGCGGCAAATTGGGCAATCACAGCGGCACTGAAAGCCGACAACCAGGCCAGACCATATACACCCACAACGGGTGCCCAGCCGGTAAACATCCCTTCCGCGTGGGCGTAGCCGATATTGAGCCAAGGAAAACCAGTGAGTAAATTGCCGCGCAGCCATTCGCTGAGTGCCCAACAGCTTGCCCAGCCTGCGGACAATAGCAATCGTGGTAACCAGGAATCACTATCGTGCTTGGGTCGCAATCTTTGCCAGACCGCTGAAGCCAGGGCCGGAAAGAGGGCCAGGGCAGCGGCTAGCAATAGAACACCCAAAGCGGCCATCCAGGAAGGCATGCCACCATATTGGTGCATGCTGATGTATAGCCAGTAAATTCCTACACCAAAATGGCCAAGCCCAAACAAGTAGCTGCGTCCAAACGCTTGGCGCACCGACCTGGAGCCCATGATCTGTGAGCAGGCGATAGCCAGCAAGGTGATCTGGTAGAAGGGCAGAAGCCAGGATGGCAGCGGGCCAATGGAGAAGGATAGGGCGTGCAAGCCCCCCAGGACCAGCAATAAAGCGACGCTTAGCGCCTGGGGTAAGGGTTTGGAATCAGCTTTGTTCAAGATCGGGCTCGGCGGGTGTGGCTCGCTGAACGTGCAACCATAAGGCTCGCTTGGCGTCGGCGCGTACAACGGTGATGCTGATGCCATCGAGTTGGGCCACATCGCCCCGGCGAGGGATGTGCCCTAATTCGGATGCCAGCCAACCACCGACTGTATCGAAGTCGTCGTTAGGAAGCCTGGTATGGAATGCTTCGTTGAAATCGGGAATTTCAGTCAGTGCCATGACACGCCAACTGTCGGGGCCGGCCTGGAAGATAGTCTGCTCGGCGTCCTCATCGTATTCATCTTCGATGTCGCCCACAATCTGTTCCAGCACATCTTCCATGGTGACCAGGCCTGCCGTACCGCCGTGCTCGTCAATCACGACGGCCAGATGGTTGCGGCTGCCACGGAACTCGTGCAGCAAGACGTTCAGGCGCTTGGTCTCGGGGATAAATACGGCAGGACGGATCAGCGGTCGCAAATCCAGCGTGGGATTGGCAATCGAGAGCAGCAAGTCCTTGGCCAGCAAAATACCGATGATGTTGTCGCGTTCTGTCTCGTAGATCGGAAAGCGACTGTGGCCCGTCTCAATAATGATGGGCAGCATCTCGGTCAACGGTTTGGCGATGTCCAGCATATCGATTTTGGATCGTGGCACCATGATATCGGCCACGGTTTTGTTGGCCATGTCCAACGTGCCGGCAATCATGGACAGCGATTCGTCGTCGATAACGTTGCGGGCGTGGGCCGCAACCAAGACAGACTTAAGGTCTTCTCGGTCTTCGGGTTCGTGACGCCGATTGAAAAAAGCACTTAAGCGAGAGATGGGATTGCTTGAGCTGGTCTTTGAAGGACGGGGCTCGGGGTCGGGAGCAGAGTCTGACATTGTCCGAAGGACGAGTTAAGGAATAATTAAGCATAACCGAAAAACGATGACAAGGTATGTACCTGTCATCATTCGGAATGCGCACAGGACGGTCAGTGTTGGGGCTGTTTTTTGATGGCTGACCGCGAGTCGCTGTACCCAGATGGTCTAGCGCTCTTCATAGGGATTGGGGATGTGAAAACTGGCCAGGATTGCAGTTTCCAGTGCTTCCATGTCTTTGGCCTCATCCTCTTCAAGGTGGTCGTAGCCCAGGGAGTGCAGACAGCCGTGCACGACCAGGTGGGCTGCGTGATGCAGAAATGGTTTCTGCTGTTCCTGGGCTTCACGTTCCAGCACTGGCAGGCAAAGCACGATATCGCCGCTGACCACACCGTCTTCGTCCTGACCATATTCAAAAGTCAGCACATTGGTGGCGTAGTCGCGTTCCCGGTAACTTAGGTTCAGGCTTTGGCCTTCTTCGGTATCCACAATGCGCAAGGTGGCGGACAGGGCGGTGAAGCGATCCTCGGGGTGGGTGCGTTCAACGGCCATGTCAATGGTGCGCTGCATCCAGCGGCGGATACGGGAGCGGCTTAGCTCGGGGCAATCAACAGCGTACTGGACGCTCAGGGACAGATCAGGCATCACCGGCTCGCTCGTAGGCGTCCACAATTCGCGCCACCAGGGGGTGACGCACCACATCGCGGCTGTTGAAACGCGAGCAGGAAATACCCTGCACGTTTTCCAGTACCTGGACGGCGTGATTCAAACCACTGCGCTGGCCTTTGGGCAAGTCCACCTGGGTGGGGTCGCCGGTAATTACGGCCTTGCTGCCAAAACCGATGCGGGTCAGGAACATTTTCATTTGTTCCGGTGTGGTGTTCTGGGCTTCGTCCAGAATCACAAAAGCGTGGTTCAGGGTGCGGCCGCGCATATAGGCCAGTGGTGCGATCTCGATGACTTGCTTCTCGAACAGACGCTGTACTTTTTCCACGCCCATCAAGTCGTAGAGCGCGTCGTACAGTGGCCGCAGATAGGGGTCTACTTTTTGGGCCAGATCGCCGGGCAAAAACCCCAGACGCTCACCGGCTTCTACGGCGGGCCGTGTCAGCACTAGACGGTGGACGGCTTCGCGCTCCAGAGCATCAATGGCGCAGGCCACTGCCAGCCAGGTTTTTCCGGTACCGGCCGGACCGACGCCGAAGTTGATGTCGTTGCTTAGAATATTGCGCAGGTATTCGCGTTGGCCGGGTGTGCGAGGACGCAGGTCGCGCTTGGCGGTCCGCAGGGAAATTTCTTCCTGACCTACGGGGGGCAGCTCGGGCAGGGGCTCGGGTTTGTCCTCTTTTTCGTGGCTACGACTGGCACCCAGCTCGACCAGGCCCAATTGAATATCGTCGATATTCAGCGCACGGTGTACGGCACGCGAATGGAACCAGTCAATGGCCTTGGCGGCTTCGTCCGCGCGCTCGCCTTCAATCGAAACATGGCTGCCACGCCGACGCAAGGTGACCCCGTAGGCAATGGCAATTTGCTTGATGTTTTCGTCCAAAGGGCCACACAGATTGGCCAGATGGGTATTGTCTCCATCCAGACGCAAGGCAGTGGGCATGCGGCGGCGTTGGCTAGTCATCGATTAGGCTCCTGCAACCCGGTCATGGGTCACAATTTCTCCGCGCAGGGTGTTGGTCAGTACTTGGGTCACATGCACATCCACAATTTGTCCGATCAGGCGAGTATCGCCGGGGAAGTTGATGATGCGGTTGTTTTCGGTACGGCCTTTCAGTTCCGAGTCGTCTTTGCGCGAGGTGCCTTCGACCAGAATGCGTTGCACGCTGCCAATCATGGCCTGGCTGATGGCCTGTGCCTGCTCGTTGATTTGCGCTTGCAAGCGATGCAGGCGGTCCAGCTTTTCCTCTTTGGTGGTGGTGTCTTCCAGGTCAGCGGCAGGCGTACCGGGGCGACGGGAATATACAAAAGAGAAAGACTGGTCGAAATTCACATCGCGAATCAGCTTCAGTGTTTTCTGGAAATCTTCTTCAGTCTCACCGGGAAAGCCCACGATAAAGTCCGAGGACAAGACAATGTCTGGGCGGGCTTCGCGCAGGCGACGCACGATGGATTTGAACTCCAGCGAAGTGTAGCCGCGTTTCATTGCAGCCAGAATACGGTCGCTGCCGGCCTGTACGGGCAAGTGCAGGAAGGGCACCAGTTTGGGCAGGTTACCGTGCGCGGCGATCAGGCGCGAGGTCATTTCCTTGGGGTGCGAGGTGGTGTAACGAATGCGCTCGATACCGGGGATCTCGTGTACGTATTCCAGCAGCATGGCAAAGTCGGCAATCTCGCCCGCGACGTCGGTCGGGCCACGGTAGGCGTTCACATTCTGGCCCAGCAGTGTGACTTCACGCACACCCTGGTCGGCCAGATCGGCCACTTCCATCAGGACGTCGTCAAAGGGGCGGGAGACCTCGGGGCCACGAGTATAGGGCACCACGCAGAAGCTGCAGTATTTGCTGCAACCTTCCATGATGGACACAAAGGCCGAGTATCCCTCCACACGTGCTGGGGGCAGGGCGTCGAATTTTTCGATTTCCGGAAAGCTGATGTCCACTTGCGAGCGGCCACTGTTGCGTCGCTTGACGATCAGCTCGGGCAGGCGGTGCAAGGTCTGTGGCCCGAACACCACGTCCACGTAGGGAGCACGGCGAATAATCGTGTCGCCTTCCTGACTGGCGACACAGCCACCCACACCAATCACCAGATCAGGGTTGAGCGCTTTCAGATGCTGAACCCGGCCCAGATCCGAGAACACCTTTTCTTGCGCTTTCTCGCGCACCGAACAGGTATTGAACAGGATGATGTCTGCTTCTTCGGGGTTGGTGGTTAACTCCACAGGGCGATCCTGATTCAGGATGTCGGCCATTTTTTCGGAGTCGTACTCGTTCATCTGACAGCCAAAGGTGCGGATGAAGAGCTTGCGGGCAGGCTTGGTGGCAGCGTCCGCGCTGGCGGGGGGAGAGATTGTGGTGTCGGTCATAGAAGGAGCCGTGACGGGTGTATATCCCGCGGGCCATTGAAAATGATGAATCGAGCATTATAACGCTCAGCTTCGCTTGAGCCACAAGCAAGCAGGGATTCCTGTGGTGGGACTTGTTGCAGACAAGCCGCCCTTTGGCTGGTGATAACTGGAAGCAGCCTTGCCAGGGCATCGAGTTGGATAAGGATTCTCGGCCAGGTTTTGCTTGCGTCCTGTTTTTATGAAATATATGATTCGTATATGAATCATATAGGGATTGAGAAATGGGTATCGTGAATATTGATGACGAGCTGCACGATCAGTTACGCAAAGCGAGCACCGTTTCATGTCGCTCCATCAATGCGCAGGCCGCTTTCTGGATACGTATGGGACTGCTGTGCGAACTGAATCCGACCTTGAGCTTTAACGACATTGTTGCTCGTGAAATGAAGGCGGCCGGTTTGGGTGAGCCTGCGGTGCCTCTGGATCAGATGGAGTCAGCATGATCAAGACGGCGGATGAAATTGCCTTGATGGCCGAGTCAGGTCGTTTGTTGGCTCAAGTGTTCACGCACCTGGATCAGTTGGATCTGATTGGCATGAGCACCATGCAGATCAATGATCTGGTCGAGAGCTACATCGTTGAAGATCTGCAAGCCCGGCCCGCCAGCAAAGGGCAGTACGGTTATGCCTATGTTCTGAATGCCTCGCCTAATCAGGTGGTGTGCCACGGTATGCCGTCCACGGCGGATGTGCTCAGAGAGGGAGACATCGTGAACTTCGATATCACCCTGGAGAAGAACGACTTTATTGCGGATTCCAGCAAAACCTACATGGTGGGGCAGGTTGCTCCTGCTGCGCAAAAACTGGTCGATGCCTGCTATAGGGCGATGTGGAAGGGCATACAAGCCGTGCGTCCCGGTGCGACTTTGGGCGATGTAGGATTTGCCATCTCGCAGTACGCACGCAAGAATGGCTACTCCGTTGTGCGCGATTACTGCGGGCATGGCATCGGGCGAGAAATGCACGAAGCGCCCGAGGTCCTGCACTGGGGGACACCGCGGACAGGCTTGAGACTGAAAGAGGGCATGGTGTTCACCATTGAACCTATGCTGAATCAAGGCGGCCATGCGGTGCAAACCGAGAAAGATGGCTGGACCGTACGTACGTGCGATGGCTTGCTGTCGGCACAGTTTGAACACACGGTGGCTGTGACGGAAAGTGGTGTGCGCGTATTGACGTTGCGGCCGGATGAAACCATCCCGCATTAATTAAGTCGTCTGCGACCATTTCGTTCCCCACACCGTCGGCTTGTCGTGCCTTATCCGATCCTTGCTGCTTGTGATCTGAAAATGACTGCGGCAAGTTCTATCAGCCTGATGGAAATGAGCTTCTCTGTAGACATTGTCGTGATCGCTACAGTAGTGAAGTTCCGCCATATTGCCATCGCAATATCGCTTGTTGTATAGCCATCGTGCCGAAGTATTCCGAATATAGGGTGGCAGCAGTAAACCCCTTTTTGTTTTATTGAGGGCCGGAGCAGGTCGGCTTGGCGGGTTATTCGCCCGTGCTACGCATGGGTCCCCTTGTCAGAGGCCAGATGCGGGCGGGTCGTGAACTCGGAGCGCGGTTTGTCCTCCGGACAAACCGCAAGCGTGCTCCTCAAACAGCACGACCCTTGTACCCCGCATCCAGCCTCCGCCCGCGGCGAACAACCTGACTCGCCCGCCGACCTGCTCCGGCCCTCAATAAAACAAACGTCTGCCACCCTATTACCCGCAATCTAGCAGCTCCAGAAACAAAAAAGCCCGACATCACAACAATGTCGGGCTAGTCTTGAACAACGACTAAAGAAGCAACTTAACCTTCTACAACCTCGCCGCCTTCGTCTTTCTTGATTGGCTTGACCAGGTCCTCACGTTTCACGCCCAGCCACATGGAAATAGCGGCGGCCACGAACACGGAGGAGTAAATACCAAACCAGATACCGATGGTCAGCGCCAGCGAGAAGTTGTGCAGCGTGGGGCCACCGAAGAAGAAAATCGACAGCACCATCATCTGGGTAGAACCGTGGGTGATGATGGTACGCGAGATGTTCTGGGTAATGGACAGGTCAATAATCTCCGATACCGACATCTTGCGCTGCTTGCGGAAGTTTTCACGGATACGGTCCATCACCACAACGGATTCGTTCACCGAGTAACCCAGGACAGCCAGAACACCGGCCAGCACTGACAGCGAGAACTCCCATTGGAAGAACGCGAAAAAGCCCAGAATGATGACCACGTCGTGCAAGTTGGCAAGGGCACATGCCAAAGCCAGCTTCCACTCAAAGCGGAAACCCAGGTACAGCAAGATGCCTGCAACCACGAAGGCCAGGGCCATCAAGCCGTTATTTAACAACTCCTGCCCGACCTGAGGGCCGACGAACTCCACGCGGCGCAGCTCTACATCTGAGTGTTGCTGCTTCAGGGCCTGGAGCACTTGTTCGCTTTGCTGGGTCGAATCTTGTCCGTCCAGAACGGGCAAGCGGATCATGATGTCCTGCGACGTTCCAAAGTTCTGCACCTGAAAATCGGTATAGCCCAAAGACTGAACCGAGCGGCGCACATCCTCAACCTGTACAGTTTGCTGATAGTGCACTTCGATGACCGTACCACCGGTAAATTCGATGGACAGGTGAAAGCCGCGCAAGATAATGAAAACGACCGCTGCGATAAACGTCAGAAAACTGATCAGGTTCAGCACCAAAGCATGGCGCATGAACGGGATAGTGCGGTGAATACGAAAAAATTCCATGATGCTTTATGCCTGTAGTTGTGCCTGGCCGGTTTGCACCGGCCCCGGCGCTTTACTTCTTGTCCTGTGGCTTCCAGACCTGGCCGATAGAAATCCCTTGCAGGCGACGACGGTTGCCATACCAGAGATTGACCAGGGCACGGACCCCAACCACCGAAGAGAACATGGAGGTCAGAATGCCGATCACGTGTACCACCGCAAAACCACGGATGGGGCCCGAGCCAAAGGCCAGCAAAGCAACACCCACAATCAGACTGGTCAGGTTGGAGTCGAAAATAGTGGCCCAGGCACGATCAAAGCCCTGGTGAATGGCTTGTTGCGGTGAGGCGCCATTGCGTAATTCTTCGCGGATACGCTCGTTGATCAGCACGTTGGCGTCAATGGCCATACCCAGTGTCAAGGCAATGGCCGCAATACCGGGCAAGGTCAAAGTCGCTTGCAGCATGGACAGCACAGCCAGCAGCAAAAGCACGTTGAAGGTCAGGCCAATGGTGGAGAACAGGCCAATCAAGTGGTAATACAGCATGATGAAGATGGCAATCGCAATAAAGCCGTACAGCGTGGCGTTAAAGCCTTGGCGAATATTGTCGGCACCCAGGCTTGGGCCAATCGTGCGCTCTTCAATGATGCTCATGGGGGCGGCCAGCGAACCGGCACGCAACAGCAGGGAAATGTCGGCGGCTTCCTGAGCATTCATGCTGCCGCTGATCTGTACCTGGCCGTTAGGAATTTCGCTGCGGATAACCGGAGCTGTCACCACTTCACCCACGCCGTTTTCAAACAGCACAATGGCCATGCGCTTGTTGATGTTGTTGCGGGTAATGTCGCGGAAAATACGCGAGCCCTTGTTGTCCAGAGTCAGGTTGACGGTGGGCTGCTGGGTTTGCGAGTCGCGGCCAGGCTGGGCGTCCTGCAGGTTCTCACCGGTCAGGATGACCTGACGGCGCAGCAGCAAAGGAGCACCGCCACGTTCGGTGTAGCGCTCCAGGCCAAAGGGCACGGTGCCCGAGTTCAACGCGGCAACGGCAGCGGGGGAGTCTTCCACCATGCGCAGTTCCAGCGTGGCGGTACGGCCCAGAATTTCTTTGGCTTTCGCTACATCCTGTACCCCGGGCAACTGAACCACGATGCGGTCCGAACCCTGTTGTTGAATAACGGGTTCGGCCACGCCCAGCTCGTTGATGCGGTTGTGTAAGGTGGTGATGTTTTGTGTCAGCGCGTTGGTCTGCACCTGGATGGTGGCGGTTTCCGTCAAACGAGCGGTCAAGCCGCTATCGCCGGCAGGAATGAACTCCAGATCAGGCATGGCGCGGCGCATTTCGGACTGGGCGCGGTCGCGATCCTCAGCCGAGGCAAAGTCCATACGCAGGGACTGGCCATCGCGCTCGATGGTCCCGACAGGTACTTTGGCTTCGCGCAGCACGCTGCGGGCATCAGCCACCATGGAGTCGTAGCGGGCTTGCAGTGCGCCCTGCATATCGACTTGCAGCAGAAAGTGAACGCCGCCGCGCAAGTCCAGGCCCAGGTGCATGGGGTGCGCGCCCAATGCGGTCAGCCAGGCTGGCGACGCGGACACCAGGTTCAGAGCGACGGTGTAGTCGGGAGCGGTCGCTGTGGAGTCCTTGTTCAGCTCACGCTCGATCAGATCTTTGGCTTTGAGCTGAACATCGGTGGACTCAAAACGGAAACGCGCGGTGGCGTTGGGTCCGTTTTGCTCAAAATACGAGCCCGTCGTAGGAATATTGTTTTGCTTGAGCAGCGCTTCAACATGGCTGATCAGGCTGGTTTCAAGCCGGACCGTGGATTTGGCGCTGGAAACCTGGACAGCAGGAGACTCACCAAACAGATTGGGCAAGGTATAGATCAGGCCGATCGCCAGCGCGACCAAGACGATGACATATTTCCAGAGGGGATAACGATTCATGGGATATCTACGACGGGTGCAGAAATGGCAACCCCGGACCGAGGTCCGGGGTCGGAGGCATTACAGCGACTTGATGGTGCCTTTAGGCAGAACAGTCGTAACGGCCACGCGTTGGACCAGAACTTCAACAGGCTTGTCGGTCAGGTTGGCCACTTCAACGGTCAGGTAGTTGTCGTGAACTTTGCTGACTTTGCCCAGCAAACCGCCGGAGGTGATGACTTCGTCGCCTTTGGCCAGGTTGGACACCAGATTGCGGTGCTCTTTCTGACGCTTCATTTGAGGGCGAATCATCAAGAAGTACAGCACAACGAACATCAAGATGATGGGCAGCATGCCCATCAAGGCATTTTCGCCGCCGGCAGCTGCCTGGGCGGGGATGAGAGTCAGAATGTCAACAGCGGACATGTGGGGCTCCTGAGGATTTTTTTGTGTGGGTTGTCAAAAACTAACGGTGTATTGTAGCGGCACTTTATTGCGGTATCACAAACCGCGTGTCATTCAATGCCGCGTGCTCGATCCTGGTGGAATTGCTCGCGCCAGGCCGCAAAACGCTTTTGCTCAATGGCATCACGCATCTCTTGCATGATCTGCAGATAGAAATGCAGGTTGTGCAAGGTATTCAAACGCGAGCCGGTAATTTCATTGGAACGCTGCAAATGATGCAAGTAGCCCCGTGAGAAATGCTGACACGTATGGCAAGTGCAGCTTGGGTCCAGCGGGCGTGTGTCGTCACGGTAGCGGGCATTGCGAATTTTGATGTCGCCGTAGCGCGTAAAAAGCCAGCCATTGCGGGCGTTGCGGGTGGGCATCACGCAGTCAAACATGTCCACACCCTGACTGACCCCTTCCACCAGATCTTCTGGCGTACCGACCCCCATGAGATAGCGGGGGGCGTTGGTGGGCAGTTTGGGTGTGGTGTGCGCCAGAATGCGCATCATGTCTTCTTTGGGCTCGCCTACGGACAGGCCACCAATGGCGTAGCCTTCAAAGCCGATGTCGGTCAGACCCGCCAGGGATTCGTCGCGCAAATCTTCGTACATGCCGCCTTGCACAATACCAAACAGGGCATTGGGGTTGGTCAGACGCTTGAATTCCTCGCGCGAACGACGCGCCCAGCGCAGAGACATACGCATGGATTTGGCCGCTTCATCATGCGTAGCGGGGCGATCATCAATCAGGTAGGGAGTGCACTCGTCGAACACCATGGAAATGTCGGAGTTCAAGGAGTACTGGATTTGCATGGACACTTCAGGTGTCAGAAACAGGCGCTCGCCGGTGATGGGGGAGGCAAATTTCACCCCTTCCTCGGTAATTTTACGCATGCCTTTCAGGCTGAACACCTGAAAACCGCCCGAATCCGTCAGGATGGGCTTGTCCCACTGCATGAAGTTATGCAGGCCCTGGTACTTGTCCATGACTTCCGTGCCTGGACGCAGCCACAGGTGAAAGGTGTTACCCAAAATGATCTGCGAGCCAATCTCGTTCAACTCGTGCGGCATCATGGCCTTGACGCTGCCATACGTGCCTACCGGCATGAAGATGGGGGTCTGCACCACACCGTGGTTCAGGGTGATCTGGCCACGGCGAGCGCCGCCATCGGTGCTTAAAAGGTCAAACTTCAGTCCACTCATGGGGTAGGGGGCTCAATGAACATAGCATCGCCGTAACTAAAGAAGCGATACCGGGATTGGACGGCGTGCTGGTAGGCACGTTGTATGGGTTCGATCCCCGCCAGAGCCGATACCAGCATCAGCAAGGTGGACTGGGGCAAATGAAAGTTGGTGATCAGCGCATCTACCCACTGGTACTGGAAGCCGGGGGTAATAAAGAGACGCGTGTCGCCTTCAATGCTGCCATCGGCGCAGCGCTGGTTCATGCCGGGCTCTTTGCTGGCGGCAGATTCCAGCGAACGCACGCTGGTGGTGCCCACGGCAATGACGCGGCCACCAGCAGCGCGGGTGGCTTCAATCTTGGTCAGGGTAGCGGCGGGGACGTGGTAGCGTTCGGCGTGCATGACGTGCTCGCTGATATTGTCCACGCGCACAGGCTGGAACGTGCCTGCACCCACGTGCAAGGTCACAAAGGCCTGGTCCACGCCTTGCTCGCGCAAGGTGGCCAGCATGTCGTCGGTAAAGTGCAGGCCTGCTGTGGGGGCGGCTACGGCACCGGGGTGACGGGCGTAGACAGTCTGGTAGCGCGAGTCGTCCTGTTCATCGGCCGCGTGGGTAATGTAGGGCGGCAGAGGTGTTGCGCCGTACTGCTCCAGCATGTCCAGCACAGGCTCGTGAAAGCGCAGGGCAAACAAGGCGTCTTCCCGTCCGGTGCAGTCGGCCAGTACGCGGCCTTCGGCCAGTTCCAGCAAGGTGCCGGGTTTGGGAGATTTGCTAGCGCGGATATGGGCCAGGGCCGTATCAGGGCCGGTCACGCGCTCGATCAGCACTTCCACCTTGCCGCCGCTGCTTTTTTGGCCGTGCAGGCGGGCCTTGATGACGCGCGTGTCGTTAAAGACCAGCAGGTCACCCTTGCGCAGCAGGCTGGGCAGGTCGGTGAATTGGCGGTCATGCAATTGGCTGGCACTGTCCAGATGCAGCAAACGGCTGCCCTGGCGCTGGGCCGGCGGGCTTTGAGCGATCAGATCAGGGGGAAGCTCGTAGTCGAACTGGGCGATAGTTAAAGAGGGGTCGATGCTCATGGTTTGTCGTAAAGGGCCGTGGGCCAAAAGACCGGGCCTGGTGGGGTAACCGACTATTTTAACGCTTTGCCGCCAGATTGCTGAAACGGCCATATCCGTGGTGTTTTTCTTTCGGTATGCTTGGATCTTTCCTGAATTGATCTGTTGGAGACGAGGGCATGGGCGTTTTAAAGGCAAAGCCTGTTTTGAGTCGTTGCAAGCATGTGGCTTTGGCCACCTTGCTCATGGTGCAAGGCGCATCGCTAGCCCTGGCCCAGGCCTTGCCGCCCGAGCTGGCTTCGGTCTGGAATGCCAGCCGTTTGCCACAATCGTCCCTGTCCATCGTGGTGGACGAGGCTGATGGTCCGCGTCTGATTGGCGTCAACGCCCAAGAGCCGCGTAACCCTGCCTCGGTGATGAAACTGGTCAGCACCTGGGCTGGTCTGTCCGCTCTGGGGCCAGAATACACGTGGCGCACGACCTTGATGGCCCAGGATGGCCTGCAAGTGGACGAGCAAGGCACGCTGAAAGGGCCTTTGTATATCAAGGCCGGGGGCGATCCGTTTTTGACCGTGCCGCAGTTGTGGGACATGTTGCGCGAGCTCCGCTTGCGTGGGGTGAAGAATCTGACCGACGTTATTGTGGATCGTTCCATTTTCGGTAACGTCACCATTAATCCGGGCGACTTCGATAATGCGGGTGACCGTCCCTATAACGCCAGCCCGGACGCCATGATGGTAGGGCTGGGGGCGTCCCGCCTGGTGTTCCAACCCGATACCCAGGCGCGCAAATGGATTGCGATTATTGACCCGCCCCTGCCGGGTGTGCGCGTTCAGGGTGAAGTCGAGTGGTCGACGGCCACCTGCCCTGGTTCACCTGTAGTTGGAACCCAGATTCAGCCTGAAGCCGGTGGCATGGTGGTGCGTGTCAGTGGCAAGGCCGCTGCTTCTTGCGGTGAGTTCAGCGTGTACCGACTGGTGCATTCCCAAACCGAATTTTTCGACAAACTGTTTCGTAGCCTGTGGCGCGATCTGGGCGGCACCTTGGCCCGCGATATCAAGACAGGCCGCGTGCCTGCCCGTGCCCAGGTGATTACCTGGCATGATTCGCGGTCATTGTCTGATTTGATTCGCCTTGTTAATAAGCAAAGCAATAACGTGATGGCTCGGACCATTTTGCTGACCGTGGGCGCTGAGATGAGCGGTCCGGGTGCGACCGTCGCCAGTGGTGAACGGGCAGTCATGGGAGTATTAGGCCGTCAGGGTGTCAACACGGCTGGCTGGACGGTAGACAATGGCTCCGGTCTGTCGCGTAATGGACGCGTTACGGCGGGCGGGATGGCCGACATGCTGAAGGTTGCCTGGCGCTCGAACTGGATGCCCGAGTACATTTCCTCCTTCGCGATTTCCGGTGTGGATGGCACGGTGCGTTCGCGCTTGCGCGATGACGAGGTTCAGGGCCGTGCTCACCTGAAAACCGGCACACTGCGCGATAGTCGTGCGCTGGCCGGTTACGTGCTGGGAGCCAGCGGAAAGCGGTATATTGTTGTCATGATGGTCAATGACGAACGTTCTGCCGCTGCCCGGCCCTTTTTTGACTCGGTGGTGAAGTGGTTGGCAGTGCGTTAACGATCACGATAGTGCGGGCTGCTGTGCAGCAGCCCCGTTTTTAGTTAGTCCCTAATTTGATGAAGCAATCATGCCCATACACGAAATACGCCACCCTTTGATCCGCCATAAACTGGGTTTGATGCGCAAGGCAGATCTGAGCACAAAAAATTTCCGCGAAATGTCCCAGGAAATTGCTTCTTTGCTGACCTACGAGGCTTGCAAGGATTTGCCCTTGGAACCCACCACCATTGAAGGCTGGTGTGGCAATGTGGAAGTGGAAAAGCTGGCTGGTAAGAAAGTGACGGTTGTTCCTATCTTGCGCGCCGGTATTGGCATGTTGGACGGGGTGTTGAGCTTGATTCCCGGCGCCAAGGTCAGCGTGATCGGTATCGCCCGAAATGAAGAAACCTTTGAGGCCCAGACCTATCTGGAACGGTTGGTCGGTGAGCTGGACCAGCGCCTGGCCCTGATTATCGACCCCATGTTGGCCACCGGCGGCTCTATGGTTGCCACGATCGATCTGCTGAAAAAAGCGGGTTGCAAGAATATTCGTGCCCTGGTGCTGGTGGCGGCCCCTGAAGGCATCGCCACTCTTGAAAAACACCATCCTGACGTGCATATCTATACCGCGTCCATTGATCAGCATTTGGACGAACACGGTTATATCGTGCCGGGCCTGGGCGATGCGGGCGACCGTATTTTTGGTACGCGTCAGAAGGTTCAGGACGGCGAGGTGTAATTCCGGAACTTGTTGTGCTTTTTTACAATCCCTTGCCAGCATGGCAGGGGGGATAGGCATAATAAAGCGTTAAGTCTACGTTTCACTGAATCCAGAATGCATATGAAACTGAATGCTTGGATGGCTGCTCCTCTGTTGCTTACCTTGGGCCTGGGTTCGGCCCAGGCCGGCTTGTGTGACGTCCCCTTTATGCGTGACGGCGGGCAGGTGCAGCTGACTGGCTCGGGTTTTCTGGCCTTGGGCGCTGATCTGGCGTTTTCTGATGTGAAAAAGCAGGGCGGCGATCAGTGCCAGGCTCGCGTACAGGGCAAGGCCAGCGTGGCCTTGGCGGGTTTGCCTGCCAGCAAGCCTAATATTGACTATGTCATGACCGTGCGCGATGGTCGCACCCGTTTCCAACGTGATGACGGCCGGGGTGGTCTGCAAGCCGTTCCAGGCTCGTTTGACCTGCGTTTGCTGGGGCTGTTCTCTTACGAACATGGTGGTCTGCAAGACGGACAGACTTTCCCCCGTCAGAGCTATCAGATCAATCTGGACAAGCGTAGCCAGGCCAATGTTCTGCGCATTCATACTGGTGCCAAGACGGTCGGCTCCCAACAATCCATACAGACTGCATTGGGCAATTACCAGTGCTGGCCTATTCGCTATCAACGCGAGATTGAGCCTACCCAGGCCAGTTTCAGTGGCATCAGCCTGCCTATTCCGGGAATCAATTCACAGGTTACCGATTGGTATTGTCCGGAGGTGCAGATGGTCATGAAGCAAGAAAGTATTCAGAACGGTGTACCGTCTACGGTAGAGGTAACCCAACTGAAGTAAGCTTGTGATGAATATCTCACAGGTTCACCGAGTATCTTTATCCTGAAAAGTGCGGGTTAAAGAATTTTGTGCGGCGCTGCTATGGCGCCATTCACTTGGCGATACGTATTTGTCGCGTGTCCCTTTCAACGGCAAGGAGTTATTTATGGCTACCAAGAAAAGTCTGGAAAACAGCGGAGACAAATTCATCGAGGAAGTGAAAGCGAGCTTGGATGAAGCAGAACAACTGATGCGTGAAGCAGCCGAAGCCACGGGCGACAAAGCCGGTGAATTGCGGGAAAAAGCCTTGCGCTCATTGCGTCTGACCCGGGATTCCTTGCACGATGCCCAGGAAGCAGTGGTTGATCACAGCCTGCGTGCAGCCAAAGCAACCGACAATTATGTCCACGACAAGCCCTGGCAAGCTATTGGCGTGGCCGGTATTGTGGGCCTGATGTTCGGCATGCTGATCAGTCGTCGTTAATCTGTCTGTGCTCTGCGCTGCAGGCCTTTCGTAGGGCTGCAGCAGCATAAAAAGCGACCCTGCCGATCTGGACTTTGCCGTCCAGATCGGCAGCCTTTTAGAAACCAGGCTCTTGTCCTTGCAGGTAAGGACAAGATGTCGCAGAGCAGGGATAAATCATGGCGCTTAGGCAAACTATCAGTCAGCTTGGTTCTACCTTGATAGGAGCTGTCAGTACTCGGCTGGAGCTGTTTGCTCTGGAGGCCGGCCAGCAAAAGGCGAGCCTGATCACTATTTTCACTATGGTGTTTGGCGCACTGCTGTTCTCCACTCTGGCGGTGCTGGTGTTCAGCTTGTTGCTGGCCTTGTACTTCTGGCCTACGGAGTATCGTTACTGGGCCTTGGGGGGACTGGTCGTTTTGTATGCCGGTTTGGGAGTGGGGCTTTTCCTGGCCGTACGTCGTCGTCTGACGACAGGTCCAATTCCTTTTTCAGCGACCTTGTCCGAGCTGCGTCGCGATGTCGCGTTTATTGAGCGCTTGAGGGATTCCGAGGGAGACGGGAAATGAGCACGAAGCAAGAGAGCATGTCCGCCCAGGAGCGGGCGGTGCGTATTGAACTGTTGCGAGTCCGCGCCTCCTTGGAGCGGCAGGCCATGTCGTCCCAGATCCATTCCCTGGGGGAAGATTTAAGTCCCGGCAACTTGTGGAACAGCGTCAAGCCGTCGGGTTTGAGCATGGGCGGTGTGGTGGCCAGTGCATTGTCCTTGTCACGCCGTTATCCGTTTCTGTTATCTGGTGCCTCGGCGGTGCTCAGTAGCTTTGGCGGGCGCTGGCTGCGTATCGGAGCCTTGGCTCTGGGAGCCTGGAAATTGTTTGATGCTTCCAAGTCGGCACGCGAGCAAGCACGCGATGTTCTGGTTCCGGTACGGCGCAAAACCGATGTGAACGAGTAAGCCTGCTTGTATTTTCAAAAACCGGCCCAGGCCGGTTTTTTTATGCGCGCTTGAGGGACCCCGTGTTCAGCCGACTGGTTTTTGAAGACGGCAAGGCTTATGCTCCGATAATAAATAATTTCAGAACAAAGCTAGCCACATCAGGAGACATAGCCCGTCATGCAGGTGCCATTACTGAATGCCTTAAGAACCTTTACGGTATCCGCGCAAAGGTTGAACTTCACCAAGGCGGCAGAAGACCTGCTGGTCTCTCCTTCGGCAGTCAGTCACCAGATCAAGGTGCTGGAGGAGTATCTGGGCTGCAAGCTGTTTCTGCGTAAAAACCGTTCCCTGGAGTTGACGGATCAGGGCCAGTTTTTGTTCGACCGTTTGCAGCGGCCTTTTTACGAGATCAATCAGGCCTTGAGCGAACTGCGTATGCCGCACGGCAAGAGCCGTATCAATCTGTCCTTGCGGCCCTTTGTGTCCAGCATGTGGTTTACCGGGCAGTTGGGAGATTTCTGGCTGAAGCACCCGGACATTGAAATCAACTTGCTGCACAGGTTGCAGGCACCGGACTTTTTCAGGGACAACATCAATTTTGCAATTGTCTGGGGCAAGCAGGGCGACTGGCCGCAGTTGCAGACCTTGCGCATCATTCCCGGCAATTTGACGCCTGTGTGTGCGCCGTCTTATTTGCAGGCGCATGGCCAGATCACATTTCCGGCGGATCTGAACCAGCATGTGCTGATTCACGAAGAAAATCAGCTGTGCTGGGAGCAGTGGTTGCGCAAGGCGGCGGGGCAGGAACTGACGGCCAAGAAGAGCTTTCACATTGATGACACCAATGTACGCATGAATGCCGTCTTGAACGGCCAAGGGGTGATGCTGGGCTGTCCGGCCTTGCTGCAACCTTTGATCGACAAGAAAGAGATCGTCCAGCTTTTCGATGTTTGCCTGGAAGAGTACGCCTATTTCCTGGCCTACCCCAAGGAGGCGAACCTTAGCCGACAGGAGCAGGAGTTTGTGGATTGGGTCGCGTCGATTGCAATTCGCTAGGCGGTAGTTGATTGGCGACGCCCCTATACTGCGTTCGGTGACCGGGCTTTCTTTGTTCTTTGCTGACCGTGTCGCTGTGCCTGCGTCTTTAAAAAACCTGCAAATATGCAGGTTTTTTTATGTATCGGCCTTCCCGAACCAGGCTGGATGCACATCGCACTTCGTTCATTGCTCATTTCTCATCGATCAGGGTGTGGAAACCCGATCTGACGCGCGTGGCTGGAGGTTTTATCAAGCTCCGCCTAGTTCTCACATCGCTCATACCTAGTCCCAAGTAGCTGACACGCAGTCCTCAATCGGGCTTTACGTCGTCGAGAACGGCTTCATTTTGTAGTGTTTGCGATCCACCGCTTTCCCTTCATCCCGATTCAACAACAAAAAAAACTCATCGTTCCGTCAAATTTGCTCAATTTTCAAGGGTCGCTCCCTGTCGCATGATTGGCCTGACCTAATAAAAGCCATTCATGGTGCTCATGCAAACCAGAGGAGATATTGAGATGACTACCGCTCTACGCTCGCCCATTGCGATTGAAGAATTTGACCGCAGCTACTTTCAGCAGGAAACCGATGAGGTTTTCGCCTTGCCCCCCGAGTGTTTCAACTCGGAAGAGTTTTTTCAGTTCGAACTGAATGCCGTCTGGAAAAAACAGTGGTTCTGTGTGGGCCGTGCGACTGACATTCCCAATGCCGGTGACTTTTTCACCTTTGACGTAGGTAATGATGCGCTGTTCGCTATCCGCACTCGTGAAGGTGGCATCAATGTGCTATCCAACGTCTGTCGTCACCGCAATATGCTGTTGTTGGAAGGAGCAGGGAATGTGCGCCGTATCAGTTGCCCTTTGCACGCCTGGGTCTACAACATGGAAGGTGAACTGGTTTCCGCCCCTGGTCTGACTGATACCGGCGCCAGCTTTGACCCCAAGAGCGTCTGTCTGCCCAAAATCCGTGCCGAGGTTTGGGAAGGCTTCATCTTCATCAACTACGACGCCATGGCGCCTGCCTTGCATACCCGCTTGGGCAATTTGGGTAAGCAACTGGCGAACTACCGCATGTCCGAGTTGAAGTCCTCGGAGCCTCTGAAGATGGAGAGCTTCGACTGGAACTGGAAGATCTTCAATGACGAGTGCTACCACTGCAGCTTCCTGCACGCTTCGTCCTGGGGCGGCATGTACGAAACCAATCCGGATCGTGTCGATGAAACTGCTGTCTTTAATGACGTAGCCAATGGCATTGTGTCCTACAACCTGCTCTCCACCCACAAGGACGCCGCGCCGACGCATACCGGTTCCATCTTGCAGCCGCCCATGGATGGTCTGACCGATCAGGAGCGGACCCAGCTTTCTTACGTGACGGTGGCTCCTAACCTCTTGCTGGTGGCCATGCCCGATAAGGTGAAGTACTTCATGTGGCTACCCAAAAGCGCCAAGCAATCGACCTACGGCGTGTCCTGGATGTATCCGCAAGAAACACTGGAGCGCGAGGATCACAAAGAGAAGTTCGATCAGGAACACGATGATTTGTACCCCGTGATGATCGAGGATTTGTTTGCCTGGCGTCGTTCGCATCAGGGCATGCAATCGAACTTTGCTTCCCGTGGCCGCTTGACCAATGAAGAGCTGGTCATCAAGCGTTTGCAAAACTGGCTGATTGATCTGTACCGCGCCGAAGAGCGCCGTGCGGACGAGCAAAGCCGGGTATTGCCGATCCGAGCGATTGCCTAAGGGAGCAGGAGCAGCATCATGCAGCAAACTTTGCAAACACGCGTGCTGAAGAAAACCAGGCTGTCAGAGCGCGTTGTGGGTCTGACTCTGGGTTTGCAAAACGGGGGCGCGTTTCCCGTCTGGGAGCCAGGGGCGCACATTGAGCTGGAACTGGCGGTGTCGCAGACCGAGCCGCTTTACCGTCAGTATTCGCTGTGTGGCCAACAGGCCAATACCCGCGAATGGCAAATTGCCGTTCTGAAAGAGGATGCCGGGCGGGGCGGCTCTGCGTATATCCATGAGGTATTGCAGGAAGGTGATGCACTGGCCGTCAGCATTCCGAAAAATCACTTTCCCTTTGCTGCAAACAAGAAGTGCTTCTTTATTGCCGGGGGCATAGGCATCACGCCTATCGTGCCCATGGTCCAGGCCGCTGCGGCAGCGGGTCTGGACTGGCACTTGCTGTATCTGGCAAGAAACGCAGCGGATTTTATTTTTCTGCAAGAGCTGCAAGAAGTGGATGGCGCGCGTATCACCACGCATGCCTCCAATCAGGACGGTCTGTTTGATCTGCAAGGCGCATTGCAAGCGCTGGATGCGCAAACCGTCGTTTATTCCTGCGGTCCGCAGCCTTTGCTGACCGCCTTGGAAAACTATCAACAGGAACAGGCCGATATTAGCTGGCAACTGGTGCTGGAGCGCTTCTCGGTAGAGACCGATCCGGCCATGTTGCAAGGCAAGGGCTTTACCGTGACCTTGAAGAAGTCGGGCAAAAGCATCGCGGTAGCGGGGGATGAAACGATTCTGGCCGCCTTGAAACGGGAAGGCATACGGGTCAAGTGCTCATGCCAGAACGGCACCTGCGGTACCTGCGAGACCGTAGTGATTTCCGGCTTGCCGGAGCATCGGGATTTTGTGCTGTCGCCAGAAGAACGGCGGCTGAATGAAACCATGATGATCTGCGTTTCGCGCGCCTTGTCGGCCGAATTGGTTTTGGATCTATAACAATAAACAGGAGAAACACCATGAAGAAAGTGGTGGTTACAGGTGGCTCGGGTCGTGTGGGCTCGTACGTCGTACAGCAATTGATGCAGACCATGGATGTGGTCGTGGCGGATCTGAAACCCAGCCAGCATCAGGTTTCTTTTATTCAAACGGATGTGATGGATCTGGAGGCCGTGCGTGCGGCCACCAAAGATGCCGATGCCGTGATTCACCTGGCGGCGATTGATTTCGACTGGAAGGCTGCTGAGGAGCAGTACATCAACGTGAATGTGCGCGGCACCTGGCATGTGCTGCAAGCCTGTCGTGAAAACGGCGTCAAGAAAGTGGTGCTGTGTTCCAGTATTTCAGCCTGCGGTCTGTCGGAGATGCGCGCCGATTGGAAACCTCAGTATCTGCCTGTAGACGAGGCCCATGAAAATAAGCCTTATCAGGCCTATAGCGTCAGCAAGATTGTCATGGAGCAGATGGCAAAAAGCTTTAGCGATGCCAGCGATATGGAAGTGATCTGCCTGCGTCCGCTGGCCGTGGTGCTGCCGGAAACCATTGCCGAGTACATCCAGTTCGTTGACAGCCCGCAGCGCAACTGGCTGTTTTATTACATCTGGGCTGCGGATCTGGCGCGTGCTTTTGAGGCCGCCGTGAATCTGCAAGGTTTGCGCTACGGCGTGTTTTTCATCAGCGCAGACGATAGCTCCCACCCTCTGGCAACCACAGACTGGTATCAGCAGATTATTGGCCCTGTGCCTGAAATCAAGAACCCGCGCTGGTATCAGAATAATCCCCGTGCCTCTATTTTCAGCAGCCATGCGGCCAAGGAAATTCTGGGCTGGCAGCCGAGCACGGATTTTCAGCAACTGCGCCAGGAATACGCGGTGGAAAAAGACCTGGCGTGAAACGTCCAGGCGTTCTTGACGAACAAATTGAACACGGAGACTTGAGCATGACGGGAATTAAAACCGGCACCTTGGATTGGACGGGTGACAACCCTTTTATTTATTTGAAGACCGACCCTGAGCAGGACTGGTCGTCCTTGTCCCTGTACTTTCGCATTGCCAGCTCGGCGTATGGCAGCGGCCAGGCCATTCTGGTATTGGACAAGCCCTACGAGGACGGGCAGGACAGCGACGCACGTTTGCTGATTACAGACAACCAGCCTTTGGCCGAGTATCTGGTACGGGATTTTGTGCGCCATTTTGGCTTGTTTCGCAAGGCGGTGGCGCTGGATAAGTTGCAGGTCTTGGGTGACGGCGTTTTCCAGACGGTGAACCGTTTCCCTGAGCTGGTCAGCGAGTCTGTCTCCTCCGCCAGTGCAGGTCTGACGGTGGAATTGCAATGGCATCAAATGACGCAGCCCGCGATTTGTGTGGACCTGCCGCAAAGCCAGACCCAAACCCAGAAGCACGAAATGATGTGTGTATTCCATCCGGCGCAGCAAGCCAGAGTGCTGATCAATGGCAAGGCCTTGCCAGGCAACACCATAGAGCGAGACTTTAACGGCTCGCGTGCGCAGTCCGCCAGCCTGGCGAACAGCGAAACCTGGGTGCGCGTGGCGTAAGGAGACGATATGGCTCAGCATGTAGAGACGCAGGCCGTGATGCCCGCCTGGACAGGAGTCCGTCCCCTGCAATCCCTTTTGCCCTCGCAAGGCCGCTTGGTCCTGCATGCCGGGCCACCGTTTCGGGATGCGCAGGAGCTGCCTGCCGCAATCCGAAATTCGGTTTTGATCGGCATTCTGTATGAGGGCTGGGCGGGCAACAAACAAGAGGCGCAAGCCTTGCTGGACGCAGGGGGCGTGCAATTGGCTCCCGCGCAGGATTACGGCGTGGTGGTGCCATTGGCCGGAGTCGTCACGCCGTCCATGTATTTGATTGAGGTCAGCGACAGCAATCAGCCCGAAAACAAGAAATACTCGGTGCTGAATGAAGGCATGCAGTGGTGCACCCGCCTGGGTATTTTTGCTGATGAAATGGTGCCGCATCTGCGTTGGCTGCATCAGGATTTGGGCGCACGGCTGGCTGCACAGTTTCAGGGGCCGGTAGATCTGGCCCCCATCGTCCAGGCTTCCTTGCTCAATGGTGATGATGGCCATGCTCGTACCATGCATGGCTCCAGGCAACTGGCCGACATTATTGTCTCCTGGGGCATTAATGACCAAGCCAGCCAGAGCTTTCTGTACGGTGCGATGGCCTGGGCCTTGAATTACTGGATGGCCGCCAGTGCCTTGATTCTGGCAAACCAGACGCCCGCTGATGGCGCGGATGCCATCGTTAAAGTCGGCGGCAATGGCTTGCGCTTTGGTCTGCAATTGGCCAGTTCGACAACTTGGTTGGTTACGGATGCCCCTGTTATTGCTGGCAATAAAGAACCCGGCAATGAACAGGCAAACGCGCTGGGAGCCTTGGGCGATAGTGCGGTGGTGGATTTTGTAGGGCTGGGTGGTCAGTGTCTGGATCTGGCCGGGATTAGTGCGAAGAATTTGCATGCCTTTTTGCCCTCGAACTACCTGACTCGTCAAAGCCTGTTTCTGAAAACCCGCTTGCCCTTTCTGGCCGGGCGCAATGGCATCAGTGATTTTGCGCAAGTGATTGCCAGCAATACCGGGCCTTTGGTGTTGCTGGGCATGATCGACGGTGCCGGAGAGCGCGGTCGTATTGGCGGTGGAGTGGCGACGGTGGATGCCTCTTTATTTCAAGCTCTCAAGGAGTGGCAGCATGAAACGACAGTGGTTTAAGCTGCCTTTGCATCAATTGCTGCACGCTCTGCATACGGGCGAAGCCAGTCTGCCGGATATCGTGGCTTCCTTCTACGAGCGCATTGCCACACGCGATGACAAGATTGGTGCCTGGCAGTATCTGATTGATCAAGACGACTATCTGGCCGAGTACGAAAGCCGCAGCGATTTTTACAAGGCTTCGCCCTTGATGGGCCTGCCCTTTGCGGTCAAGGACGTAATTGATACGGCCGGTATTCCCACCACAATGGGCTCAGCTATTCACCAGGATCGGATTCCGGATATGGATGCTTCCTGCGTTACCGCGATGAAAGCGGCAGGCGGCATTTTGATGGGCAAGACGGTCACAACCGAGTTTGCTTACTTTCAGGCTGGCAAGACGAATAACCCGCATGATGCTGAACGTACACCCGGCGGCTCCTCCAGCGGCTCTGCTGCTGCCGTGGCCGATTTCATGGTGCCGGTAGCCTTCGGCACACAGACGGCGGCATCGGTCATACGGCCCGCATCCTACTGCGGCTGCATTGGCTATGTAGGCAGCAAGAACGAGTTTTCCTTGCGTAATATTCAACCGCTGGCGCAGTCGCTGGATTCTTTGGGCATACTCAGCAACGATGTGCTCGACACGCTCTTGCTGCGCAATATCCTGCTGCACAAACCCTTGAGTTTGAGCACGCCGGGAGCGCAGGCGGCTTGTGTGTTCGGTGTTTTCTCTGGGCAAGCATTGGGCGAAGTTCAGGGCAAGATGCTGGAGACCTTGCAGGCGTGCCAGAAGGATTTGTCGGAACAGGGACATACGTTGGTTGATTTCCCCTTGCAGGATGCCGTCGTTGAGTTGACGGCCTTGCATGCCCAGATCATGGCTTATGAAGTGGCCCGGAATCTGGTGTACGAGCAACAGCAGCATGAAACCTTGAGTGTCCATATGCAGTCCTTGATGAGCACGGGTCTGGCTTTTCCCTACATGGAGTACATTGCTGCCTTGCAAAGAGCGGACACGCTCAAACAGGCAGTGTTGCAGTGGTTTGCAGATAGTGGGGCGGATTTCATTCTGGCGCCTGCGGCAGCCGGTGTTGCGCCTTATAAAACCGAAGGAACGGGGGCGCCATTCATGAGTCGTGCCTGGCAGTTATTGGGCTTGCCCGTGGTGTCCTTGCCTTTGGGTTATTTCCAGAAACTGCCCATGGGTTTGCAGTTGATTGGTAAACCGCATCAGGATGATGTTTTGCTTTTACAGGCGCGTCAGTTGCAGCAGTGCTTTTTAAATAGCAGCTCAGTGCTGACGGTGTAGATTTCTTTTTTCTTTTAGGCGTCCTGTTTTTACAGGGCGCTTTTTTTTAGGCTGCGTTTTTTTATAGTTTTGGCAGCAGATACTTTTCAAATAACCATTTCAAACCATACAGCGCCCCGAAAATAATCGCGGCAATGGCCAGGAAATCCGCGCTGAAAACGCTTTGCTGTTTGTGGGACAGCTCCATATAGACGTGCTCGTCAGCGGGCCGGGCATAAGTCATGGGAACGGCAGCCTTGGGCAGAGTGGCTTGCAGGACGACATAGCTGCCATCGTCGGCCGCTTGCATCAGCAGCTCGTCTACCTGCGTGGGGGCCAGACCGTCGTGATGTCCTGGTTTGCACAGCTGCCGGGCTCCTTGGGCCCAGTTGTCACTGCTTTCGGGGCAGTAGGCCTGGATGCTGTAGCCATTGCTGAATTGAACCGTCAGCCACCCTTGGGCATGCGAGTTGGCGTCGCTGCTTACGGTTACGTTGGTGAGGCTGATGGTGGTCATGGTGCAAATTCCTTGGGCAGTGCAAGCGTATTCTTCTGCCTGCTTAAGGCAGGAGGTGAGTCTATATTTGACGCGGGCTATAGAAGGCTATTCTATAGAAGCCGGTATGGTAATACGGTTTCTGTATAGGCAGAATCAGCTTTATGTGAATTGCTTTTAATGTAAATCAATGCTCTTTTTCCATAAAAAAACAGCCCTGTAAAACAGGGCTGTTGATAGCGGAAAACTAGCAGGAATAAAGAAGGCTTAACTGGCGCTTGCCTTGCCCATGCTGACTGCCGGTTTGGCATCATGAGCCGGTTCGGTGTGATAGCGGCGTAAAGGCTTGTTGGCGGTTTCGGGCATCAGCACCGTCACCCAGAAAAAGCACAGAACCGCGACCACCGTGACGTAAAACGCGGGAGCCAGATAGCTGCCTGTTTGCGTCGTCAGCCAGATGGCCAGGTAGGGTGCGGTACCACCAAAAATCGCGAAGGTGATGTTGTAGCACATGCTGGAAGCGGTATAGCGCATGTCGGTCGGGAACATCTCCGAGAGCAGAGTGACGGCCACCACACTGGCTGCCACCTGACCAATACCGATAATCAGCATGCCGAAAATAGCGGCCTCCAAAGAAGCTCCCTTGCTGACGATCATATAGGCCGGAATGGTGAACAGCGCATGCCAGACAGCGGCAAATTGCATCATGCGACGGCGGCCCACCCGGTCCGAGATCACACCGGCAAGCGGGGTCAGGGCAGTGACGAACAGCAGGGCAACCATGTTCGCGGTCAGGGACTGGACGGAGGACAAGCCAATGACCGTGCGCAGGAAGGTGTTCATGTAGGTGGAGAAAATGTAGAAGGACAGGGCGTACAGCACGATAAAGCCACCCAGCTTCACAATATTGGAACCCTCTGCCTTGAACACCTGGGAAGCGCTGTAGCTGAGCTGACCTTTCTTTTCCGCACGCATCTGCTGGAACTCGGGCGATTCGGCCAGGTGGTCGCGAATGAAAAAGGCCACGATGCCCATGGGAACGGCCAGCAGGAAGATGGTGCGCCAGCCCCAATCGCCCATGGCCTCGGTGCCAACAATGGCGGCCAGACCGGCGCTGATCCCTGCTGCCAGTGCAAACGCAAAGTAGGTGGCGCCGGACATGGCCCAGGCGTAGGAGTTGCGCTTGTTCATGGGGCTGTGTTCAACGGTGTAGATGGTGGCGCCTGTATATTCGCCACCGGCCGACAGCCCCTGAATACAGCGGATGATGATCAGCAGAACCGGAGCCCAGATGCCAATGCTGTCATAGGTTGGAATCAGACCAATGGCCGCGGTCGAGCCGGACATCAGCAAGACGGTCAGGGCCAGAATCTTCTTGCGGCCAATGCGGTCGCCCAGTCGGCCAAAGTAGATACCGCCCAGGGGACGGACAATAAAGGACACCAGAAATACCGCAAAGGTGGCCAGTAAGCCCGCCATCTTGTCTTCCGTGGGGAAGAAGTTTTGTGCAATGTACACGGCCATATAGCCGAACAAGGCAAAGTCGAACCATTCAACGATCGTACCGGCCGCTGAACCCATCATTACTTTCTTGATGTGACCCGTATCGGTATGTTCCGATTCGGCCACGGTGCTTTCCCTTTGCATACTTATGTCTCCTCAAGTATTGGGACTATCTGTTTTTTGAAATCAAACCCTGTGGGGGTAGCTGGTTTTTTTATTATTTATACGTGTCTGTCTTTTCTTGGTATTGGTTGAAAGCTCGGTTAGAGCATCGGCTGCAACAGGATGAGTTCCTCCTTTCTGTGGGGCTGGGCATCCGCTCCTGGCATGCTTGCAAAGCGCCATCCAGTGCGTGCTAGATAAGCTAATCCTCTGCAAATTGCTTGTCCATTCACTATTCGCGCACTATTATTGATCGCGATGTTATCAATCTAAAAAATGAGCGAAACCATGATTCCCGCACGCCTAGATTTGCATCACCTGCGCGCCTTTAAAACGGTGGCCGAACAGTTGCATTTCAAGAAGGCGGCGGAGCGGTTGCATATTACGCAACCGGGGCTGACGCGCATCATCAAAAAGCTGGAAGAGGACTTGCAGGTAGATCTGTTTGAACGCAGCACTCGCCAAGTCAGGCTGACAGCGGCCGGCTTTTTGCTGCTGCAGGAAATCGAGCAGGTTTTTGTGCATCTGGAGCGCGGTATCGAACTGGCCCAGAAAGCCAAGTTTGGCGATATCGGACACCTGATCATTGCCTATAACGACTACGCGGTGCAGGACGTGTTACCCAGAACGCTGGAGCACTTCAAGCAGCAGTATTCGAACATCACAACCGATTTGTTATATATGCCCACGCAGCAGCAAATTCAGGGCTTGCAGCAGGGCAGCCTGGACCTGGGCTTTGGCTTTGCTTTCTCTGATGACCCCGAAGAGCTGGGCGTGCAGTGGAAGCCGGTCTGTCATGATGACCCTATCGTTCTTTTGCAGAGCGATCACCCTTTGGCAAAGGAAAAATCCATTCCCTTGGTAGAGTTGGCCAATGAGCGTTTTGTAGTGGGCAGCAAGACGCATTGGCAGGTCTGGCGGCGCTATTTTTATTCACTGTGCCGACATGCCGGTTTTCATCCCAATTCCGTGCAGGAAGCCAGCACCATTACCGGCATCATGAGCATGGTGGCGGCCAATATTGGCATTGCTGTCTTGTCGCAGTCCTTGCGCAAGTACGTACACCGTGATTTGGTGGCCATTGATCTGGACTTGTCGGGGCAGCATCCGCAGTCCTTCATCAACATCATGTGGCAGGAAAGCAATGCCAATCCCTGTGTGCCTTTATTCATCCAGACCATCTCGTCGGAGCTGATGGCGGCCAGTGCGTAAGGCTTGAGTATTTCTCATGGATCCTTGATGAGCGGTCATGATGCAAGGGGGACGGTTTTGCTACATTGCAATTTTCCACCCTCTGCCCCTCGCTATGAGCACTTCCGAAATACAGTTTGGCCTTGATCATGTCATGTTGCGCGTCCTGGATCTGGAACAATCCCTGGCGTTCTACCGCGATATTCTGGGCATGCATGTTGTGCGCCATACGGACTATGAGTCCGGCCGCTTTACCAATGTGTTTCTTAGCTTTGACCAGAGTACGCAGTCCAGTCTGGAGCTCACTTGGAATTGGGATCAAAAAGAGCCGTATGAGAAGGGCGGGGCTTTTGGTCATCTGGCCTTGATGGTCCAGGACGTGCATCAGGCCGTGCGTTATCTGGAAGAGCAGGGCGTCAGGGTCAAGACGCCTCCCAAGCAGATGAATCACGGCAAACGCACGATTGCCTTTGTGCTTGACCCGGATGAGTACCTGATTGAGCTGGTGGAGCCACTGGCCTTGCCGACCTAGCGTCGGTTGTGGGCGCCGTGTGGGATGGCTCGCTTTGATGAGCTGAATAAAACAAAGACCATGCACCCTTGCGGTGATGGTCTTTGTTTGTTGTTGAATGCGCCGGATGAAGGTGTGTTCTGGTTTACAGCCCCAGCGATCCCCACATATCGTCCACTTTTTTCTTGGTGGCCTCATCCATCTTGATAGGCGTACCCCATTCGCGCTGGGTTTCTCCGGGCCACTTGTTGGTGGCATCCATGCCCATCTTGCCGCCTAGTCCCGAGACCGGCGAGGCAAAGTCCAGATAGTCGATAGGTGTGTTCTCCACCAGCACGGTGTCGCGCACCGGGTCCATACGGGTAGTCATGGCCCAGATCACTTCTTTCCAGTCACGCGTGTTCACATCCTCGTCCACCACGACGATGAACTTGGTGTACATGAACTGGCGCAAGATGCTCCAGACGCCAAACATCACGCGCTTGGCATGGCCTGCGTATTGCTTGCGAATCGACACGACGGCCAGGCGATAGCTGCAGCCTTCGGGTGGCAGGTAGAAATCCACAATTTCAGGCAATTGCTTGCGCAGGAGGGGCACAAAGACTTCGTTCAGTGCCACACCCAGAACGGCAGGTTCATCGGGTGGTTTGCCAGTGTAGGTGCTGTGGTAAATCGGATTACGGCGCATGGTGATGCGCTCAACGGTAAAGACCGGGAACCAGTCCTGCTCGTTGTAGTAGCCGGTGTGGTCGCCGTAAGGGCCTTCCAGTGCCATTTCATAGCTGCTGTCTGCGGGCGGTTTCATGCTTTCGGGCACGTCGGGGGCCAGAGCTTCCGGGTGATCGCTGGGCAGGATATGGCCTTCCAGTACAATCTCGGCCCAGGCGGGCACGGATAGGTCGCTCCCCAAGGCTTTGGCCACTTCGGTGCGCGAGCCGCGTAGCAAACCGGCAAATTGGTATTCGGACAGGCTATCGGGCACGGGGGTGACTGCACCCAGAATAGTTGCAGGGTCAGTGCCCAGAGCCACAGCAATCGGGAAGGGTTTGCCGGGGTTGGTCAGGGCGTGATCGCGGAAATCCAGCGCCCCGCCACGGTGGGACAACCAGCGCATGATCAGCTTGTTGCGGCCAATCAGTTGCTGGCGATAAATGCCCAGGTTCTGGCGTTTGGCATGGGGGCCTTTGGTAATCACCAAGCCCCAGGTCAGCAAGGGGGCCACGTCGCCGGGCCAGCATAGTTGCAAGGGGATCTGGTTCAGGTCCACATCCTTGCCTTCCAGCACCACTTCCTGACAAGCGGGAGAGCGAACGTTCTTGGGGCTCATATCCCACAGGGCGGACTTGAGCATGGACACTTTGGACAGCGCATCGCGCATTCCGGTGGGCGCTTGCGGCTCTTTCAGATTGGCCAGCAGTTCGCCAGTGTCGCGTAATGCCGACACATCCTGCGCGCCCATACCCCAGGCGACGCGTTGCGGTGTACCGAACAAATTGGCCAAGACCGGCATGGCAGCTTTAGCGCCTTGATGCTGGGCGTTCTCAAACAAAAGCGCCGGACCACCGGCACGTAGTACCCGGTCACTGATTTCAGTCATTTCCAGCGAGGTGGAAACTGGCTGCGTAATCCGCTTCAGATCGCCCTTGGCTTCCAACTGGGCAATAAAGTCTCTCAAGTCACGGTATTTCACAGAAGAACGGGGCTCCGCTTGCAGATATTTTTGGTTAAGACCTTGAACAGGTTCTAAGGTTAACATCGGGCAGTTAGCAATACTAAGGATGATCCCATGGGCTTCCAAGATATGGACTATGTACTTAGTCGCTCGGCCCGCACCCTGACGTATCGCATCGGCGAGTTTGTGCACGTATGTGCCATGTACCTGGGCATTGCCGTACTGGTCACGATCGCAGCTTGTGTGGTTGTGCCATCGATGCGCGCTCAGTTTAACCAGCTTTACACCGGTCTCGTGCAAACCCTGCGCCCCGAGGCGCTGAAATACGATGCGTACAGCCAGGCAGTCTGGCCTGCGGATAAAACTCAGCCCAACCTGTCGGAAGGAGGCGAAGACTTGAGTCAGGCGGAGCAGCAGCAAGCGGTCTCTACCTATCAGGGCTTCATGAAGAATCTGCGTGCGTCGGTCACCGGGCAGCCCATTGCCGGCGTCACGGCGGCTCAGCAGCAGGCTTTGCGCAGTTACCTGGCGCGCAAGTACAAGATTGCCTATTCGGTGGCGGGTGCTTTGATTCACACCGCTTTTATTGTGGGCAAGGAAAAGAACCTGGACCCGCAACTGATTCTGGCGGTGATTGCCATTGAGTCGCGCTACAACCCCTATGCAGAAAGCCATGTGGGTGCGCAGGGCCTGATGCAGGTGATGACCAAAGTCCATAAAGAGAAGTTCGATATCTATATGGAAGGCACGCTGGCTGTGCTTAGCCCGGAAGCGAATATTCGGGTGGGCGGGCAGATTCTGTCGGACTGCATCCGTCGCCGTGGGTCTTTGGAGGGGGGGTTGGCCTGTTATGTGGGAGCCACCGGTCCTAGCGATGGTGGTTATGGCGCGAAGGTACTGGCTGAACGCCGTCGTATTGCCTTGGCCTCGGGTATTCCGATTCGGGCACGCTAAGCAGTCTGGATAGAAAAAGAAATCGGGCCTTGCGGCCCGAAATACTTTTATGGAATCGGGCTTGATCGCCCGACAGACGGAAAAGAGGCTGGGCTTAGCGGCCCAGAAACTGCCCCAGACGGCTGATCGCTTCTTGCAGGCGATCCATGCCGGTTGCGTAGGACAGACGCAAGGTATAAGGCGCATGAGCCGTACCAAAGTCCCGGCCCGGCACCGCCGCCACACCCGCCTCGTGCAGCAGTTGCTGCGAGAAGGCATCGCTGTCCTGGCTGTATTCGCGAATATCCGTATAAATATAGAAAGCGCCATCCGGGCGTACGGGCACGCGCAGACCCAGACGCTCCAGCTCGGGCAGCAGGTAATCACGGCGCTGTTTAAAGGCCAGACGACGCTCTTCATAAATGGCCATGGTTTCCGGCTCGAAGCAGGCCAGGGCGGCATGTTGGGCCAGGGAGGGGGCGCAGATTGCCAGACTGGCGGCCATGCGCTCGCAGGCTTCGGTCATCCAGGTGGGCAGAATCAACCAGCCCAGACGCCAGCCCGTCATGTGGAAGTACTTGGAAAAGCTATTGATCACAATAATGTCCTGATCCAAGGTCAGGGCGCTCAGGGGGGCTTCTTCATAAAACAGACCCAGATAAATCTCGTCCATGATGATGAAGCCGTCACGGGCGCGCACTTCCTTGATCAGTTCTTGCAGGGCAGGGCGGGAAATCGTCGCGCCAGTGGGATTGTTGGGCGAAGCAATCAGAACGCCACGGGTCTTGGGACCCCAGTGTTCACGAATATGCTGGGCGCTTAGCTGAAAGCGTTCGTCTGCCGATGCGGGAATCAGGCGGGCTGTGCCGCCAGCGGCCATGATGAAGTTCTGGTTGGCTGGGTAGGACGGATCGGGCATCAGTACTTCGTCACCGGGATTGATCAGGGCCAGCGTAGCCAGAGACAGGGCACCCGATGCGCCCGCCGTGACCACAATACGCGAGGGGTCGACACGGGCCTGGAACTGCTGCTCGTAATACAGGGCGATGCGTTCACGTAGAGCGGTCAGACCGGCAGGGGCGGTGTATTGGCCTAAACCTTGATTGCTGGCCTGATGCAGTGCATCGACCACGGCTTGCGGGGCGGTAAAGTCCGGCTCGCCTATGCCCAGGCTGATGATGTCGCGGCCAGTGGCCTTTAAGGCATTGGCCTGTTTGAAGAGTTCAACAGCGTGAAAGGGAAGAACGTGCTCGGTACGACGGGCGAGGCGGGACATGCGGCAAATCTCGGGTAAAAAGTGTATTGTAGGACCTTGCTCAAAAGGGCGTCAGGTGGCTGTGGCGTGTGCGTGTGCCCAGTAGGGGTGCAAACCGGCGGGCCAGTGAGACTCAAGTTTAGGTTTGTTGCAGGAAAAGTCTATGGTTTCTTCGTCGCGGCGTGCATTTTTGATGGGGCGTCGTCCTCCCCAGACGGCTTGGCAGACATTTTGTTCGCGCCTGAAAGCCCGAGTGCAGGGCCAGTGGTCCGAACTTGGCACTGAAGCGCATCACGAGCAGGCTCGTCTGGAGCCCGCTTCCAGTGCGGACGTGCATATGGTGTTGACGCTGGCGGCCGAGTACGGCGTGACGGTGTGTCTGGAAGGCGTGCCGCAGGCCAGTGAAACCGATGACCCCATGATAGTCCTGGCCCCAGGCCGACAGATGGCCCGCTGTGACCGTCTGGAACCGAACTCCAATCGCTGGTTTGTTCAGCCCGGCTGTCTGCTGGGCGAGATGGAAGCCAAAGGTTTTCAAGGTCTGGCCAATGCCCCGGCAGGCATGACCGTCGCTGCCTGGTTGGCCGACCGGCGTCAGCATGATTGGCCCAGTGGTCGCACGGCCTTGTCAGGTGTGTTGCATTGTTCAGTCATTCTGGCGGACAACACGCAAGCGGCCCTGGGCCCTTTTGGACAGGACAATCGCAATCCCCTTGATAGCCTGCGCATGCAGCAATTGATTCCTGCCTTGTTCCAGTTGATGGGCGAGTCGGACACCCAGGCCCTGCGACAAGAGCAATGGCCTTGCCGCTATAGGCTGGACGCGCTGGAACCGGTTGAAGGCGAGGGCATCAATCTGGCTCATTTAATGCTAGGCCACGGCGGTGATTTGGCCTGGGTGGAATGGCTGGTGCTGGATGAGGCTGTGTTAAGCGGCTCGGACCCGCAAAACTGGTCCTGGCCGAATCAGGAGCAATCCTGGCAGGCTCAGGATGTGGATAGCCGTATCAAGGCGTTGTTTGATCCTACTGACCGGTTTTCTTACCCAGGCCAGACGCTGTAAGTTTGTCCTGGCCTGCGCTTGACCCAGCTTGTAACTCAAGGGCTAGAATGGTCCTTGCTTTGGCCTTGAGGGCCAGGCAAGGCGATCGGGGTTTCGGAGACAAGAACAGCATTTAGCGTATCAAGCCACGCGCTGGTTTGAATTTACGCTGACAGGCAATGGCCGCTTTCTGGCGATCCCGGTCCGTTTTAAATGGATTTTTTGGTAGGTATACAGCATGGACGCCAATTTTCGGAAAGCAGCTCTGGAATATCATGAGCAGGGCAGGCCCGGAAAGTTATCGGTCACGCCGACCAAGCAACTCTCTAACCAGCGGGATCTGGCGCTGGCGTATTCGCCCGGGGTTGCGGCTGCTTGCGAGGAAATCGTCAACGACCCGCAAAATGCCTTTCGCTATACCGGTCGGGGTAATCTGGTTGGAGTGATTTCCAATGGCACTGCGGTGCTGGGCCTGGGCAATATTGGCCCTCTGGCTGCAAAACCGGTTATGGAAGGCAAGGCCGTGCTGTTCAAGAGCTTTGCCGGTCTGGATGTGTTTGATATCGAGATCAATGAAACCGACCCCGACAAGCTGGTCGATATTATTGCAGGCCTGGAGCCGACCTTTGGCGGCATCAATCTGGAAGACATCAAAGCGCCCGAGTGTTTCGAGGTAGAGCGCAAGCTGCGCCAGCGCATGAGCATTCCTGTTTTTCACGACGACCAGCATGGCACCGCGATTTGCGTGACAGCCGCCTTTCTGAATGGCCTGAGCGTGGTGGAAAAAGACCTTAAGCAGGTCAAAGTAGTGACCTCGGGTGCAGGTGCTGCCGCGCTGGCTTGTTTGGACCTGATGATTGATATGGGGGTGCCGCTGGAAAATATCTGGGTGACGGATATTGATGGCGTGTTGTACGAAGGCCGTCCCGGTAATCCGGTGCCCGAGCTGGCCCGCTTTGCCAAACAGACCGACGCCCGTACTTTGAGTGACGTGATTGATGGGGTCGATGTGTTTCTGGGCTTGTCCGCCGGTGGCGTGCTCAAGCCCGAGATGCTGAAGAAAATGGCTCCCCGGCCCTTGATCCTGGCCTTGGCCAATCCGAACCCCGAGATCTTGCCTGAAGATGCTCACGCCGTGCGTGATGATGTGGTTATGGCAACTGGCCGTTCGGATTATCCGAACCAGGTCAATAATGTGCTGTGCTTCCCTTATATCTTCCGTGGCGCACTGGACGTGGGCGCCACCACGATTACGCGCGGCATGGAAAAAGCCGCTGTGCTGGCCATTTGTCAGTTGGCACGTGAAGAGCAGGATGAAGGCGTTGCTGCCGCTTATGGCCTGGAAGAAGTGTCTTTCGGTCCGTCCTTCTTTATTCCCCGCCCTTTTGATTCGCGCCTGATTGTGCGTATCGCTCCTGCGGTTGCCAAAGCGGCCATGGAAGAGGGCGTGGCGACCCGTCCGATTGCGGATCTGAACAGCTACATCTATCAGTTGCGTCAGTTCGTCTACAAGTCCGGCTCGTTCATGAAGCCGATTTACTCGCTGGCCCGTGGCCTGGTGCAAGACGGCGCCAAGTCGCGTGTGGTGTTCAGCGAAGGCGAGGACGAGCGCGTGTTGCGTGCCGTACAGATTATTGTGGACGAAGGGCTGGCTAGCCCCATTCTGGTGGGCCGTCCCGCTGTCCTGCAGCAACGTATTGAGCGCTACGGCCTGCGCCTGCGTCTAGGCATTGATGTGGAAGTGACCAACCCCGAGCAGGATGATCGTTTTCACCGTTACTGGACCAGCTATTGGGAAATCATGTCGCGTCGTGGCATCAGCAAAGAGATGGCACGTGTTGAAATGCGTCGTCGTCCGACTTTGATCGGCGCCATGATGCTGCACCTGGGCGATGCCGATGGCATGATTTGCGGCACGGTGGGGCGTTACGAAAACCATTTGGAGTTGGTGGATCAGGTAATTGGCAAAGCCCCCGGCGTCAAAACCTATGCCGCCATGAATATTCTGCTGCTCAGTGAGCGCAGCGTGGCCCTGACCGATACGCATATCAACCACGATCCCGATTCGGATCAGGTGGCCGAGATCACCTTGGCGGCGGCTCGCAAGATGCGCCAGTTCAATATCGAACCCAAGGTGGCGTTGCTGTCCAGCTCGAACTTCGGGACCAATGATTCGCCTGCGGCGGTCACCATGCGTGGTGCGCTGGAGCGCGTGCGCAAGCTCGATCCCAGTTTGGAGGTGGACGGGGAAATGCACGGCGATTGCGCGCTGGATGAAAAGGCCCGCCATCAAATCCTGCCCACCTCGGCCCTGACTGGCGAGGCGAACTTGCTGGTCTGCCCCAACGTGGAAGCGGGCAATATTGCCTACAACCTGCTCAAGACGGCGGCCGGTGGCAACGTGGCGATCGGTCCCTTCCTGTTGGGGGCACGGGCACCGGTTCACATCATGACGTCCACCTCCTCGGTGCGCCGTATCGTCAATATGACGGCGGTCACGGTGGTCGATGCCAACGTTGCTTCTGAAGGCTGATACCTGTCATGATCCAGCGCTCTCCCGCTTCCGTGGCATTGATCTTGAATGGGGGCGGGGCGCGCGGCGCGTATCAGGCCGGGGTGCTGGCTGGTTTGCTGGAGCTTCTGGACCCGGACCGCAACCCTCAGTTTCGTAACCCTTTCGATATTATTTGTGGCTCGTCGGCCGGTTCCATCAATGCTGCCGGATTAGCGTGTCGCGCTGACAAGCCGCACGAGGCTGTCGATCATATACAACAGCTGTGGGGGTCGTTGCACACTAACGATATTTTTCATGCCGACCCGTTGCAGTTGCTGGCCACCAGTGCGCACTGGGTGGCCACGCTGGCTTTGGGCTGGCTGGCCCCGCGTCTGCGTGACCATGTGCCGCACTCCATGCTGGACAATTCGCCGCTGCGCAACTTGCTGGAAGACAATCTGGACTTTGACCGTTTGCAGCGCAATCTGGCTCAACAGCACCTGGGGGCGTTGGCGATTACGGCGGCTGCCTACACCACGGGTGAGCACCTGACTTTTTATCAATGTGACGAGCGTATTCGCCCTTGGACGCGTAATCTGCGCCGAGCCATCCCAGGTGTGATCGGGGTGGATCACCTGATGGCTTCCAGTGCGATTCCCTTCATGTTTCCGGCCCAGTCCTTGCGGGTAGGCAAGCAAACCCAGTGGTGTGGGGACGGGACGATGCGTCAGTTGGCCCCTATCAGCCCGGCGATTCATCTGGGGGCGCGTAAGGTCCTGATTGTAGGGACGGGATACGCGGACAACACCTACCATGAGCAAGAGTGCAAGGATCCGCCCTATCCCTCTTTGGCGCAGATCAGTGGCTATGCCTTATCCAACATATTCCTCGATAGTGTGTCAACGGATATTGAGCGTATGGAACGCATCAATACATTGCTTGCCTATATGCCTGCAAATGTATTACAAAGCCAATCGCTGCGTCCTGTCAGCACGTTTGCCATCACTCCCAGCCGCTCGCTGGATGAAATTGCCACTCGGCATATTCATCAGATGCCAACTGCTGCACGTACCCTATTTCGAGTACTTGGTGTATCTTCAAAGTCCGGTCCGACCACAGGCGGTGCATTAATCTCATATTTGTTATTCGAGTCCGGCTATACCCAAGAGCTGATCGAATTAGGAAAGACCGATACCATGAGTCGTCGTGAAGAAGTATTAGCGTTTTTTAAGGAAGCGTCCTGATGAGCCAATCCCTGACTTTGCAAGAGGCTTTGCAACAAGGCGGCGTGCTCGACGCAACGGGCCTGACGGCTGCTGATTTTCTGGAGCAGGCACAGGACCAGGGGCTTACCGCCCTGGAAGTAAGTTGCGATCGTGCGCGCAATCGTTCCGCTGTGCTGCGAGCAGTCGCCAAGGCTGTCGATTACCCTGAGTTTTTTGGTGGCAATCTGGATGCGCTCTACGATTGCCTGTGTGACACCGTGCTGGACCAGAAAGCAGGCCTGGCCCTGTGGCTGGACAATCTGCACAGTGGTGATCCCGCATTGGAAAAAGACGCTCAGGCTATTTTGGGCGTGTGTGAAGATGTACATGCCTGGGCCTCGAACAACGAGCGCCGTTTTGTTTGTGTCGTTCTACACGCTGGCAAGCACCCTGACCCCGAACCGGGCGAGACGCCTGCTTCCTACTCCAGCCAGGACGAGGAATAAGTTATCGGTTTTATTCCCAGCCTTGCAAGGCGCTGATCGCTGCTGTCAGCGCCAAGGCGGCAGTTTCGGTTCGCAGCACGCGATGCCCGAAACGAATCGCCCGAGCCTGGGCACCCAGTGCCACCTTTTGCTCTTCGGGCGACCAACCGCCTTCGGGGCCAATCAATATCGTCATGGCCTGATCTTGCGGTCCAATGGCCTGCGCCAGTTGCAGGGGCGCATCGGGATCACAAAACAGATGCAGGCCAGTTTCAGCCTCGCGAAAGTACTCGGCCAATGTCAGCGGCGCAGACAGTTCCATCAAGCGGTTGCGACCACATTGCTCGCTGGCCGACTCGATCACTCTTTGCCAATGGCCCATGCGTTTGGCCTGCCGCTCCGCATTCAGTTGCAGTACGCTGCGTTGCGCGCGAATCGGCACAAGGCGGCTGACGCCCATTTCCACGGCTTTTTCGATAATCCAGTCCATCTTATCGCTGGAGGCAATGCCTTGCAGGACGGTAATGCGACCGGCCAGCTCGCGGACCGGTGTTTGGGCAGCGCCCAGGGCGGCGAAACCTTTTTTGCCATCAATGCGCAAGGTGGCGGGGTATTGAGTCCCGAGTCCGTCAAACAGGACGATGTCCTGGCCGTCCTTTAAACGCAGCACCCGGATGGCATGATGCGCCAGTGCCTCGGGCAGGGCGATCTCGGTCTGGGCCGTCAGGCCCAAGGGGTGGTAGAAGCGGGGAGCTGCCATATCAAGACACCATCAAGCATAAAAAACCGCACAAGCATACCGTACCCGGGCTTGGGGGAGAAAGCACAAGGCCCCAGCTCTAGTGGGGGCGATTTAGCGCCAGCAATGCTAAAATAGCGCGTTTTATAAACTAATCAGGGTCGTGAGCCGTCCGCTTGCCGGAATTGTCGCGCCGCCGCCCCAATGAGCTTCTAATGGATATTGCGTCAGCCTCTGATAAAACCCTAGCCAATGCCGTCCGTGCCTTGTCTATGGATGCCGTGCAACAAGCTAATTCGGGCCACCCCGGTGCGCCCATGGGCATGGCCGATATCGCCCAGGTTCTCTGGTCCCGGCACCTGAAACACAACCCTGCCGACCCTGCCTGGTTTGATCGTGACCGTTTTGTGTTGTCAAACGGCCACGGTTCCATGCTGATCTACGCTTTGTTGCACCTTAGCGGCTACGACCTGCCCATGGACGAGCTGCGCAACTTCCGTCAGATGCATTCGCGCACTCCGGGCCACCCTGAAGTGGGTATTACCGCTGGCGTGGAAACCACCACGGGTCCTTTGGGCCAGGGTTTGGGTAACGCGGTCGGTTTTGCACTGGCTGAAGCCTTGCTGGCGCGCGAGTTCAACCGCGAAGGCCACGATGTGGTCGACCACCTGACCTGGGTTTTCGCTGGCGACGGCTGTTTGATGGAAGGTATCTCGCACGAGGCTTGCTCCTTGGCCGGTACCTGGAAGCTCTCCAAGCTGGTCGTGATGTACGACGACAACGGCATCTCCATCGACGGTAAGGTCGAGAACTGGTTTGGTGATGACACTCCCGCCCGCTTTGAAAGCTACGGCTGGAACGTGATTCGCGCGGTTGATGGCCACGATGCCACTTCGATCAATAGCGCGATTGAACAGGCTCGCCGCAACGCGAAAGAGGGCACGGGTCCTACCCTGATTTGCTGCCGTACCGTGATCGGCAAGGGCGCTCCTAATGCCGCCGGTTCCGAGAAAGTCCACGGTGCTCCACTGGGCGCTGATGAAATCGCTGCCACCCGTGCTGCACTGGACTGGAACCACGGTCCGTTTGAAATTCCTCAGGAAGTCTACCAAGGCTGGGATTGCCGCGAAAAGGGTGGTGCTCAGCAAGCCGAATGGCAAAAGCGTTTTGACGCCTACAGCCAGGCTTATCCTGAACTGGCCGCCGAACTGGCCCGTCGTTTGAAAGGCGAACTGCCTGCTGACTACAGCGCCAAAGTCCAGGCCTTTATTGAAGAAACCGCTCAGAAGGCCGAAACCATTGCATCGCGTAAAGCCTCGCAATTGGCCATCAGCGCCTTGGTCAATGTGCTGCCAGAAATGCTGGGCGGCTCGGCTGACCTGACCGGCTCGAACTTCACCGACTGGAAAGGGGCCGAAGCGGTTCGCGCTCACGCTGATGGTCTGCATTTTGGTCGCCACATCAACTACGGTGTGCGTGAATTCGGCATGGCCGCCATCATGAATGGTCTCGCCCTGCATGGTGGCTACCTGCCTTTTGGCGGCACCTTCCTGACTTTCTCCGATTACTCGCGTAACGCCATTCGTATGGCTGCCTTGATGAAGCAGCGTGTTGTGCACGTCTTTACCCACGACTCCATCGGTCTGGGCGAAGACGGTCCTACACACCAGTCCATTGAACACGCCAACAGCCTGCGCCTGATCCCCAACCTGCACGTCTGGCGTCCTTGTGATACCACGGAAACTGCCGTGGCCTGGGCATGTTCGGTCGAGCGTCCTACCAGCATCGGCATGGACGTACAGAGCGGCGGTCCTAGCGCCTTGCTCTTGTCGCGCCAGAATCTGCCCTTCGTCGAACGCGATGCGCAAACCATCCAGAACATCCGTCGTGGTGGCTACGTGCTGCGTGACGCGCAAGATGCGCGCGCCATTATCATGGCAACCGGCTCGGAAGTCGGTTTGGCGCTGCAAGCCCAGGAACAGTTGGCTCAGCAAGGGATTGCGACCCGCGTGGTGTCCATGCCTTGTACCAACCTGTTCGATGCTCAAGACAAGCAGTGGCGCGATCAGGTCCTGACCCCCGGTATCCCGCGCGTTGCAGTTGAAGCCGGGACCACCGGTCTGTGGTTCAAGTACGTGGGTCTGGAAGGCGCCGTAGTGGGTATTGATACCTACGGTGAATCCGCCCCGGCTGGCGTCCTGTTCAAGCATTTTGGTCTGACAGCAGAGAAGGTCGCTGCGGCCGTTCAAGAAATTTTGTAATTGGAGTCTGACATGACGATTCGCGTCGCAATCAATGGTTATGGTCGTATCGGCCGCATGATCTTGCGTGCCCACTACGAGTACGGCAAAAAACACGATATCGAGATCGTGGCCATCAACGCCTCGGGCGGTGCCGAGATCAATGAACACCTGACTCGCTATGACTCCGTGCATGGCCGTTTCAACGCCGATGTGTCGCTGGATGGCGACTACCTGGTGGTCAACGGTGACCGTATCCGCCTGCTGAGCCAGCGCGATGCGCTGACCCTGCCTTGGGCTGAACTGGGTGTGGACGTGGTGCTGGAATGTACCGGTGCGTTCACCACCAAGGAAAAAGCCAGTGAGCACATTCAAGCCGGTGCCAAGAAAGTCATCATCTCGGCCCCCGGTGGCAAGGATGTGGATGGCACCATCGTGTACGGCGTGAACCACGACATTCTGAAAAGCACCGACACCGTTATCTCCAACGCATCGTGCACCACCAACTGCCTGGCTCCCCTGGTTGCTCCTTTGCATAAGGAACTGGGCGTGGTCAGCGGTCTGATGACCACCATCCACGCGTACACCAATGACCAGGTCCTGACCGACGTGCGTCACAAGGACATGCGCCGTGCCCGTTCGGCCACCAGCAGCATGATTCCTACCAAGACCGGCGCGGCTGCGGCTGTGGGTCTGGTGTTGCCAGAACTCAATGGCAAGCTGGACGGTTACGCTGTGCGCGTTCCTACCATCAACGTGTCCATGGTTGACCTGACTTTCGTGGCCAGCCGCAACACCAGCGTTGAAGAAGTGAACGGCATTCTGAAGGCAGCTTCGGAAGGCGCCATGAAGGGCATTCTGGACTACTGCACCGAACCTCTGGTGTCCATCGACTTTAACCACACCACCGCTTCTAGCACGGTTGATTCCCTGCTGACCAAAGTTACCGGCGGCAATATGGTCAAAGTGGCGGCCTGGTACGACAATGAATGGGCTTTCTCCATTCGTATGCTCGACAGCACCATCGCACTGATGTCGGCCAAGTAAGATCTGAATAGCAGGGGCGGGATTTCCCGCCCCTGTCACGTTAATTCCCAGAACAAAAAACCATGTCTACAAGCATCAAGACCTTGTCTGCGCTGGCCGAAACGGACGCGCTGCGAGGCAAGCGGGTATTTATCCGCTCTGATCTGAATGTCCCTCTGCAAGACGGACGTATTACCGAAGACACGCGCGTGCGTGCCTCGGTACCTGCCATTCGCATGGCGCTGGATGCCGGCGCTGCGGTGATGGTCACGTCTCACCTGGGTCGCCCTAAAGAAGGCGAGTGCCAGCCTGTGGATTCGCTGGAACCCGTGGTGCAACGTTTATCCGAGTTGTTGGGCATGCCCGTTGAGCTGCGTCGCAATTGGCTCGATGGCGTCCAAGTGTCGCCCGGTCAGGTGGTCTTGCTGGAGAACTGCCGCTGCAACGTGGGGGAAAAGAAGAACGATCCCGAGTTGGCTCGCAAAATGGCAGCCTTGTGTGACGTTTACGTAAACGACGCCTTTGGTACGGCTCACCGTGCTGAAGCGACTACCGAAGGGATCGCCCGCTTTGCTCCTGTAGCTTGTGCCGGTCCCTTGCTGGAAGCCGAGTTGAAAGCCTTGGGCCGTGCCCTGAATCAGCCTGCACGTCCTCTGGTCGCGATTGTGGGTGGTGCCAAGGTATCCACCAAACTGTCCATCCTGCGCGCTTTGGCCGAAAAGGTTGACCAACTGGTGGTCGGTGGCGGCATTGCCAATACCTTCATGATGGCCAGCGGCCTGTCCGTGGGCAAATCCCTGGTGGAAGACAGCCAGTTGGAAGAAGCCCGCGAAGTGATCCGCATCATGAAAGAGCGTGGTGCGGAAGTGCCTATCCCTGTGGATGTGGTGTGCGCCAAGTCCTTTGCTGCTGATGCAGCGGCTGAAATCAAGGCTGCTGATCAAGTCCAGGACGATGACATGATTCTGGACGTGGGCCCACAAACGGCTCAGCAGATCGCTGACATCATTGCCAAGGCTGGCACCGTGGTCTGGAATGGCCCTCTGGGCGTGTTCGAGTTCCCGGCCTTCGCACAAGGCACCGAAACCCTGTCACGCGCGATTGCAGACTCCAAGGCCTTCTCGATTGCTGGCGGTGGTGACACCCTGGCCGCGATTGCCCAGTTCAATATTGGTGAGGATGTGGACTACATCTCCACCGGCGGCGGTGCATTCCTGGAATTCCTGGAAGGCAAGCGTTTGCCTGCTGTGGCTGCGTTGGAAGACAAGGCTTAAGTCAGTTTTGGCTGCATAAGAAAAAGCCAGTCAACGCAAGTTGACTGGCTTTTTTGTGTGCATAGCTTTTATGGTTCAGGCATTGGCCATTTCGCGTTCAGCAGTCTTTGCCAGGAATGCAGAGCGGGATAGATGCTGGGCTTTTGCGACAGCATCAATGCGGTGGACTAAGGACTCCGGCAGACTGATATGCAAGCGAATGGCTTTGTTGTTGACTTTGGATAGGTCAATATCAATCATCATCCAAAATCCGTCTTTATAGTCATCGTGCCAAGACCAGCTTTCAGGTGTGGTCGGAGCAGGAATGGATGAGCTGTCGCCGAAGAAATGGGCCTCAACGGCTTCTTGAGCCGCCTTAGGTAGATCCTGTAATTCGTCAGCCGCTGCAAAACAACCTGGAAAGTCCGGAAAGGATGCGCCATAGGCGCTATGTTCTTCTTTGTGTACGTGGATGGGATAGAGCATGAGTTGCGCTTACGCCGCCCCATCTTTAATCAACTGCGCATACCCTTGCATGGCATCGGGCCAGTCCAACTGAAAGCCGCTGTCCAGCAGTCGCTGGTTGCTCAGGCGTTTGCCACCTTCATTGGACTGACGCCGTTCGGGATGCGGTACTTTCAGCAAATCAGCCAGTCCGTCATACAGTTCCGTAATCCGGTAAGGACGGCTATCAGTGCCTATATAGCAAGGGAAGGGCGCAGGAGCACGTAGCAGGTGCCAGCAGGCGCGCGCAGCATCTTCAATATGCAGGCGGTTGGCCCAATGTTCAGGGTCGTCTGGCACGGTGGCGCGGCCTTCACGCAGACGATCCAGTAATTGGGTGCGTCCTGGCCCGTACAGGCCGCTGGGTCGGATGACGACAGCCTGGGCTGGAATCCGGTGGTGCAGCAACTGCTCGGCCTGCAGCAGCACTTGCCCGTTAAATTGTGCCGGTTCGGTGGGCGAGTTCTCGTCCACCCATTCATTGCTTGGCCCGTAGACGGCGGTGGATGAAACAAAGACGAAGCGTTTCAGGGCTTTCAGGTCCAGTTCGTTGAGCAGGTTTTCCAGACCGTGCAGAAATACCTGTTCATAAGCAGCCTGACTACGCTGGCCGGGGGAGACAGCGTAAAGCACGTGGCTGATTTTGCGGTGTTTCAGGCGCAGGGAGGAGGGCTCACTTAAATCAGCCTGCACCCATTCAATCCCGCTGTCATCGTCCAAAGGGGGATGACGGCGCAGACCGATCACCGGCCAGTCGTGATGGCGGGCCAGCATACCGGTGCGGGTGCCCAGATCGCCAGCGCCCGCTAAGAGCAAAGTACGTTGTCGAGAGTCCAAAGCGGCAAGTCCTTGAGTAGAATGATCTCGAGCAAAGCTCGATTGGCTGGGATAACAATAGCATTGGAGGCGGTCATGGAGTGTCGCAATTGGATTGACGGACAGCAGCTTGGCGCGGAGGGCGGTGGTTTGCTACCGGTTATCGACCCCTCCACGGGCGAAATCTTTGCCCGGCTAGCACAATCGTCCGAGGTGGATATTGATTGGGCTGTACAGGCCGCCCGACGTGCCAGTCAGGGGCCCTGGAGCCATCTTACTGCCGCCCAGCGCAGCCAATTGCTGCTGCGCTGCGCCCGAACCCTGTCTGATGCCCGCGAGGAATTGGCGCGGCTGGAGTCCCGCGATACCGGCAAGCCTTTACGCCAGGCCCAGTCCGATGCTGCTGCCATTGTCCGCTATTTTGAGTTCTATGCGGGCGCGGTGGACAAGCTGCACGGTCAAACCATCCCATTGGGCTGGGAAATGACGGCCTTTACCTTGCGTGAACCCTTGGGGGTTACCGCGCATATCATTCCCTGGAATTACCCCTTGCAAATTTTTGGGCGCAGCGTGGCCGCGTCCCTGGCGGCAGGCAACACCTGCGTGGTGAAACCGGCGGAAGATGCCAGCCTGTCCTTGCTGCGGGTGGCCGAGTTGTTGCACGAAGCGGGCTTGCCGGCGGGTGTGCTCAATATCTGCACGGGGCTGGGGAGCGAGGCGGGGCAGGCCCTGTCCGCACATCCCGACATCAATCATATTTCTTTCACTGGTTCTCCCGGCACGGGCCGTCAAGTAGCCGTGCAAGCGGCGCGTAACTTTGTGCCAGTCACCTTGGAGCTGGGCGGCAAGTCTCCGCAAATCGTGTTCTCGGATGCGGATCTGGATGCGGCCTTGCCGGTCGTGGTCAACGCGATTGTGCAGAACGCAGGGCAAACGTGCTCGGCAGGCAGCCGGGTGCTGATTCAGCGCGCTATTTATGGTGATTTTACCGAGCGTTTGATCGAGGCCTTTAAAGCCTTGCTGACCGGGGCGGCAAGCGACAATCTGGATTGCGGTCCGCTGATCAGCGCCCAGCAGCAAGCGCGAGTGCGCTCCTATCTGGAAAATCTGGACCAGGACGGCATTGTGGTGCTTGCCAAAGGCAAGCTGGACTCCAAGGCCCCGGCTGGTGGTTTTTATCAAGTGCCTGTTTTATTGGGGCATGTGCCAGTTGATCATCGCCTGGCGCAGGAGGAAATATTTGGTCCGGTTCTGGTCGCTCAGCCTTTCGGCACCGAGGAGGACGCGATCGCCATGGCCAATGGTACGCCTTACAGTCTGGTGGCCGGGGTCTGGACCCGCGACGGAGCCCGTCAGGTACGCATGGCCAGACAACTTCGGGCCGGGCAGGTCTTTGTGAATAATTACGGCGCGGCAGGTGGGGTAGAGCTGCCTTTTGGTGGAACCGGCCAGTCTGGCATAGGACGCGAAAAAGGGTTTGAGGCTCTGTATGCGCTGACGTCCTTGAAAACAGTTGCGCTGCGTCATGCTGCGAACTGATCTTGAGGGAATCTAGGGTAAGCGTGGCTGTGGTGGGCCGGGTTTTCTGGCAGCATGGCAGCTGAACGCTAAACAGGTTTCATTAATGGCGGCGCAAAGCCGCCATTTTTTATATAGAAAGCAGAAGGAGACAAAGATGCGATTGCAAGACAAAGTGGCTATCGTGACGGGCGGTGCATCGGGTTTTGGCCTGGGTATCGCGCAACGTTTTGCACGTGAAGGAGCGCGTGTATTGATTGCCGACCTGAATGAGGAGCAAGGCAAAGCCGCCGCTGCCCAGATTCAGGCTGCGGGTGGTCAGGCCATTTTTGCCGCTTGTGATGTCTCGCAAGGGGACGAAGTGCATGCCCTGTTGGATATTGCTTTGCGTGAGTGCGGTGGGCTGCACATTGTGGTGAACAATGCAGGCACTACACACCGCAACAAGCCTTTGCTGGAGGTCAGCGAAAGCGAGTTCGATCTGGTCTATGCCGTCAATGTGAAAAGCATTTACTGGAGTGCCAAACACTTTGTGCCGTACTTGCGGGCTCAAGGTTCGGGGTCGTTCATCAATATTGCCTCCACCGCCGCTTTGCGTCCGCGCCCCGGATTGGTCTGGTACAACGGCACCAAAGGTGCAGTGGTGACGATCAGCAAGGGGATGGCAGCCGAATTGGGCCCGGATAATATTCGGGTCAACTGCATTAATCCGGTGATTGGTGACACGGCATTGCTGGAACAATTCATGGGTATGCCCGATACGCCGGAAAATCGCAGCCGCTTTTTGGCGGGAATTCCGCTGGGCCGTTTTTGCACACCCAAGGACGTGGCGGCGGCAGCGCTGTATCTGGCCTCGGACGAGGCCGAGTTTGTGACCGGCACCTGCATCGAGGTCGATGGCGGCCGTTGTATTTAAGCCCCACTGCGATTCGTTACAATCCTGCGGTTGGCAGGCCCGTTCAGGGCCTGTAATTTATTTCGCTTCCAAGGAAAAGCATGACATTCAATCGACAGTCTCCCCGCGAGCATCCGGATCAATTGCGTATCGGCTTGGTGTCGGTTTCGGATCGCGCCTCCAGCGGACAGTACCAGGATCAAGGTATACCGGCGCTGCGCCGCTGGCTGGATTCCGCCTTGACGGTCGCACCTGCCTATCTGGAGCGCTTGATTCCTGATGAGCGAGCCCAGATTACCGGCACTTTGGTCGAGCTGGTGGACGCCGGTTGCGATCTGATTTTGACCACCGGTGGCACTGGCCCGGCCCGTCGTGACGTGACCCCGGAGGCCACGGTGGACGCGGGAACGCGCGAAATGCCCGGATTCGGTGAACAGATGCGTCAAATCAGTTTAAAATTCGTACCAACAGCGATTTTGTCGCGGCAAGTTGCGGTCATCCGAGAAATTCAGGACCACGCTGCTCTGATTATCAATCTGCCTGGGCAGCCCAAAGCCATTCAGGAAACTCTGGAAGGATTACGGGATACAGAAACCGGACAAGTATTGGTGCCGGGTATTTTTGCAGCTGTCCCGTATTGCATCGATCTGATCGGCGGACCTTACGCACAAACTCACGAGCATGTGGTGCAAGCGTTCCGCCCCAAGTCGGCGCGTCGGACCGCCAGTTAATACGCTTACAAACAATCGGCTGGACACGAACCGTGCCCAGCCAAGTTTTTCAATTATTTTCGTCTTCAGGAGGTCTTCTCATGGCCCTAGTTTCCATGCGCCAGCTGCTCGATCATGCGGCCGAGCACGGTTATGGTATTCCAGCGTTCAACGTCAATAACCTGGAGCAGGTCCAGGCCATTATGGAAGCCGCCTCGGAGACGGACAGCCCCGTCATCATGCAGGCGTCGGCTGGTGCTCGTAAATATGCAGGCGAAGCGTTCCTGCGTCACCTGATCGAAGCGGCTGTCGAGTCTTACCCCAACATCCCTGTGGTGATGCACCAGGATCACGGCCAGTCCCCCGAGATTTGCAAAGGCGCCATTGAACTGGGTTTTTCCAGCGTGATGATGGACGGCTCCTTGCTGCCCGACGGCAAAACCATTGCCGACTTTGAATACAACGTGGAAGTGACCCGCAAAGTGGTCGATATGGCTCACAAGCTGGGCGTGACCGTTGAAGGTGAACTGGGTTGCCTGGGTTCTCTGGAAACCATGCAGGGCGACAAGGAAGACGGCCACGGTGCCGACGGCGTTCTGACCCTGGACCAACTGCTGACCGACCCCGAGCAAGCGGCTGAATTCGTGACCCGCACCCAACTGGACGCACTGGCTATTGCCATCGGTACCAGCCACGGCGCTTACAAGTTCACCCGCAAGCCTACTGGCGACATTCTGTCCATCGAGCGTGTGAAAGAAATTCACCGTCGCTTACCTAACACCCACCTGGTGATGCATGGCAGCTCCAGCGTGCCTCAGGAATTGCTGGCGGAAATCCGTCAGTTCGGTGGTGACATGAAAGAAACCTACGGCGTGCCTGTGGAAGAAATTCAGGAAGCCATCAAGTACGGCGTGCGCAAGGTCAATATCGACACCGATATCCGTTTGGCCATGACTGCCGCCATCCGTCGTTTCCTGTTTGAAAACCCAGAGAAGTTCGACCCGCGCGAATACCTGAAACCTGCTCGCGAAGCCGCCAAGAAAGTGTGTGTGGCCCGTTACCAGCAGTTCGGCGCCGCCGGTCAGGCTTCCAAGATCAAGGCTATTCCTTTGCAGGAAATTGCCCGCCAGTACAGCACCGGCGAGCTGTCCCAGATCGTTCAGTAATTTTGTCAGGCGGCGGCAGGAGTGGGCAGCACGACTGCCCGCCTCGGTCTCCGCGTCTTTGCCCGGTGCCGCAGGCGCCGGGATTGTCGTCCCGCCTGCATCCATAGTCAGCGGGATGTTTTCGTTTTAAGGATGAAATCGTGCAAGAGCCCTTACATCAATCCAGCCTGAGCTCCTTGCCGCTACTCGCGCGCGGCAAAGTTCGGGACATGTATGCGGTGGGTGAGGATAAGTTGTTGATTGTGGCCAGTGATCGCATTTCGGCATTCGACGTGATTCTGGACGACCCCATTCCCGGCAAGGGCGCTGTCTTGACGCAGATGACCGAATTCTGGCTGAACAAGCTGGCACACATCATCCCTAATCACACGACGGGCGTGAACCCGGTTGATGTGGTGGCGCCTGAGGAGCGTGCTCAAGTCGAAGGCCGCTCCATGGTGGTCAAGCGCTTGAAGCCCATCATGGTGGAAGCGGTGGCTCGTGGTTACCTGATTGGTTCGGGTTGGAAAGACTACCAGGCGACTGGTGCGGTTTGCGGCATCACCTTGCCTGCAGGTTTGAAGCAGGCTGCCAAGCTGCCCCACGTGTTGTTTACACCAGCGGCCAAGGCTGAAATGGGCTCGCACGACGAGAATGTGGATTTTGCTCACGTGGTCAAGGAAGTCGGTCAGGAACTGGCCGAGCAAATCCGTGACGTGACCCTGCGTTTGTATACCGAAGCTGCCGACTATGCAGCCAGCCGTGGCATTCTTATCGCCGATACCAAATTTGAATTTGGCCTGGATGATCAAGGCCAACTACATTTGATGGACGAAGTGTTGACTCCGGATTCCTCGCGTTTCTGGCCAGCCGACAGCTATGCCGAAGGTATCAGCCCACCGTCCTACGACAAGCAATTTGTGCGCGATTGGCTGGAAACCCAGGTCTGGGACAAGACGCCGCCCGCACCGCGCTTGCCTGTTGAAGTGGCCCAGCGTACGGCTGACAAATACCGTGAAGCCCTGGAACGCCTGACGGCGTGAACGGTTTGCAGCCCGGACAGGCACTCATCGTAAACGAGTTGCCTGCTCGTCCTCAGCAGGGTGCCAAGCGGCCATGTCCGTGGACGACTTGCTACAGCGAGCCGGGCTTTGGGGGAGGGCGATGGGCAGAGCAAAGTCTGCCTCGCCGGAAAACCCATCCTTGGATGGACCCTGCTGTTTTTCTATTGACCAAGGCGCCTGGTAGCATGGCGCCTTCTTCCTTTTAGGGCGTATCTCTAATGAGCGTACAAACTCCTGCGACCCCCACCGTGGGTATTGTGATGGGTTCTTCCAGCGACTGGGATGTCATGAGCCAGGCCGTGGCCATTCTGGATGAATTTGGCGTGTCCTATGAGTGCCGCGTGGTCTCTGCCCACCGCATGCCGATTGATATGGTGGATTACGGCGCCCAGGCCCCAGCCCGTGGCCTGAAAGCCATTATTGCCGGTGCAGGCGGTGCGGCTCACTTGCCCGGTATGCTGGCGGCCCTGACGCACTTGCCCGTGTTCGGCGTACCCGTGCCTTCGCGCTATCTGCGCGGTGAAGATTCTCTGTTGTCGATTGTGCAAATGCCCAAGGGCGTGCCGGTTGCCACCTTCGCCATCGGTGAGGCGGGTGCCGCCAATGCCGCGCTGCACGTGATTGCCAATCTGGCCGTCAACGATACGATCCTGACTGAAAAACTGATTGCATACCGTGCCCGCCAGACCGAGGCCGCCCGCGCGATGCGTGTTCCGCCTGCCACTGCCTGATTTTATTTTGTGATGATGACCCCCATGACTGATGCTGTCCTACTAGTCCCTGGCTCCTGGCTGGGCATGATTGGAGGCGGCCAACTGGGCCGCATGTTCTGCCATAGCGCTCAAAGCCTGGGCTATAAAGTGGCGGTGCTGGACCCCGACACCCATAGCCCGGCCGGTGCCGTGGCGGATCTGCATATCTGTGCGGCCTACGATGATGCACAAGCATTGGTTCAACTGGGGGAACTGTGCCAAGCCGTCAGTACCGAGTTCGAGAACGTCCCGGCGCAGTCCTTGCTGACTCTGGCTCAGCACACCCGAGTCACGCCGTCCGGCGATGCCGTAGGCATTGTGCAGGATCGCATTCGTGAGAAAGCCTTTATTTCGCAGGCCGGTGTGCCGGTGGCTCCCTATGCCGCCATCGAAAGCCTGGACGATTTGCAGGCCGCTGACAGCGCCTTGTTCCCTGGCATTCTGAAGACAGCGCGCTTTGGTTATGACGGCAAGGGGCAGGCGCGTGTGGCAGACCGGGAGCAGGCGCTGGCTGCCTTCAAGGAGTTCGGTTCCCAAGCCTGTGTGCTGGAAGCCTTGCAACCTTTGAAATCCGAAATTTCGGTGGTCCTGGCCCGTGGCCTGGACGATCAGGTCAAAACCTTCCCATGTGCCCGTAACGAGCACCGCGACGGCATTTTGGCCGTGTCCACGATCAGTGCCCAGTTCCAGGACGATGCATTGTCCGAACAGGCTCGTCAGGCAGCGGCTGCTATTGCCCGTACGCTGGATTATGTGGGTGTGTTGTGTGTGGAGTTCTTCATTCTGGAAGACGGCCGTTTGCTGGCCAACGAAGTGGCTCCTCGTCCGCACAATAGCGGTCACTACACCATGAATGCTTGCGTCACCAGTCAGTTTGAACAACAGGCCCGCGTGATGGCCGCTTTGCCTTTGGGCGATACCCGCGCTTTGTGTCCTTCCATGATGCTCAATATCCTGGGCGATATCTGGTTTGACGAACAAGGCCAGATGCGTGAGCCGGATTGGGCTGCCTTGCTGGCTGTGCCTGGTGTGTCCTTGCACTTGTATGGCAAGGCCGAGGCCCGTGTTGGCCGCAAGATGGGCCACGTGAATATTGTGGGCGAGTCGGATCAGCAAGTGCGCGAACGCACTGCTCGAGCTGCCGCCGCTTTGCACATTGCTTTTGATTATGACTGACACCCCCTCCAGCCCTTCCGAGCAGCAGATAGAGCAAGCCGCCCGTGTGCTGGCACAAGGGGGGCTGGTGGCCTTTCCGACTGAGACAGTCTACGGTCTGGGCGCGGATGCAGAAAACCCGGCTGCAGTGCAACTGATTTACAAGGCCAAGGGCCGCCCTGCGAATCATCCCTTGATTGTGCATGTGGCCCCTGGTGCCGATTTGCGCTATTGGGTGACGGATATTCCGCCCGTGGCGCAGCAATTGATGGATGCCTTCTGGCCCGGCCCGTTGACGCTGATCTTGCCGCGCAATCCGGCTATTCCGGATACGGTCAGTGGCGGACAAAGCAGCATTGGTATTCGTTGTCCTTCCCATCCGGTGGCTCAAGCCTTGCTCAAGCGCATGGCGGAACTCAAGCCCAGCGGTCAGGCCGGTGTGGCGGCGCCTTCGGCCAACAAGTTTGGTCAGGTATCGCCTACGGCCGCCAAGCATGTGCGCGATGAATTTGCGGACATGAGCGCAGAGGAACTGCTGATCGTGGAAGCGGGCCCGTCGGAAGTGGGTATCGAGTCCACCATTGTGGACGTCTCGCGTACCCATCAAGGCGTGGGTGCGGTGCTGTTGCGGCCCGGCCATATCACGGCAGCCATGATTGCCGAGGTCATCGGCTACGAACCCGCCAGTCCGGATCAACAAGCCCCACAAGTGTCGGGCAGCTTGAAAGCGCATTATGCGCCGCGTACCCCTTTGTCTTTATTTGATGAAGGCAGTGCGCCAACGGTGCAGGCTGCTTTGGCCGAAGGGGGCAAGCAGGCCATTGTTGCCTTTGCCTCTTTGCCGCCCTTTTCGGCGGATGTACACGACTGGTATGTGTGCAGCCCGGATGCGCAGCTTTATGCCCAGGATTTGTACGCCATGTTGCGTCGTCTGGACCAAGGCCAGTATCAGCATATTTGGGTGCAGCGTTGCCCGGATACGCCAGACTGGCAGGCGGTCAATGACCGCCTGGGCCGAGCAGCCGCCGCTTTTGAGTAAGCCTGCTGCTTGTTGCCTGGCGTGCCCAGGACGCTGAGCGAATTTGCGGCTTAGCGGGCGGTCCGTTTCAGAAAATCTGCAATCGCCTGGTTCACCTGCGCTTCCTTATCCCGGTAGGGCAGGTGACCGCATTGCTCCAGCTCCAGCAGCTCCGTGTGCGGCACCAGCTTCTTGATGCGACGGATTTGCTCCAGCGTGCCGTATTCATCATCCACGCCCTGAATGGCCAGAATCGGGCAGGTGATGCGGCTGACGTCCTCTTCGATATTCCAGTCGCGGAATTGGGGTTCCGTCCAGGTGGCGTTCCAGCCCCAGAAGGCGGACTCCACATCATCGTGATAGCGTGCCAGTCGCTCGCGTAAAAAACCTTGCTCGTAGGCTTCGCGGGCGACCAGAATGCCGCGCAAGGAAATGTCTTCCACAAACAGGTGCGGGGCCATCACCACAATGCCTTGCAGCTTGTCGCCAAAGCCGCTGGCTGCCAGCAGGGCAATCGAGCCACCATCGCTGTGGCCGACCAGCATAATCGGGCGCTTTTGGCCGTCCTCGCCCAGTTGTTCCAGCAATTGCGGCAGTACGTCCAGTGCCTGTTCGTGCAGATAGTCGGGCTCTTTGGGGCTATTGTCGGGGCGCGGGGTACTGCGGCCATATCCGTAACGTGAGTACATCAGACCGCTACAACCGGTTTGTTCGCACAACTGTGCTGGCCAGTCTTTCCACATGGCAATCGAACCCAGACCCTCATGCAGAAACACCAGCAAAGGGGCCGCGACCCGCTCGGGGAAAAGGCGTTGATATTCCAGTTCAATGGCTTGCGTGCCTTGAGTCAGGCTTGCAAATTGCAAAGATGAAGCTAGTGTTGTCATAGCGGTTGATGTGCATAAACCCCAAACAAATTGGGCGTTCAAGTAATTAGGAAACTCTCTTTATGCCATAGATTGGTATAGGACGCACAGGCTTGCTTTTCCCGATACCCGATGTGGACAGTTTGCTGCGGTTTGTGGCGCTTTAGGGGCAGGTGCTGCAAATTTTGACAGAGATGGTAGAGTGGCGCTCTCGGTCTTTTTTGCCGCCGGGCCGCCCCAAGGCAAAAGCTCCCCCTTGGGGGGGCAGCAAGCCGAAGGTGCAGCGTGGGGGCTCTTTTTCATTGCACCACAACATGAAATTTGCTGAATTTGAAGTGGGTATGGTCATCAAGCACCCACTTGTACCTGTGACTCGCGAAGAGATGCTCGATTTCGCCCAGAAATACGATCCGCAGTCCTTTCATATTGACGATAAGCAAGCCGAAGAAGGCCATTGGGGCGGCTTGATTGCCAGCGGCTGGCTCACTTGTGGCAAAGCCATGCGCATGGCTGTGGATTCTGCTTTGCACGACTCCGAGTCCTTTGGCTCGCCAGGTTTGGAACGTTTGCGCTGGGTGCTGCCCGTACGGGCAGGTGACTCTATCCGTCTGGAGGCCACCGTTATATCGAAGCGTGTGTCCAGCAGCCGGTCAGATTTAGGCATCATCCGTTGGAATTGGGATGTGTTTAACCAGCGTGATGAACGGGTGCTGGAGCTGGAAGCCACCAGTATGTTTGAGTTGAAGGTTCTACAAGACTAAGAAAGACTACCTACTTATCTATTTGGCCTGTTGCTCTTCGAGGGGCCGGTTTTTATTTTTGGAACGGCTTGGCGACACGAGAAAACTTCCGCGCTACGCTTTGGGCTTACTCGCTCTGAAGGGGGTATCTTGGGAACGGCTCGGTGGTAAGAGAATAGTCGCCACGCGACACGGTTCGCAGACTGCTTACCTGGAGGACACTTTTTACCTTGAGCTTGCTTGGTGTAAAAAGGATGCAAGCTGGCGATGCACTCCCACCGCATGTAATCGGCAAGTTTGATTAGATTCTGAATGAAAGAGGGCAAAGCTTTTTGCTTTGCCCTTATTGAGCTTCGCTTAGAAAAAGGCCTGAATCCCGGTTTGCGCACGTCCCAGAATCAGGGCGTGTACGTCGTGGGTGCCTTCGTAGGTATTCACCACTTCCAGATTGACTAGATGGCGGGCAATGCCGAACTCGTCAGAGATGCCGTTGCCGCCCAGCATGTCGCGTGCCAGACGGGCAATATCCAGTGCCTTGCCGCAGGAGTTGCGTTTCATGATGGACGTAATTTCCACCGCCGCCGTGCCTTCGTCTTTCATGCGCCCCAGACGCAGGCAGCCTTGCAACGCCAACGTAATCTCGGTTTGCATATCGGCCAGTTTTTTCTGAATCAGCTGATTGGCGGCCAAGGGGCGACCAAACTGTTTGCGGTCCAGGGTGTACTGGCGGGCGGTATGCCAGCAGGATTCAGCCGCACCCAAGGCACCCCAGGCAATCCCGAAGCGGGCCGAGTTCAGGCAGGTGAAGGGACCACGCAAACCCGAGACATGCGGCAGCATTTGGCTGTCTGCAATGTCCACATCGGCCATGACAATCTCGCCGGTCAGGGAAGCGCGCAAGCCTACTTTGCCGTGAATGGCCGGGGTGGACAGGCCTTTCATGCCTTTTTCCAGAATGAAGCCACGGATCTTGCCGTCGTCTTCACCACCCACGACTTTGGCCCAAACCACCAGCACATCGGCAATGGGGGAGTTGGTAATCCAGGTTTTATTGCCGCTCAGGCGATAGCCGCCGTCTACTTTGACAGCGCGGCTTTCCATGGCGCCGGGGTCCGAACCGTGATTGGGTTCAGTCAGGCCAAAGCAACCAATCCATTGCCCGCTGGCCAGCTTGGGCAGGTACTTCTGTTTCTGCTCTTCGCTGCCAAATTCAAAAATCGGCACCATCACCAAAGAGGACTGTACGCTCATCATGGAGCGGTAGCCCGAATCCACACGCTCCACTTCGCGGGCGATCAAACCGTAGCTGACGTAGTTCAGACCGGCACCCCCGTAGGCTTCAGGAATGGTGGCTCCCAACAGGCCCAGCGCGCCCATTTCGGCAAAGATGGCGGGGTCGGTCTGCTCGTGACGAAAGGCTTGCAGCACGCGCGGCAACAGCTTTTCCTGCGCATAGGCATGGGCGGCATCGCGCACCATACGTTCTTCATCGCTCAACTGCTGATTCAGTAGCAGAGGGTCGTCCCAATGAAAAGAGGGATTGGCAGACATAGAGGTACTCCGGGAAGATCAAAGACGGTCAGTTAAGTGGGGCCAACATGGGCGCCATCGGTCTGGGAAATAGAAAAGAGCCATGTGAGTATCGCTGGCACTGGCAACGGTGGGCAATAGCGTTAGAGGTGGCGCATGGTCAGGCGGCTGCGCACAAGCGATATCCATGTAAGGTCTCAGCATAATGTGCATAAAGCGCACAAATCAATTGATAAAATTGCACAATGTCGTGTGCTGGCGTAACGATCCCGCCTAGCGACGGGTGGGCAGGGAAGAGGTTTCACAATCAGGAGAGTGTCTAATGAGACAAGGCGTGCCCAGTCTGGGCGCATTACAGGCCTTTGAGGCGACGGCCCGCCTGGGGACCTTTTCCCGTGCGGCCGAGGAATTGTCCTTGACGCATAGTGCGGTGTACCGGCAGGTAAGCGGCTTGGAGCAGCGTCTGGGTGTGACTTTGCTGACACGGGTGCGGCGGCGTCTGGTGCTGACCCCGGCGGGGCGCGATTATGCCGCCCGTATCCGTCACCATCTGGAGCAAATCGGCAAAGACACCTTCAGCCTGATTGCGCGTGCTGGCGTGGGCCGCAGCATTCATCTGGCGGTGCTGCCTACCTTGTCCACGGTGTGGTTGATGCCGCGTCTGGCCCGTTTCTCCCGGCAATATCCTGACATTACGGTCAGTCTGTCTGTGCGTACCACTCCGTTTCAGTTTGGCGACCATCCCTTTGATGCCGCCATTTATCATGGACGGCAGTTATGGCCCCAAACCGAGGGTATCAAGCTGTTTGACGAAGGCGAGCTGGTGCCGGTGTGCTCGCCCACGCTGGCTGCCAGTGGCCACTGGCAAAAGCTGATTCACTTGCATATGTCTACACGCCCCGATAGCTGGTCGGACTGGTATCGGTCTGCCGGGCTGGAGCCGGATCTGCGCCTCAGCTCCGGCCCGCGTTATGAGCTGTTCAGCCTGGTGATGGCGGCCTTGCATGCCGATATGGGAGTGGCTTTGATGCCGCGCTTTTTGGTGCAGCAGGCGCTGGAGCAGGGCGAGCTGATTATGCCGCTGGACCATGCCATGCCAGTGAGCGAGGCTTACTTTTTTAGTTACCCCACGGCCAATGAACCCAGCGAGGCGGTGCGTTTGCTGGAACAATGGCTGCTTGAGCACGAAAAGGAGAATACATGAGATTGCACTGGAAACCGGCGTTGCTGTCGGCGGCTTTGACCCTAGCCTTGGTGCTGCCTGCGCATGCTCGGGAAGCGGCCAGCCAGCATTTGAATCCGGAGACCGCCAGCAGGGCCGTGCAACGTGACAAGCTCGTCACACAAAAAAGTATGGTGGTGACGGCCAATCCGTTGGCCACTCAGGCCGGTTTGCGCATTCTGGACCAGGGCGGCAGTGCGGTGGATGCGGCCATTGCGGCCCAGTTGGTGCTGGGGCTGGTCGAGCCACAGTCCTCCGGTATTGGCGGCGGCGGCTTTTTACTGATGTTTCAGCCCAAGACCGGCTTGATGAGCTATGACGGACGGGAAACCGTGCCTGCAGCCAGCAGTCTGGATCGCTTCGAGCTGGACGGCCAAACCATGTCCTTCAAACAGGCGGTCAATAGTGGTCGTTCGGTAGGCGTACCGGGTTTGCTGCGTGCCCTGGAGTTGATGCATAAAGATGGTGGCGTGCTGCCGTGGGCGAATTTGTTTGATCCGGCGATTGAGCTGGCCGAGGTCGGCTTTGAGGTCAGCCCCCGTTTGAATACCTTGATTGCCGATAATCCTGAGCTGGCAGACAAGGCCGCTACACGCGCCTATTTTCTGGACGAACAGGGCAGGCCTTGGCCCGTCGGCCATCGTTTACAGAACAAGGAATACGCCCAGGTGCTGCGCCTTTTGGCCAGACAGGGCGCACAGGCTTTCTATCAAGGTGAGCTTGCCCAGGATATGGTGGCTGCCGTTGCCGCCGACCCGATTGCGGGTGACTTGGCAGAGTCCGACTTGAAGCAGTACCGTGCGCTGCGACGTGAACCCCTCTGTATGGACTGGCAGCAGTTGGCGCTCTGTGGCATGGCACCACCCAGCTCGGGGGCTATCAGTGTGATGCAGATGCTGGGCATCTTGCAGCACACCCCCATTGCTGACGCAGAACCGCAATCTGTGGAAGCGATTCATTATTTTTCTGAAGCAGGGCGTTTGGCTTTTGCGGATCGGGATGCCTGGGTGGCGGATCCGGCATTTGTGTCTGTGCCCCAGCAGGCTTTGCTGGCTCCAGCGTATCTGAAATCACGCGCTGCCTTGATCCAGCCAGACCGTTCCATGGGGCATGCTCAACCGGGCAAGCCGTTGGCTGACTCACAAGCCGCCAGTGACAACACGCCCGAGCTGCCGTCCACCACGCATTTATCCGTAGCGGATGCTCAGGGGCAGGTGGTATCCATGACCACGTCAATAGAGTCTGCTTTTGGCAGCAAAATCATGGTGCGTGGTTTTTTGTTGAACAATCAGTTAACGGACTTTGCCTTGAGTCCCAAGGACGAGATGGGACGCCTGTCTGTGAATCGGGTGGAGCCAGGTAAGCGTCCACGCAGTTCCATGGCCCCGATGATGGTGTTGCAACAAGGGCGTCCAGTCATTGCCCTGGGTTCACCGGGTGGCAGTGCCATCATTCCTTACGTGGCTCAGGCCCTGACCGGCATGTTGATGTGGGATCTGGACGCTCAACGGGCAGTCAGCCTGCCGCATTACGGCAGCCGCAACTGGGCGACCGAGCTGGAAGCGGGAACGGCGGTGACCACGCAGGCCCAAGCTTTGAGAGCGATGGGTCATGAAGTACGAGAGCAGCCTTTTCCCAGCGGTACGCATGTGATTCGCTGGACCCAGAAAGGACTGGAGGCGGGGGTAGATCCTCGGCGGGAAGGCTTGGCGCTAGGGCAGTAAGCAGAGCTTGTAGCCGTGTACCCCAGGTAAACATGGTCTTGCCTACGAGACATGTTGCAAGCGCATGGCGGACTTGGGGAAGCAGTCAGTATTCGGGAGAGGCTGTTGGCGATGTGAAGCAGATACTCGTCAGAGATTGGCAGAGACAGCAGTCGATCGTTGCCAGAGGCTGGTAGAACTAATTGCCAAGTAGCTAGCAGGCTCAAGTCGTCTGGCTTTTGAAAAAATGGGTGACCAGTAAAAAGCCCTCAATGCGTGGATCTATATCCACAGCATTGAGGGCTTTTTTTTAAGTCTTGAGACAGACCTGATCGTGTCGCTTAGCGAAATACCACGGTGCGCTGATCGTTCAGCAAGATACGGTGCTCAACGTGGGCGCGCACGGCACGGGCCAGAACCAGAGACTCCACATCGCTACCGATCTGGGTCAGCTCAGCTGGGCTGACAGCATGGGTGACGTGTTCCACGTCCTGTTCGATGATCGGGCCTTCGTCCAGATCCGCCGTCACGTAGTGAGCAGTAGCGCCAATAATCTTCACACCGCGAGCATGGGCCTGGTGGTAGGGACGCGCGCCCTTGAAGCTGGGCAGGAAGCTGTGGTGGATATTGATGGCGCGGCCAGACAGGGACTGACACAGATTGGTGGACAGAATCTGCATGTAGCGGGCCAGCACAACCAGATCAATCTTCAGGTCACGAGCCAGGTCGATGATCTGTTGCTCTTGCTGGGGACGGGTTTCCGGTGTCACAGGCAGGTGATGGAAAGGAATGCCGTAGGAGGAAGCCAGGCCAGCGTGGTCGGTGTGGTTGGAAGCCACGGCCGCAATTTCAACCGGCAATTGGCCGCTATGGGCGCGAAACAGCAGATCGTTCAGGCAGTGGCCCTGGCGGCTGACCAGAATCAGCAGGCGGGCTTTGCGCTGGGCGTCATAAATATTGGCATCCATGCTGAATTTTTCGGCAATGGGCGCGAAGCTGGTTTGCAATGCGTTCACATCCTGCTTTTCAGGCAGGGAAAACTGGATGCGCAGGAAAAAGCGGTTGGTGGCGGCGTCGCCAAACTGCTGTGCCTCAACAATGTTGCCGTTCTGCTCAAGCAGCCAGCCCGAAACGTTGTGGACAATGCCGGTACGATCCGGGCAGGATAGGGTCAAGATGTAATCGTTCATCAACAGTATTGTAAAGATTTCAGAAAAGTTTTTAAGCTGCCTGGGCCAGGGTTTCCTGGCCGTGACGTGCAATCGCTAAACACGCGGTCAGGCCAGGGGATTCGATGCCGAACAGATTCAGCAGTCCGGGGATGCCGTGGGTGGCAGGCCCGGAAAAGACAAAGTCGGCAGCCGCATGGCCGGCGGGCACAATTTTAGGCCGGATGCCGCTATAGGCGGGGTTTAGGCTGTTATCGGGTAAAGCGGGCCAGTACTCGCGCACGGCGGCGTAAAAAGAGTGGCCTCGTTGCGGGTCCATATCGTAGTTCTCATCCTGCACCCATTCGGTGTCCGGGCCAAAGCGGGCCTGACCGGCCAGATCCAGCGTCAGATGCACACCCAGTCCGGCTTTATTGGGCATGGGGTAAATCAGGTGCTTGAAGGGGGAGCGACCCGCCAACGAGAAATAGCTGCCTTTGCACAGATAGGCGTTCGGGATATGGCTGGCATCCAGCCCTTCGATCTGGCGTGCAGCGGCGACAGCGCCCAGACCGGCCGCATTGATCAGGCAGGTGCTTGTCAGGCTGAACGGCTCTGCGCCACCGACGTGTACTTCAAAGCCTTGTCCGGGCAGGACACGAGCACTGACAAAGGGCGTATTGAAAACCAACTGAGCACCGTTATTCTCTGCATCGCCTTGCAAAGCCAGCATCAAGGCATGGGTGTCCACAATGCCGGTAGAAGGGGAAAGCAGGGCAGCGCTGCAATTCAAGGCCGGCTCCAGAGCCTGGGCTTGGGCCGCATCCAGCCACTGCAAATCGTCCACTCCACAGGTACGCGCTTGCGCCTGCAGCTTCAGCAGATCGGCTTGTTGTTCGGGCGTGGTCGCCACAATGAGTTTGCCGCAACGGGCGTGGTCTATATGGTGTTTCTGGCAGTAGTCGTACAGTTGGGCTTTGCCTTCTACACACAAGCGGGCCTTCAGGCTGCCGGGAGTGTAGTAAATGCCCGCGTGTATGACCTCTGAGTTGCGCGAGCTGACGCCATTGCCAATGCTGGCGGTTTGCTCGATCAGCAGAACTTCCATGCCTTGTTGGGCCATTTGTCGGGCACAGGCTAACCCTACTACCCCTGCTCCCAGCACTATGCAATCAACGTCGTTTGCCATGATCAGGACCTTATTGGCGTGTAAGAGCAAAAGGCGTAGTGTACTCCTGCCATGCAGCCCTCGTCAGGGGGGCCTTGCAACACCCTGTCACGCCAGGGAAGGGGTCAGGTCAAAGTCGCCCGCGTGGTAGATCAGGGGCTGGTGAGCGCTGCGTTCGCAATGGGTGACTTCACCGATAAAGATCAGGTGGTCGCCGGCCTCATGAACGGCATAAGGCTTGCACTCAAACCAGGCGCTGCAACGCTCGTCGTCCAGCATGAGTAAGCCGTGCGGGGAGCGTTTAGTGGGGTGATCGTGAAAGCGCTCGGCCTGGCTGCCCCAGGCAAAGCGTTTGGCCAGCGATAGCTGACTGGCTCCTAAAACGTGAATCACATAGCCCTTACCATCCACAAAATGCGGCAGGGACTGGGAGCGTTTGGCCAGCGACCACAGCACCAGAGGCGGGTCCAGAGACACAGAGTTAAAGGAGCTGACGGTCAGGCCAATGGCCTGATCCGGATGGTCTTTATTGGCGCCGGTCACGACCGTCACGCCTGTGGCGAAACGGCCCAGTGCCGAACGAAAGAAGTCGCTATCGAAAGTAGAAGAAAAAACAGTCATTGCATCGAGTCTGAGGGCAGGCGTCCCCAAGGGAACGTGTTAAGGAGCCAGTCGGCTCACCTGCCAATCAGATGGGTCCTTGCGGTCGAACACCAGCCTGTCGTGCAGGCGCGAAGCACGGCCTTGCCAGAATTCGACATGGTCTGGAGTCAGTCGGAAGCCACCCCAGTGTTCAGGGCGGGCGGGATGTTCACCTAAGCTTTCAGTGTACTGCTTGGCACGGGCATCCAGCTCTGCGCGGCTGATGGGTTGGCTTTGTGGTGAGGCCCAGGCACCAATGCGCGAGCCCAGAGGACGACTGTGAAAGTATTCGTCGGATTCGGCCGCGCTGATGCGGCTGATGCGGCCTTCAAAGCGCACCTGTCGCTGCATGGAAGACCAGAAAAAGGACAGGCTGGCCCAAGGGTTGTGGTCCAGGTCCGTTCCCTTGCGAGACAGGTAGTTCGTAAAGAACACCAAGCCTTGTTCATCGTAAGCCTTGAGCAGGACAACGCGCGCCGATGGGCGACCTTCTGGGTTCACCGTGGCCAGCGTCATCGCCGTGGGTTCGACTTCCTTCAGTTCAATGGCCTGATCCAGCCAGCGTTGGAATTGCTGGCGAGGGTCGGCACACAGTTCGTTTTCGCTCAGGGAAAAGCGTTCGTATTCGTTACGCAAATCGGCAAGGGACATGGGGCGCTCTTAGGCTTGTTGAGGATTAAGCAGTGCAGTCTGGCTTTGTAGTAATTGAACCACTGATTGCAGGCGTTTATCCAGAATTTTAGAGCGTTGCAGCGCCGAGGCGGTTTCCATGACGTATTCGATGCAAGGGCCGTTGGTTCCCTGGGCCGAATACACCACCTGTCGCAACTGTTCGTCCGGCATACGGGGTACGTAAGCATCGGTCTTGCGGTTCATGGTAAAGACCAGGGCGCGAATGTCGCCTTGGCTGGTGCGGCAGCGCAACCAGCGGGGGATATAAGCCCCGCTGGGCATCTCGCGCAGCCAAAGGGCATCGAATACTTTGGGTACGCTTTCGGCAGGAATACGGAAGGCCATGCCACGGCAAGAACCACCGACATCCAGCCCAAAGACCAGACCGGGCTGCTCGGGCGTTCCACGGTTGATTCGTGACCACAAGCACAGCGCCCGGTGGTAGCCGCGCAGCAAGGCTTGGCGCTGCTCGGCAAATTCAAAATCGGGACGCCAGATCAGGGAGCCGTAGCCGTAGACCCACAGGTCTTGTTTTTCACACCATTGCGCCTCTTCCAGGGATTGACGCAAAGAGGCGTTGCGCTCTTCGTCAGTCAGGACACGAAAGCTGCACGGTGTGGGTACGGCGGAAGGCGAGGCGGAAATAGAATCGATGTTCACGGCGTAAAGAAGTGGTAAGCCAAAATCACAGATGCTTGAAACCTATGGCAATTGTAGAGCAAGCACAGTCCACTGTAGCGGGCTTTGCCGCTGATAACTAAGGAAAAATACTAATTTGCTTATATGAGTGTTGCTATTTGGCAGAGCGCCGTCAAGCCACCAGGGCATAAGGCCTGTTTCCGGGGCTGGGCAGGCGCAATTAGACGTAGAATGAACGGGTTTGGCCGCATGGGCCGGTGATGGACAGATTGCATGACAGAGCAGCACAACATGGATGCCGAACGCCGCTTCGGTGGTTTGGATCGTTTGTATGGAGCCGGCGCGCGTGAGCGTCTGGCTGCCGCCCATGTGATGGTGGCGGGTATAGGGGGCGTAGGGACCTGGGCAGTGGAGGCTTTGGCCCGTTCTGCCGTGGGCCGAATCACCTTGATTGATCTGGATAATATTGCCGAGTCCAACATCAACCGCCAATTGCCTGCCCTGGACAGCACTTTGGGGATGGCCAAGATTGAAGCCATGGCCCAGCGCATTGCGCAGATCAATCCACACTGTCAACTGCAATTGATCGAGGATTTTGTCACCGAGGACAATGCGGCCAGCCTGATGGAACAGCGCCCTGACGTGTTTCTGGATTGCACCGACCAGGCCAGCGCCAAGATCGCCTTGATCTTGCAGGCCAAGCGGTGCAAGGTGCCCTTGTTGAGTTGTGGCGGGGCGGGTGGAAAAACCGACCCTTTAACCTTGCGCCGGGGAGATTTGTCGGTGGCACGCCACGATGCCCTGTTAGGCAAACTGCGGCAGATCCTGCGCAAGCAGCATGGCTTTGCGCGTGGCAGCGATGCCCAGGGCCGTGCCTTGAAGCGTGTACCCCGCATGGGAGTGGATTGCTTGTGGTTCGAGCAGGAAACCCGTTTGCCGCAAAACTGGACCCAGGCTGAAGACGGTGCCCTGCAAGGTTTGGCCTGTGCAGGCTATGGCTCCGGAGTGACGATTACGGCCAGCATGGGGATGCAGGCCGCCGACTACGCCTTAAACCGGATTCTGAACCAGTAAGGCGTTCTGCCAGCCGCGCAGGGCGTTCGAAATACGAATCGCCCGTGCATGCAGCAAGTCATCCAGAAAAAGCTCCGTTTCACGCGCCAGACCGCTATTTAGGAGCGCCTGTCGTTGCACACCAGGCAGGAGCCAGCCTTGTGCGGGTGGCGTCCACCAGTGGCCCTGCTCATCCTGGATATAGATATTGCTGCGGCTGCCTTCGCAAACCCGGTTTTGCGTATCCAGAAAAATTACATCAAAAAGTTGGGGATGCTTTTCCAGCAGGGCAGCGGCGTCCTGATACCAGGGGCGATGCGTGGTTTTGTGCGAGAGCAGTGGGTCCTGGGCCGGCAAAGGGGTCTTGGATAGGCATAGTTGCAAGGGCCCTTCCAGAGCGGGCAAGGCCTGCGCCTCGGCCTGCGCACTGGCTTTTGCGTTCCACAGAATGCGTAGCCGCAAGGGAGTATTGACGGGAGCCTGGCCCAGCGCCGTATGCATGGCTTGCAGCCAGGTTTGTGCGTCCCAGTCGTAGCCCAATTCCGCGCAACTGCGCGCCACGCGTTCCAGATGCAGTTCCAACAGGGGGATCTGGCCGTCTGCGTCTACCCGCAAGGTTTCTATCAATTCAGGTTTGCTTTGGCTCATGATGCTGCCTTTAAGTCAGTGTTACAGGGGCCTGCAATACACGTGCTTTCCACAAGCACTCCAACCACTCCTGGTCTGGGTCCGAGTCCAGAACGATGCCACCACCCACGCCAAACCTTCCTTGGCCGTGATTGTCCAGCTCCAGACTGCGGATGCTGACATTCAGGGACAGGTCGCCGTTAGGGTTCAGGTAGCCTACCGAGCCACAGTAAATACCGCGTCGCTGCGTCTCCAGCTGACGTATGCATTGCATGGCGGCCAGCTTTGGGGCGCCGGTAATCGAACCACAGGGGAACAGGGCGCGTAGCAAGGCTTCCAGCGTGCAATCCGGCTCGACTTCGGCCTGAATGCTGGAAGTCATGGTCCAGACCGAGGCATATTGCTCTACATCGAACAGGCTGGTGGTTTGCACGGTGCCGGTGCGGGCCACTTGGCCCAGATCGTTACGTAGCAAATCCACAATCATCAGGTTTTCAGCCCGGTCTTTCAGGCTGCTTTGCAGCTCCTGGGCGTTTTTCTGATCTTGAACAGGGTCGGTATCGCGCGGGCGTGTGCCTTTCATGGGGCGGGTCCGCACGGTGTTCCCGCGTTTTTCCAGAAACAGCTCGGGTGACAGCGACAGGATATGGCGATCACCCAGATCCAGATAAGCACCGTAGGCCACCGGGTGGCGGCTGGCCAGTGCGATATAGAGATCACGCGGCGCCATGCCTGATTGAATGCTCAAGGGCATGGTGTAGTTGATCTGGTAAAAATCCCCAGCCTGCAAACCCTGCTGAACCTGGGCCAGCGCATCCCGATAGTCTTGCTGGCTGATTGGCAGTTTGACCGTCAGCTCGGGCGTGGCCTGGCTATCCCATAACGCCACTTCCTGTGCCTGTTCAAATACCAGTGCGTTCAGAAGCGCATGTGGCGCAGTATCACGAGCGGGTAGACGGGGTTCGAACAGTTCGGCCAGTTCGTAGTCCAGTGCCAGGGCCACCCAGTGGCCCGCCTGTCGAGCTTGTTCGATGTTCTCAAAAGCAGTACTTAAGTCTTCAGGGCGACGGGCCTGGATATGGCCCAGGTAGCCCTGCATTTCCAGCGCATAGCCTTTTAGTCTGTCTTCAAATCGGCCATACATGCGCCGTGTTCCTTTAAAAATTCTGCCAAGGCCATGCCGGTATGCGAGGCAGGGTTGGCTTGCACTTGATCTGGTGTGCCTTGCACCACCAGCCTGCCGCCGCCCGAGCCGCCTTCGGGGCCCAGATCGACAATCCAGTCTGCTTCGGCAATCAAATCCAGATTATGTTCAATGACCAGCACCGTGTGACCGGCATCGACCAGTCGGTGCAGCACCACAATCAGCTTTTCCACATCTGCCATGGACAGGCCCACGCTGGGTTCGTCCAGTACATATAGCGTATGCGGCGCCTTGTAGGCGCGGCCCGTACGGGTCAGGCCCTCGTCCAGGCGGGCCTTGACCAGTTCGCTGACCAGCTTGACGCGCTGCGCTTCGCCACCGGACAGGGTGGGGGATGGTTGGCCCAGGGTCAGATAACCCAGGCCCACACTTTGCATCAATTGCAGCGGGCGCAATATTTTAGGATGTGCGGCAAAGTATTCAACAGCTTCGTCCACATCCATTTGCAAAAGCTGGCCGGCGGAGACATCGCGCCAGGTCACCGCCAGTGTTTCCGGATTGAAGCGCTGGCCGTGGCAGGCGTCACAAGGCACCTTTACGTCCGGCAGGAAGCTCATTTCCAGGGTGCGCATGCCTTGGCCTTCGCACAAAGGGCAGCGACCATCGCCGGTATTGAAGGAAAAGCGTGAGGCGCTCCAGCCCCGCAGGCGGGCATCGTTGGTGTTGGCAAACAGTTTGCGCACCTCGTCCCAGAAGCCGATGTAGGTGGCCGGGCAGGAGCGGGGGGTTTTGCCAATCGGGGTCTGATCCACTTCCAGCACGCGGTCCAGGCTTTCCCAGCCGCTGATGCTGGCGCAACCCTGCCACACAGGCTTTTCTTTGCTGCCGACAACGCGCTGCAAATTATCCAGCAGTACATCACGGGCAAAGGTGGATTTGCCGGAGCCCGACACGCCCGTTACCAGACTGAGCTTGCCTAGTGGAATACCGGCCTTTACCTTGTTCAGGTTATGCAGGCTGGCATCGTGTACCGTTAGCATGGGCACATCGGCCTGAACAGGGCGGCGTGCCTGCATGGGGTGTTTGAGTGGTTCGCGCAGATAGCGGCCAGTCAGTGAATTGGGGTTGGCCTCGATTTCTGCCAGTGTGCCCTGGGCGATGACTTCACCCCCTCGTTTGCCGGCACCGGGGCCCATATCAATAATGTGCTGAGCACGGCGTATGGTGTCTTCGTCGTGTTCAACGACCACGAGCGTGTTGCCATTGCCTTCCAGACGCGCCATGGCGTTGAGCAGAATCTGGTTGTCGCGGGGGTGTAAGCCAATGGTGGGCTCGTCCAGCACATAGCACACGCCCTGCAGGTTCGAGCCTAATTGGGCGGCCAGACGGATGCGCTGGGCCTCACCACCCGATAAGGTGGGGGCGGCACGATCCAGCGCCAGATAACCCAGGCCCACTTCATGCATGAAGTCCAGACGGCTACGTATCTCGTTCAGAATGTCGCGCGCAATATCGGCTTCGCGGCCACTCATGTTCAGGTTGCCAAAAAAAGTCTGTGCCTCGTCCACGGGCAGACCGGCCAGCTTGGCAATGGACTGGTCGCGCCATTCAAACGCCAGCGAGACCGGGTTCAAGCGTTGACCATGGCAACTTGGGCATTCCACCGTTTCGCCATCGTAGCCGTTGTTCCAGTTGTTTTCCTCGCCCGTTTGTTCCTGGTCGAAGCCAGTCAGCTTCAAACCCGTACCAAAGCAGTCCTTGCACCAGCCGTGCTTGGAGTTGTAGGAGAACATGCGCGGGTCCGGCTCGGGGAAGCTGGTGCCGCAGCAGGGGCAGGCCCGTTTGACGGAGAAATGTTGCTGGCTGGCATTGGACAGCGGTTGACCTTGTCGGCGTTGCTCCAGCGACATGGAACCTGATGGCGTCAATGGAGCCAGCACACTAAAGGAGCCGTGACCCAGTTCCAGCGCTTCGCGTATGGCTTGGCGCAGTTGCAGTTCGTGGCGAGGGTCAATGATCAGATCGGCTACTGGCAGTTCCAGCGTGTGTTCGCTGTAACGGTCCAGACGGGGCCAAGGGTTGACGGGGATGAACTCGCCATCCACGCGCAAATGTGTATAGCCCTTGCCCTGCGCCCATTTGGCCAGGTCGGTGTAGTACCCCTTGCGGGCCGTGACCAAGGGAGCCAGCAAACCAATATGCTCACCCTTGTGATCGCGCAGCAGTTGCGCGGCGATTTGCTCGGCGGTCTGTGGGGCCACGGGCACGCGGCAGTCCGGGCAGTATTGGGTGGCCAGCTTCACGTACAGCAAGCGCAGAAAGTGGTGAATTTCCGTCATGGTCGCCACGGTGGACTTGCGTCCCCCCCGGCTGGTGCGCTGCTCAATGGCAACAGTGGGCGGAATGCCGTAAATCGCGTCCACATCGGGCTGACCGGCTGGCTGCACAATGGCACGGGCATAAGCATTCAGGGATTCCAGATAGCGGCGCTGGCCTTCGTTAAACAGAATGTCGAAGGCCAGGGTGGATTTGCCTGAGCCTGATACCCCTGTCACCACTGTGAAGGTGTTGTGCGGGATGTGTACCGAGATGTTTTTCAGGTTGTGTTCGCGCGCATTCAGGATGGCGATCTGGCCATCGTTGCTGCCGCCCGAGCTGGCCTTGTAGTCCACCGCAGGTTCCTGGAACAGAGCCGAGCCTGAACCTATGGTGGCTTGCTCGTACTCTTTCAGGGCATGGCCGGTGTGCGAGTGCTCCAGGGCCATGATGTCCGCCGGTGTTCCCGCACCTAACAATTGACCACCATGTTCGCCACCTTCTGGGCCCAGATCAATAATCCAGTCGGCCGCGCGGATCAGATCCAGGTTGTGCTCAATAATCAGCAGGCTGTGGCCGGCAGCCAACAGCTTGCGGAAGGCGCGCATCAGGCGGGCAATATCGTCAAAGTGCAGGCCGGTGGTGGGCTCGTCGAACAGGAACAGATTGCCTTTCTTGGCGACCTTCACTTGACTCAAACGAGTGCGCGAAGCCTGGGCCAGATAAGCCGCCAACTTCAGACGTTGTGCCTCACCGCCCGATAGCGTGGGCACAGGCTGGCCCAGTTTCAGGTAATCCAGACCCACATCGGCCAGCGGCGCCAGGCCGGTTTGCACATCGCGCAGGCCTTCAAAGAATTCCATGGCCTGATGCACGGTCATGTCCAGTACCTCGTCAATCGAGGCGCTGCGACCAAAGTGTTCGATACGCACTTCCAGCACCTCGGGGCGGAAGCGTTTGCCATCGCAATCCGGGCAGCGCAGGTACACATCGGACAGGAACTGCATTTCGATATGTTCAAAGCCCGTGCCACCACACGTCGGGCAGCGGCCATCACCACTATTGAAGCTGAAGGTGCCGGGCGTGTAGCTGCGTTCTTTGGACAGCGGAGCCTGGGCGAACAGCTTGCGGATAGGGTCAAAGGCACCGACATAGCTGGCCGGGTTGGAGCGGGCCGTCTTGCCGATTGGCGTCTGGTCCACCATCACCACTTCGGCAATTTGCTCGGCACCCAGCAAGGCGCCGTAAGGGCCTGGGGCTTCGGTCGGTTTGCCTTGTTGTTTCAGGATGGCCGGGTAGAGCACGTCCTGAATCAGCGTGGATTTGCCCGAGCCGGATACGCCCGTCACGCAGACTAGACGGCCTAGCGGAATGGACACGGAGATATGGCGCAGATTGTGCGCGCTGACGTCTTCCAGCAGCAGGCGGGGCGTGTTCTCGGCCACCGGCATAGGGCGGGGAGATTCGATGCTCAGCTCGCCACTCAGGTAGCGGCCAGTCAGCGTTTGCGCGCCGCGCAAGGCTTGGGGCGAACCATCAAACAGAATCTGGCCACCACGCTCGCCAGGGCCGGGGCCCATGTCCAGAATACGGTCGGCAGCCACCATCACTTGTGGGTCATGCTCAACCACCACCAAGGTGTTGCCATTGCCGCGCAGACGGTGCATCACTTCAATAATGCGGTGCATGTCGCGCGGGTGCAGACCAATCGAAGGCTCATCCAGCACGAACAAGGTGTTCACCAGCGAGGTGCCCAGCGCCGTGGTCAGGTTGATACGCTGTACTTCACCGCCAGACAGGGTGCGGCTTTGGCGGTCCAGGGACAAATAGGACAAGCCCACATCGCACAGATAATCCAGACGGGATAGCGTTTCTTTCAGGAGCAGATCGATAGCCGCATCGCGTGCGTCGCCAAAGTGCAGGCCACGGAAAAATGTGCGCACGTGCTCGATAGGCAGGCGCATCAGGTCCGGGACGCTCAGGCCGGGCATGGCATCCAGTTGCTCGCGCAGCCAGTTGGAATGCACGGGCATGAAACGTGGGTAGCGGGAATCGGCGGGGGCGGCCTGATCGCCCACACGCCACAAGCTGGCTTCGGGTTTCAGGCGAGAGCCGGCACAGGCCGGGCAGGTGTTGTAGCTGCGGTATTTGGACAGCAACACACGCACATGCATTTTGTAGGCGCGTGATTCCAGCCAGTCAAAGAAACGCTGGGCGCCGTACCACTGGGTTTTCCAGGCTTGATTGCCACCCTTCCAGTCCGGGGTGCCATTAATCACCCAGTCGCGCTCTTCCTGGCTCAAGTCCTTCCAGGGCACGCTCAGACGTACACCGGCCGCCGGAGCGTAGCGCTCCATCTCGACCTGACATTCTTTGTAGCTGGCTGTCTGCCAAGGGCGGATCGCACCTTCAAGCAGGCTTTTGCTGGGGTCGGGAACGACCAGACCGTAATCAATGCCCATCACGCGGCCAAAGCCACGGCAGGACTCACACGCACCCAGGGGCGAGTTGAAGGAGAAGGTGCTGGCAACCGGCGTGCTGTATTCAATATCGCACGGGGCACAGTGCAGGCCCTGGCTGAAACGCCAGGCGGTTTCCGGGCCATCGGCACTGGCCGAGGCATACACCGTCAACTTGCCCTGGCCGTGGCGCAAGGCCGCTTCGATAGCTTCCATGAAACGTTCCGGCTCGACCGTGCTGGCACGGAAGCGGTCCTGAATCACATAAAGAAGCTTTTGTTCTGTAGGAGCGGCTTTGCTGCTTTTGCCCTTTTTCGTGCTGCTGCTGGGCGTGATGGATTGTGTTTCTTCGTGGTGCAGGCGGGTGTAGCCCTGCTGATGCAGCAAGGTTTCAATTTCTTGCTGCGTGAAGTTGGCCGGGACCTTGACGGCAAAGGTCAGAACCAAACGCGGGTCGTCGTGGTCCACCGCCAACTGGCGAATCTGTTTGGCGATGCTGTCGGCATTGTCGCGGCGCACAGGTTGGGCGCACTGGCGGCAATACAGCTCGCCCAGACGGGCGTACAGCAGCTTGATGTAATCGTTCAGCTCCGTCATGGTGCCCACGGTACTGCGCGAGTTGCGCACCGGGTTCACCTGATCAATGGCAATGGCGGGCAAGATGCCTTCAATGCGATCAACCTGGGGCTTGTCCATGCGATCCAGGAACTGGCGTGCATAGGGAGAGAAGGTTTCCACATAGCGCCGTTGACCTTCTGCATACAGGGTGTCAAAGGCCAGCGAGCTTTTGCCCGAGCCGGAAACGCCGGTAATAACCAGTAACTCGCCTGTTTTGATACGTACATTCAGGTTTTTCAGAGTGTTCTGGCGGGCGCCAAAAATGCGAATTTCTGAGCTCATGGCAAGGTCGGCTTTCTGGAGAGGGCTGGGTGGGAAAGCGGCAGCGAAAAGGCCTGTCAAACAGGCCCCATGCGCCAGTCAGAGCGGTATATGCCAGCAAGGTGTTGCCAGGGATGCTCACTCTAGCCTTTGTATCTTAACGCGGATTACGGTAGAATTTCTGGTTAGCTATTGCGCTTTTGTCGGGATCATCCGGCAGGGCTTACATTAAGATCGGAGATCACCATGGCGGAAATCAAACGCACTCGCCGCAACACGCTGGAGCGTCGTTGCCTGGGTAAAGCATTCAAACGTCTGTTTGTGCGCGCACCCAAGGGCGTTTTCAAAATGCTGGAAAAAGTCAAGCGCGTCTAAGTGCCTGGCTTGGGCGGTGGACAGGCAGGAATCTGATTTTCCAGCTTGAAATCACAGCCAGCAGCAAAAAAACCACAGGCTTGCCTGTGGTTTTTTTGTGCGCGTTTGATTTTTCTGCGAGTTCGGAAAATCTGTTGCACATCGTACCTTGTCCAAGAAGAAGCTTGCCTTATGATGGTGTCATCTTCATGCAGAAGTAAGCGTTGCCCGTAATAATAATCAAAACGGCTGATTGCATATTTTGGGGACATTAGCTTATGGAATGGCGCCATTTATTCACTGTTCTGACACCCAGTTATAACCGCGCTCACACGCTGGAGCGCGTCTACCGTTCACTGTGCGAGCAAACCTGTCAGGACTTTGAGTGGATTGTGGTTGATGACGGCTCCACGGATGGCACACGGGAGCTGGTAGAGGGCTGGCAACAGCAGGCTGCCTTTCCAATTCGCTATGTCTGGCAGGAAAATCGTCACAAAAAGGCTGCTTTCAATCACGGCGTGGCCCTGGCCCAAGGAGAACTGATCGTCGCGTTGGACAGTGATGACACCTTGCTGGTCAATGCGCTCTACGACATGGCGCAGATCTGGGCCGACATCCCCGTCTCAGAGCGGGCAGGCTATGCAGGCATTACCGGTCTGTGTGTGCGTCCGGATGGCAAGGTTGTCGGGGATATGTTTCCCCAGGATGTCTTTGATGCCAGCTCCCTGGACATGAGCTTTCGCTACCACGTGCGGGGCGAAAAGTTTGGCTGTTTGAGCACCGCTGTGCTGCGCAAGTTTCCCTTTCCTGATCAGATCGAAGGCTTTGTGCCTGAAAGCCTGGTATGGCGTGCCATTGCCCGGGCAGGCTATAAAAACCGTTTCGTAAATACCGTGTTTCGTGTCTATCACGACAGCCCGGATTCTTTGTCGGTACAAGGCAAGACCAGTCAGCAACATGCACTGGGTTTGTGGCTGCTGGCGCAGGATACGGTGGTGAAGTGCCTGCCCTGGTTTCGTTACGAACCCAAGGCTTTCTTGATGGCTGCCGCACGTTACACGCGCTTTGGGCTGCACTTGCGCGCCAGCGGGCGCAAACCACCACCAGGCTATGGCTTGAAAGGCCTGGCCTCTTATTTGTTGGTCGCTTTGATGTGGCCGGCAGGTGTCGCTTTATATCTGCGCGACAAGCGGCGGGCCTGAGCTTATGGGGCTCTAGGTATTACAGGGAGCGGGGCGTACCAATGCGACAGGTAGGCCGTTGTCAAAACACGGCCCCCTGGCTTTTACATCAGATTTGGGCAGTTGAGACGGACACGATCAGTGCAGGGTATGACCGTGAACACCCGGTTCCGGGCTGTCATCATCATCATCATCGTCGTCTTCGTCCGTATCGTCTTCGGGGGCAAAGGCATCTTCGCTCAAGGCGAACGGCAGCAATTCTTCCAGGGTTTCAGTCCAGGCGACTTCCTCGCCTTCTTCATCCACTTTGATAAAGCGCACGGGCTCGGCATCGCTTAACTGGATGGCCCACAGGTAACGGCAGGCGTAGACAGCATTGTCCTTGGGGTCCAGGCCACCACGGTTGCCCACGATGCGGGCCTGCGCGCCGCCGACCTGAACCACTGTGAATTCGCTTTCGTCCTCGTTCTTGTCCAGGGGCATGGCAAAGATGACCCATTCAAAGCCGGTTTCTTCTGCGCCCACGATCTCGGCCAGTACGGCGCGACCCAGGTAGGCGCTCAGCGCATCGGCAGTGCGGCCCAGGGTTTCGATCTCTTCAGTGGTAAATACAAGTTCAGGGGCGTCAGGTGTGGACATAGCGTTTTTGGATTGTCGGCAAAAGTGAGTATATTACCTGAGACAGGCCTGCATTCAGGCCGGGTGTTTCGTTCTGGACCAGACAGAAGCGCGCCTTTTGGGCGCCAAACGCCTACAATCCCAGTTTTCCGAACACGACCTGTTTTTCCCTTTTAGGTTTATATGGCTCAATACGTTTATTCGATGAACCGCGTGGGCAAAATTGTGCCGCCCAAGCGGCAGATTCTGCGCAATATCTCCTTGTCCTTTTTTCCAGGTGCCAAGATTGGTGTGCTGGGCCTGAACGGCTCGGGTAAGTCCACCTTGCTCAAGATCATGGCCGGGGTAGATACCGAGATCGAGGGCGAAGCCGTCCCCATGGCGGGGATCAAGATCGGTTACCTGCCACAAGAACCTCAACTGAACCCCGAACACAGCGTGCGCGAAGCTGTGCAGGCCGGTTTGGGCCAGGTGTTCGAGGCGCGCCAGCGTCTGGAACAGGTCTACGCCGAATACGCCGAGCCCGATGCGGACTTTGACGCTTTGGCGGCAGAGCAGGCCGAGCTGGAATCCATTATTGCCGCCGCCGCGACCAGCGGTGCTGACGACATCGAAACCCAGATGGAAATCGCGGCCGATGCGCTGCGTCTGCCACCTTGGGATGCGTCCATTGCCAATCTGTCCGGTGGCGAGAAACGCCGCGTGGCCTTGTGCCAGTTGCTGCTGTCCAAGCCCGATATGTTGCTGCTGGACGAGCCCACCAACCACCTGGATGCTGAAAGTGTGGACTGGCTGGAAGTGTTCCTGCGCCAGTTCCCCGGCACGGTTGTAGCAGTAACCCATGATCGTTACTTCCTGGACAATGCTGCCGAGTGGATTTTGGAACTGGACCGTGGCCACGGTATTCCTTGGAAGGGCAACTACAGCTCCTGGCTGGAGCAAAAAGATGATCGTCTGAAGCAGGAAGAGGCTTCGGAAAGCGCACGCCAGCGCACTATCAAGAAAGAGTTGGAATGGGTACGCCAGAATCCCAAGGGACGTCAGGCTAAAGCCAAGGCCCGTCTGGCCCGCTTTGAGGAACTGTCCTCGCATGAATACCAGAAGCGCAACGAAACCCAGGAAATCTTTATTCCGGTGGCCGAGCGTCTGGGTAACGAGGTGATTGAGTTTGAAAATGTCAGCAAGGGCTATGGCGATCGTTTGCTGATCGACAATCTGAGCTTCAAGGTGCCAGCGGGTGCCATCGTCGGGATTATTGGTCCTAACGGTGCCGGTAAGTCCACCTTGTTCCGCATGTTGGCTGGTAAAGAGCAGCCTGATTCCGGTACGGTCAAACTGGGCCAGACCGTCAAGCTGGCGTATGTGGATCAGTCGCGTGATGCCTTGGCCAATGAAAAAACTGTGTTTGATGCGATTGCCGATGGTGCTGACCTGCTGACGGTGGGCCGCTTTGAAATGCCATCACGTGCTTATCTGGGCCGCTTCAACTTCAAGGGCGCGGATCAGAACAAGATCGTGGGCAATCTGTCCGGCGGGGAGCGTGGTCGTTTGCACCTGGCCAAGACACTGATTGCTGGTGGCAACGTCTTGCTGCTGGACGAACCGTCCAACGATCTGGACGTGGAAACCTTGCGTGCCCTGGAAGACGCCTTGTTGGAGTTTGCCGGCTCGGTCATGGTGATCAGTCACGATCGCTGGTTCCTGGACCGTATCGCCACCCACATTCTGGCTTTTGAGGGTGATTCGCAGGTCGTATTCTTTGATGGCAACTATCAGGAATACGAAGCAGACAAGAAAAAACGTCTGGGCGAAGATGCTGCCAAACCCCGTCGTATCCGCTACAAGTCCCTGAAATAAGGAAAGTGCCATGCCTGTGCTCAATGCCCACCAGTCTTTCGTCTTGATTGTTGATATGCAAACCGGGCTCTTGCCCGCTATCGCAGACCACCAAGCCTTGGTCGAACGGGCCGGGAAGCTGGCACAGGCGGCCCGCCTTTTAGGGGTGCCGGTTCTGGCAACCGAGCACTGGGCCGGGAAAATCGGCCCAACTGATCCAGCCTTGTTGCCCCACATAGACAAAGTGCTGCATAAAACCCATTTCGATGCCACGCGTGAAACCGATTTTTTGCCAGCCTTGCCTGTAGGACGCACGCGCGTTTTGTTACTGGGTACAGAGTCTCATGTGTGTGTGTTACAAACTGGCCTGGGTTTGATGGAGCGTGGTTATGAGCCGGTACTGGTCGGCGATTGCGTCGGCTCGCGTCATCCCCAGTCCCGCCAGGCCGCCTGGGATCGCTGGGCGATGCACGGACTGGAGCGCGTTAGCGCCGAAATGGCCATGTTTGAATGGCTGGAAACGCCAGCTAACCCCGCATTCAAGCAGGTTCTGGCCTTGATTAAATAAACTGAATAAAAGCTGAATTACATCTGTTGCGTTACCTAACAATCGGGTATGGACTAATCTGCTCCATAGGGTGAAGATAGACTTTAACGCCGTGTTAAGCACGGAGACTTCACGGAGGTTTACGGATGAAAATGACGACTATCACTAAAGTAGGTATGGCCACGGTTCTAGCCGTCGTGATGGCGGGCTGCTCTTCCTGGGATAGTATGAGCAAGCGTCAGAAGGGGGCCGTTACAGGCGCTGGTGTAGGTGGCGTGGCCGGGGCGGTGATTACTGGCGGCGGCGTACTGGGCACTGTGGGCGGCGCAGCGATTGGCGGTGTGATTGGCGACCAGGTCGGCAAGAACCGTTAAATTGAAGATTGTTTGGTTGAGCTGACACGCTCGCCGAAGCAAAAAGCCTCAAGGCATTGGGAATGGATCCCGACCTTGAGGCTTTTTTCATGATGCGTCCAACAGGCGTTTGCTGCTGTGCCTGTGCGCGATTTCTGACAGGCATGTCCGGATCTATCGGTACGCATCCTCATCCATCATGGAGCGATACCACTCGTGAAAGTGCTTCATGCCATCTTCCAGTGGTGACTGGTAAGGGCCAACTTCTGATACCCCGCGTTCCATCAAGGCGCGGCGGCCAGCATCCATGCGCTCGGCAATCTCGTCATCTTCTACTGCGGTCTCCATATAGGCGGCGCGTTGTGCTTCTACAAAATCCCGCTCGAAGGCCACGATGTCTTCCGGGTAGTAAAACTCCACCACATTCATGGTTTCCTGCGGCCCCTTGGGGTACAGCGTGGAGAGCACCAGTACGTGCGGGTAGACCTCGATCATGTGGGTGGGGAAATAGGTTACCCAGACTGCACCGAAGTCCGGTGCTTCGCCCTGACGGTAGGCCAGCAGATTGTCATGCCATTGGCGATAGGTGGGTGAGCCCGGCTTAGCCAGAGCCTGATGCACACCGACTCGTTGCAGGCTGTACCAGTCGCTGAACTCCCACTCCAGATCGTCGCAGGTCACGAACTGACCCAGGCCGGGGTGGAAGGGGGCGACGTGATAGTCCTCCAGATAGACCTCGATGAAGGTCTTCCAGTTGTAGTTGCACTGGTGGATTTCGACGTGATCGAGCACATAGTCCTGAAAGTCGAACTCGGGGCGGCTGAATAAGGCGGCCATATCCTTGGCTGGATCGCGTGGGCCTTCAAACAGCAAGCCATGGCAGTCCTGCAAGGGGTAGCGCTCCAGGTTCAGACAGGGTTTGTCTTTGAAGCGAGGTGCCGCCAGCAAGTTGCCTTGGGCGCTATAAGTCCAGTTGTGCAAGGGGCAGACAATGTTGCCTCCTGTGCTGCTCAGGGAGCCGTGGCTGGCCTGATTAGGTTGGCCGGGCATGCCACCTAGCATCAGGGCCTGACGGTGTCTGCAGACGTTAGAGAGTAGTTCTACGCCGTGGTGGCTCCGTATCAGCGTACGGGCGGCATTTTCCTGAATCAAGGTGCGCCAGTCGCCGGGTTCGGGAACGAGTTTTTCATTACCGACGTATAAGGCGGACTGCTGAAAAATACGCTCTTGTTCGCGCTCGAACAGAGCATGGTCAAAATAGGCGCTAACAGGAAGCTGGGGGTGAGCGGGCACAAGACGTGCCATCTGACCGAGCTCGGTCATGATTCCCTCCGCATGGGTCAATAAGCCAGGCCTCTGGGGGCATTGGATGGCATTGCTTGCCATCTCTGGCGCGAAGAAAAATCGGAACTGGCCGATTACCAAGGCGAAATTGTACCTTATCTATTAGCCACCTAGCCGCATGGCGCCAGCCGTCACAGGTGTTTTTCGCCTTGCTTTTGGTATAGGGAGCCGCCAAGAAAATGGCCATCCGCATGGGATGGCCATTTCAAGCAGCAAGCGTTTGATTGCCAGTGGCGCTTTACTTGTTTTCCAGCGCACTGGCATCAATTTGCGGCATTTCGATTTTGACTTCCAGCACTTCCAGCGAGTCCTGGCGATCAAGGTTTACCTTGATGTCATCGGGATTAATCTTCACGTAGCGCGAGATGACCTCGACCAGCTCTTTTTGCAAGCGGGGCAAGTAGTCCGGGGCAACCCCACCTTGACCACGTTCGTTAATGAGGATCAGTTGCAGACGGTCTTTGGCGACCGTTGCCGAGGTTTTCTTGTGACCGAGCAGGAAGGACAGGAAAGACATATTACTTTCCTCCGAACAGGCGCTTGAATAGCCCTGGTTTTTCGTAATCCACAAAACGCAACGGTTTTTCACCACCCAGGTAACGATCTACGATGTCCTGATAGGCCTGGGACACATCACTTTCTTTGAGATGGATAACGGGTACTCCTTGGTTGGATGCTTGCAGCACGGTTTCCGACTCGGGAGTGACCCCAATCAGTTTGATGCGCAAGATATCTTCCACGTCCTGCAAGGACAGCATCTCGCCGTCCGATACGCGCTTGGGGCTGTAACGGGTCAGCAGCAAATATTCTTTGATGGGCTCTTTGCCTTGTTCACCACGGCGCGATTTGGCGGCCAAAATGCCCAGGATGCGGTCCGAGTCACGAACCGAGGACACCTCGGGGTTGGTCACAACCAGTGCATCGTCTGCGAAGTAGGAGGCCATCAAGGCGCCGGTTTCGATACCTGCGGGCGAATCGCACACAATGTATTCAAAACCCATGCCCTTGAGCTCTTCCAGTACTTTCTCCACGCCTTCGCGGGTCAGGGCGTCTTTGTCACGCGTCTGGGAAGCGGGCAGGATGAACAGATTTTCCAGCTGTTTGTCACGGATCAGGGCCTGGTTCAATGTGGCTTCGCCCTGGATCACGTTGACGAAGTCATACACTACGCGTCGCTCGCAACCCATGATCAGATCCAGGTTGCGCAAACCGACGTCAAAGTCGATGACCACGGTCTTGTGACCGCGCATCGCAAGACCAGATGCAAAACTGGCACTGGTGGTGGTTTTGCCCACACCACCCTTGCCGGAGGTCACTACAACTATACGCGCCATGACAATCGGATTCCTTTGTTTTTCAAGTCACATAATCGTAAAGCATAACGGGCCTTATTTTGACATCCGTTCTGCCACTTTACCTACTGCTTAGAAACAAAACATATCAATTGCTTTGTTCCGTGTCAGCTTACACGGTTGCACTTGCACTTGCTTGCTCTCAGGCGGGCTCTCAGTGCAAGCCACTATAAAAAGCGCCGGCAAATGCCGGCGCCTTGTACTGTCAGGGGCTCAGGGGATCAAATCTGAGCGTGTCGTCTTCCAGCGTGACCACGGCTGGCTTGTTGCGTAACTGCGCATCCAGTCGCGTTTCAATAATGCGATACACGCCGGCAATAGCGATCAGTTCCGGGTCCAGCTCGGTCGTGAAGATGCGTGCCTTGGTATCGCCACGGGCACCGGCCATGGCTTTGCCTCGCAGTGGGCCGTAAACATGGATATTGCCATCGGCCACTACTTCTGCGCCCTGACTGACTGCCCCGATCACAATCAGGTCGGTGTGGCGCGCATAGATACGCTGGCCGGAGCGCAACTGACGGTTGATGAGAAGGGCAGCCGGGGCTTGAGCAGGCGGCGGTGGGGTGGGCGTTGCGGGTACCTGTTGCTGGGCCGTTTGCGATAGCACGGGCACGTCCTTGTCCGGAGCTGCCTGGGTTTGTGGGCGGGCAGGTGGGTTGGACAGTTCAACGTGTGGCAAACCGCTGTCGATGGCGTTGTCGGCATGACCGGGGTGGGCAATGATGCCGACCGGATGCAGTTTGTGCTGACGCAGCGCGTCCACCAGTGCGGTCCAGTCCACCGGCGCGTCAATGGCGCTGGCATCGATGACGACGGGTTCGTCCTCAAAGAAGGAGCCAGCGTCTTTCATGCGTTGAGCCAGTGCGGCTAATTGCTCGGCCGTATCAGCCGAACGCAGCACCACTCGTACGGCGTACAGGGTGGCGCTTTTGAAATCCAGGGCTTGAGGCCCCTTGGCATGAGTCTGATCGTTCACGTCAATAGCCTTAGACCCAGGTGTCTTTCAGAGTCGTTGTACGGTTAAGAACGGGTTTTTCTGGTGTCGAATCCACACGGTCAGCCACAAAGTAGCCCAGGCGCTCAAACTGCCAGCGAGCATCGGGGGTGGCCTTGGTGCCGGGTTCCAGCCAGCCCTGAATCACGCGCAGCGAGTTCGGGTTGATGTGCTCCAGGAAGTCCTGGTCGGCCGCGTCGGGCTGGGGATGGGCAAAGAGACGGTCGTACAGACGGATCTCGGCGGCAATCGCGTGCTCGGCGCTGATCCAGGTGATATTGCCTTTGACCTTGACCGAGTCCGCACCGGGCGTGCCGCTCTTGGTGTCAGGCAGGTATTCAGCCAGAACCTGAGTGACATTGCCTTGCTCGTCTTTCACGCAGCCGGTGCAGCGCACGACATAGCCATATTTCAGACGCACGGTATTGCCGGGGAACAGGCGGAAGTACTTTTTAGGTGGCTCTTCCTTGAAGTCCTCGCGCTCGATGTACAGGCGACCGGAGAAAGGGAACTCGCGTTGACCAGCCTGCGGATTGTGCGGATTGCGCGGTGCGTGGCACAGCTCGCTGTGGCCTTCGGGGTAGTTGGTGATGATCAGTTCGATCGGATCCAGAATGGCAACGCTACGGTCGGCCACGGGATCCAGGTCATCGCGCAAAGCTTGTTCCAGCAAACTGTAGTCCACGTGCTGGGCGGCTTTGGACACACCCAGACGGTCAGTAAACAGACGGATGGCGCCGGCGCTGTAACCACGGCGACGCAAACCGGCCAAGGTAGGCATGCGCGGATCGTCCCAACCTGATACGCGGTTTTCCTGAACCAGTTGACGCAGTTTGCGCTTGCTGGTGACCACGTAGGACAGGTTCAAACGCGAAAACTCGTATTGTTTGGGCAATGGGTCGGATAACTGACCCAGCTCGACCAGACGCTCCAGAATCCAGTTGTAAAAGGGGCGCTGGTCTTCAAACTCCAGGGTGCACAGGCTATGGGTGATGCGCTCCAACGCATCTTCCACGGGGTGTGCCCAACTGTACATGGGGTAGATGCACCATTTGTCGCCCGTGCGATGGTGTTCCGCGTGGCGGATGCGGTACATGACCGGGTCGCGCATATTGATATTGGGCGAGCCCATGTCAACCTTGGCACGCAAGGCCATACTGCCATCGGGGTGCTTGCCGTCACGCATTTCGCGCAAGAGCTTGATGGATTCTTCGGCAGGGCGGTCGCGCCAGGGCGAGTTCACGCCTTTTTCGGTCAGGGTGCCACGGTTGATACGCATTTGTTCAGCGTTCTGTTCGTCAACGTAGGCATGACCCGCATTTACCAGTGCTTCGGCAAACTGGTACATATAGTCGAAGTAGTCGCTGGCAAAGTACAGGTTTTCTTCTTTCTTGAAGGTCCAGTCAAAGCCCAGCCATTTCACCATGTCGATAATGGCGTCCACGTACTCCTGCTCTTCTTTTTCAGGATTGGTGTCGTCAAAACGAAGGTGGCAGGCGCCTTGGTAGTCGCTGGCCAGCCCGAAGTTCAAACAGATACTTTTGGCGTGCCCGATGTGCAGATAGCCATTGGGCTCGGGGGGAAAGCGCGTACGAATACGCGCGGCATCAACAGCCGCCCCTTCCTGGGTGCTTGCCGGGCCCGGCTGACCGGCCCAGGTCTTTTGTGCGTAACGGCCAGCGCTCAAGTCCTGGTCGATGATCGTGCGCAGAAAATTAGATACGGGAGCGGGAGTGGTGTCAGAGGTCATACACGTTTGAAATAAAGAAGCCGACAGACGAATCGGCCATTTTGCCACGTTCTTGTTTTAGAGGGGTATTTACCCCATGAACGTGTTCTGAAAAATCAGGAGGAAACTTGGGGTAGTATGGTGGCGTTTGCTGGCCAATTCACCCTACACTAGCGCTCATTATGACGCACTCCGCCCTTTCCCTGTCTCATGCCCAGTTTTTCCTTAGTCTGGGATTCATGCTGCTGTTTCTGGCTCTGGAGCTGGGGTTGGCCTGGGTGTTGCTGTATTTCAAAGTCAGAACCTTCGGCAGCCACGCAACGGCCTGGATGGGCGCGTACCGTTTTTGGGTGCGTCTGTTCGCATTGGCGTTCATTTTAAGTTTTGCTGCGTCCATGCCGGTACTGATTCAGTTTGGCAGCGTCTGGCCAGGGCTGATGGCGCAGGTAGGTGATGTGATTGGCCCGATGCTGGCCGCCTCCATGTTGTCGCTGTTTATCTTCAAGTCCTGTTTTCTGGGTGTCATGCTGTTTGCCCAGCGCATGCTCTCCAATCTGGTTCATACCCTGGTGGTGCTGATGGTGGCCCTGGGCGTCACCGTGACGGCATTTTGGCTGGTGGCGATGGTGGCCTGGATGCAGGTGCCAACGGGGGTGGATGTTATTGAAGGCCATTACGTGGTGCTGGAGTGGCTGGATGTGCTCAGCACACCGGCCTTGCCGTGGTATGCCGGTCTATTATTTGCAGGCAGTTTATTGACGGTCGCCTTTTTTATTTTGGGCGTGACTTGTGCGCAGACCATGCAAAAACCGGTTACCGATCAGGAGCGCCTGGCTTTTCGTAGTGCCTTGTTTTTAGGCGCCGCCGCTTGGCTGGCCCTGGTTTTTGCGGTGGTGGGCAATGGTTTCATGACAGCCGAGCATCAGCCTGCCAAGGCAGCGGCTACGGCAGCGTATTGGGAAAGCGGCTCGCAACCTGATCTGATTCTGGTCGCTGCGCCCTCGGCCATGCAGGACAGCGTCCTGGGTGTGTTGCGCTGGTCACACGCCGGTGGTCGCTGGCTGGGTCGCAATGACAGTGGCATCCTGATGGGTCTGGATCAGTTTTCTGAAGCCATGCCCCCCGTTACCTTGACCTTCTGGTCCTTTCGTGTGGCGGTGCTGGCCGGCGCATTGATGTTTTTTCTCTTGATGTGGGTCTGGTTGCGTACCCGTCGTTATGGCCTGGATCCGCATTCGCTTTCTTATAGAGAGCGCCAGGGTATGGTGGTCGCGTCTGTACTGGGCTGGATCATGTTGTTGGGCGGCGCAGCGTATGTCTTGCTGGGCTTTCTGCCTTATCTGGTAGGTAACGATATTCAGGCCGTACAAGTGCAAAGTACCGAACCTGTTTTTACTGTGGGACTGGGTTTGCTGTTTTATAGCCTGGTCTACGTCTTGTGCATGATTGGTTTTTTCCAGAAATTACGACATGCCGTTCGTTTTGGTGTGGTGCCGATCGCACGTCATCGGGGTCGGGCATGATTGATTCTTTTGCAAATGCGTTGGGTTTGGGGGCCCATGATCCCGCGTTCTGGATGCCGCTGGCCTTTTTGGCCCTGTTCTTTTTGATTATTGTGGCCGGTACGGTTCTGGATGGCTTCGATATTGGTGTGGGCTGCCTGTCCTTGCTGGCACCGGATTCCCTGCGCCCGCGCATGCTGTCCTTGCTTAGCCCTTGGCGCGATGCCAACGAATTCTGGTTGTTTCTGGGTTTGGGCTTGTTTGTCTGCGCCTTTCCTAAAGCCTGGGGTGCAGTGATGGGGGGACTGTATGCGCCTTTATGCGCCTTGGGCGTGGGAGTCTTTGTCCGCTCCGTCTCCTTTGAGTTCCGGCTGCGTGCACCGGTAGAGCGTCAGTCTCGCTGGCAAATGGGCTTTGCCCTGGGTTCCTGGTTGACGGCGTTCTCCCATGGCGTTTTGTTGGCACAAGTCGTGGTAGGTTTTCAAAGCGATGCGGGCTATATCTGGTTCTCTATCTTCATGGGCTTTTGCGCTATTGCCGCTTACTGCTTGTTGGGCGCCAGTTGGCTCATCATGCGCGAGGCAGGCGAACTGCGTGCCCGTGCAGTGAACTGGGGGCGTCGCTCGGTGCGTTGGTTTGCGGCCGGTGCGGTGGGCGTTTCGGTGGTGTTGGCCTTTGTGAATGCCGGTGTGCTGCTTAAATGGAGCGATGGGCCTTACTGGGGCTTGGTCCTGTTCTTGTGGGCCTTGATCCTTAGCTGCTTTGTGTCGATTGAAATGAGCCTGCAGCGCATGATCAACAGCAGCTATCGCACTACCGCCTTGCCCTTTTTGCTGACTTTGTTCGTCATGGTCTGTGTCATGGCGGGTTTGGCTTTCAGTTTCTTTCCCTATTTGATTCTGGACGAGATGACGATCTGGGACGCCGCCGCCGGGGTACCCGCCTTGAGCCTGATTCTGTCGGCGATTGTGATTACCTTGCCCATCGTGTTGATATTTAACGTGTGGGTGTATTGGCGTATGTTTGGATTGTCCCGCCCACCTTTGCCGCCCAGCTTTAAAGGCTGACCTTTTTTATGATTGCCCATTCCGTGCTGTCGATGCGCAAGCGTCTGCAGGGTTTCAAGTGGTTGTCTGACATGCCCGCCATGCTGGCCTGGGCGGTCTTGGCCGGTATCCTGGGGGCCTTGGCGACCTTGGCCTTTCATCAGGGCATGCGCTTTGTGCAGCAAGTGGTCACAGGACAGCACGGTGGCATCGTCGCGGTAACGGAAAGCTTGCCTTGGTACATGCGCCTTTTGTTTCCCACCTTGGGCGGTCTGTGTGCCGGTATCTTGTTGTGGCTGGCGGGGCGTCTGCCGTCGGGCAGCAATTCAGACTATATGGAAGCAGTGGCTATTGGTGATGGCCGTTTGTCCATTCGCCAGGGCTTGCTGCGATCCTTGTCCTCTTTGATGACGGTGGCCTCGGGCGGCTCTATTGGGCGGGAAGGGGCGATGGTACACCTGGCTTCCTTGTCTGCTTCTGCGATTGGCCGTTTCACGCTGTTTGGTGAAGCTCGTCTGCGTTTGCTGGTGGCTTGTGGTGCCGCAGCCGGGGTGGCTGCCGCCTATGGCACCCCTATTGCCGGCGCTGTGTTTGTGGCCGAGATTGTGCTGGGCACCATGACCATGAGCAGCTTTGGCCCCTTGTTGATGGCAGCCGTTAGTGCCCATCTGACCATGCGTGTGCTGGGCGGCTATCACGCCCCTTATGAAATGACCAATGTGCAGGCGGTTGCGGGTTGGGATATTCTGCCTTTTCTGGTTCTGGGAGTGCTGATTGGTCTGGCTGCGCCCGCTTTTTTGAAGTTGCTCAATCTGTTTCGCACTCTGTTCAAGCGTACCGGCCTGGGTCTGCCCTTGCGTTTGGCGTTGGGGGGCCTGTTGCTGGGGCTTTTGCTGATCGTGATGCCGCGCGTGGCAGGTAACGGCTTCAGTGTCGTGTCTTCCATGCTGCATAGCGACTGGGCCTGGTACAGCGTGCTGCTGATTCTGGCACTCAAGGTTCTGGCGACGGGCCTGACAGTCGGTTCGGGCGCTGTCGGTGGTGTGTTCACCCCCGCGATCTTTGTGGGCGCCGCCTTTGGTACTTTATTTGGCCAGTTGAGCGTGTTGATCTTGCCGGGTCTGGACTTGCCTTTGTATCTGTTCACCCTGGTGGGCATGGGGGCGTTTTTGGGGGCGGCAACCAGTGCGCCCTTCATGGCCATTTTGATGCTGTTTGAAATGACATTGAGCTATCAGTTGGTGTTGCCGCTGATCGTGGCCTGTGTCATGGCCTATTTTGTCTCGCGGGGTGTGGCCGAGGTGGCCATGTATGAAGTCACACTGGTGCGCGAACGCGATGCCTTGCTACGTCACAAATTGCGTCACACCACCTTGGCCGAGTTGGTGCGTCCGGCCGATACCGTGGTCAGCACCACCACCCAAATGCGTGATGCCTTGCAGATGTTTCTAGATTATCCCGTGCGCTATCTTTATGTGGTGGACGAGGAGCAGATCTATCAAGGTGTGATTGCCCAGCCTGACCTGACCCGGATGTTGTTGGACGACAACGCTGCCCAGGAGCGTGTGGTGGGCGATATTTTGCGTATGGATTTCGTCAAGACGCTCTACCCGAATATGAGCCTGGACGAGGCTCAGGAGCACTTTGTCAGCTTTGCTGGAGAGCGCTTGCCTGTATTGAATGGTGACGGCTCGGGCCGCCTGATTGGTGTAGTCTATAAGTCTGCTGTGCTGGAAAAATACTCCGCCATCAAACGCTCCTTGGATGCGAGCGGCGAAGTGATGTTGGATGCCCGGCGCTAAACTCTTTTTGTGACATAAACCATGCGTACCAAAGCTTGCCAGCGAGGCTTGGCAGGCGGGCTGATTGTCGGTCTTGCCATGCTGTTCGCTGTTCCATTGGCCACTGCTCAAAACCGTGTCGGGCTGGAGAACCTGTCTGCCACGCAGGTGTATGGTGTGGATGAGGCCCAGGCGATTCCCTCTCAGGACCTTCCCCCGGTAGAGCCGTTTTTTGATGCTTCGCAATGGCATCGCCAGGGCGACCAGGATTTGCTCAACTCTGCCGCGTCCCTTGATTTTTCTTTTTCTGATTTCAGCCTGAGCGGTTCCACTACTGCCAGTCTGGCTCGCTCCATTCAATATAGTCAGCAGTCCTCGCCGATCTGGAATGGGCGCTGGTTGAGCAGCGCACCCGATCAGGTCTGGCAGTTTGGCGAGCGCAATTGGCGCTACGTCAATGAAGATGGCTTGCAGTTGACCCTAGGTAATGACACGGTGACGGCCCCAGACTGGGCTCGGCCTGTTGAGCTGGGCGGCATCAATATTACCCAGCAGTTTGAACAAGGCCCGGCTGGTCCTTGGCGCTATGCGCTGGCCGTCGGTGCGCTGGATATAACCGGCAAGCAAGACAATGGGGATCTGGTGTACGGATCGTCGGCAAGCAGCTTGATGGTCAGCACCGACGTCACCAGCAGGACCAGTATTGATACCCAGATGGAAAGCGCGCGTGATTTTGGCCTGACCGGGGTGGGCGCTACCTACCGTTCCCCTGATTTTGGGGTGTGGCAGGCCAGTGTGGCCAAGGCTTCCCATGCGGTCGGGCAGGGCTGGCGCTATCAGGCAGCTTACGGCCTGGATGTGTTGGATGATTTGCACCTGCAATGGCAAGGCGAACGCTACCAGGATCACTTCCTGGATCTAAGCCGCTATCAGGGCATGAAGATCGATGCGGCCAGCAGCCGACAGGTGGTGGGGCTGTCCGTGCCTTTGCGTCGCTGGGGCGAGGTCAAGACCCAGTACGAGGTGCAGCAGGCAATGGCCGGTGGGCAGAATCGCTACCTTGGGGTCACGCAGCAGTTCTGGTACAGTCCCCACCTTAGGGTGGGTTTGCAAGCTCGCCGTCATCTGGAAAGTCGCCAGTCGAACATCGCGCTGCGTTTTTCTATTCCGATTTTTTAAGCAGGCGGCATGGCCCAGTCAGCACTTGAGGTTCTTCAGGAAGTTTTTGGTTATGACAGTTTTCGTGGTTCTCAGCACGAGATTATCGAGACCCTGATCCAAGGCGGTGATGCCCTGGTCTTGATGCCCACCGGCGGCGGAAAATCGCTCTGTTACCAGATTCCTGCTTTGGTGCGACCCGGCACCGGCGTGGTCGTGTCCCCTCTGATTGCCTTGATGCAGGATCAGGTGGATGCGCTCAATGAATTGGGTGTGAATGCCGCCTATCTGAACTCCACCCAGGATTGGCAGACCGCCCGCGAGGTCGAGCGCGAGTTTCTGACGGGACAACTGGACTTGCTCTATGTCGCCCCTGAGCGTTTGCTGACAGATCGCTGCCTGGATTTGCTGGCACGCGGCCAGGTCTCCTTGTTTGCCATTGATGAAGCCCACTGCGTATCGCAATGGGGGCACGACTTCCGCCCGGAGTATCTGGGCCTGGATTTGCTGGCTCAGCGCTGGCCAGGGGTGCCGCGGGTTGCCTTGACGGCGACTGCCACTCAGTTGACGCGGGTAGAAATTGCCCAGCGCCTGAAGCTGGAAGAGGCCCGGCATTTTGTCGCCAGTTTTGATCGCCCCAATATTTGCTATCGCATCATCGAAAAGAACGAGGTGCGCAAGCAGCTCTTGAGTTTTATTCAGGAAGAGCACTCGGGCGATGCGGGAATTGTGTATTGTTTGTCGCGCTCTCGCGTGGAGGACACGGCCGAGTTTCTGTGCAAGAACGGCATTCATGCCTTGCCCTACCACGCAGGGCTGGATGCACAGCAACGTGCCATCAACCAGGCTCGCTTTCTTCGAGAAGAAGGGGTGGTCATGGTGGCGACCATTGCTTTTGGCATGGGCGTCAATAAACCGGATGTGCGTTTTGTGGCCCACATTGACCTGCCCAAATCGGTAGAAGGGTATTACCAGGAAACCGGGCGGGCAGGGCGCGATGGTGAAGCCGCTACCGCCTGGCTGGCCTATGGCCTGCAAGACGTGGTGCAGTTGCATCGCATGATTAACCAGTCGCAAGGCGATGCGGCACACCGGCGCCAGCAAGGCCATGCGCTCGATGCCATGCTGGGCCTGTGCGAAACCATTTCCTGCCGCCGTCAGCGCTTGCTGGCCTATTTCGATCAGCAGATCGAACCGTGTGGGAACTGCGATACTTGCCTGGAGGCTCCAGAAGCCTGGGATGGCACTGTGGCCGCGCAGAAAATGCTGTCCACTATTTATAGATTGTGGCGCGAGCGTGGCCAGCGCTTTGGCGCCGGCCATCTTATTGATATTTTGTTGGGCAAGCTGACCGAGCGTGTCAAAGAGCATGAGCATGACAAGCTCACCGTCTTTGGTGTGGGCAAGGAACTGACCGATCAGGCTTGGCGCGGGGTGCTGCGCCAGTTGCTGGCGCATAGTCTGGTCGCGGTCGACCCGGAAGGGTACGGCACCTTGTTGCTGACCGAGGCCAGCCGAGAAGTGCTCAAAGGGGAGCGCACCTTGATGTTGCGGCGCGAAACCGTAACACGTGGGCCAGCCGCCCATCGCGTAAAAGGTCAGGCGCCTGCCGGACCTGCTCTGGAGCCCGACCAACAGCGACGGTTCGAGGCTTTGCGCGCCTGGCGTGCCACTACCGCACGCGAACACGGCGTACCGGCCTATGTCATTTTCCATGACGCCACTTTGCGGGAAGTTGCCATCCGTTGCCCCAGCTCAGAGGCTGATCTGGAGCCGATTACAGGCATAGGTGTACGCAAAAGAGAAGCCTATGGCGAGGCTTTGCTGCGCTGCGTTCAAGAACTGCAAACGCAATAAAAATTGTTAATGGCGCAAAGATTGGTTGCATTTTTTTTGCGCTGAATTTGCGTTGCAAAGACAAATCCGCTATTCGCTCAATCCGCTATATGTAGTAGAATGGCGGCAATATCACACTATATATGGTGTGTATCAACTGACGCTGGCGGCTGCAAAAGCCGCGTCCCCCGTCAATCACCACCGATTTCCGAGACTGACATGCAATCAACCGAACAGTTAATGGTCACTAAGCGAGATGGCCGTACAGAACCTATTAACCTCGACAAGATTCACCGAGTAGTTGATTGGGCTGCTGAAGGTCTGAGTAATGTGTCCGTCTCTCAAGTAGAGCTGCGCTCTCACATTCAGTTCTACAACGGCATTCGCACCAGCGATATTCACGAAACCATCATCAAGTCGGCGGCGGATCTGATCTCTGAAGATACGCCTGACTACCAATATCTGGCCGCCCGCCTGGCGATTTTCCACCTGCGCAAAATCGCTTTTGGCCAGTTTGAGCCTCCCAGCCTGTTTGATCATGTGACCTTGCAAACCAAGGAGGGTCGCTACGATCCGCATCTGTTGCAAGACTACACGCGCGCCGAGTTCGATGAGCTGGATGCGCATCTGGATCACTGGCGTGACATGAACTTCTCTTACGGTGCCGTCAAGCAGTTGGAAGGCAAGTATCTGATTCAAAACCGCGTGACCAAGCGCATCTACGAAAGTCCCCAGTTCCTGTACATGCTGGTGGCCATGTGCTTGTTTGCCCGTTACCCGGCCGATACTCGCCTGGGCTTTATCAAGCGCTTTTACGACGCCGTATCGCAATTCAAGATTTCCTTGCCCACGCCCATCATGGCTGGCGTGCGCACACCCACCCGTCAATTCAGCTCTTGCGTGCTGATCGAATGTGACGACAGCCTGGACAGCATCAATGCCACGACCAGCGCCATTGTTCGTTACGTGTCACAGCGTGCCGGTATCGGTATCAACGGTGGACGTATTCGCGCTGTAGGCAGCGAAATTCGGGGTGGTGAAGCACAACACACAGGTTGCCTGCCTTTCTTCAAGATGTTCCAGGCTGCGGTGAAGTCCTGCTCGCAGGGCGGCGTGCGCGGCGGTGCGGCAACCTTGTTCTACCCCATGTGGCACCTGGAAGTGGAAACACTGCTGGTCCTGAAGAACAACCGTGGTGTGGAAGAAAACCGTATCCGTCACCTGGACTACGGCGTTCAGATCAACCGTTTGTTGTACCAGCGCCTGATCAAGGGCAGCCACATCACGCTGTTCTCGCCGCATGACGTGCCCGGTTTGTACGAAGCCTTCTTTGCCGACCAGGACGAGTTCGAGCGTCTGTACGAGATGTACGAGCAAGATCCCGCCATCCGCAAGCGCAGCCTGCCTGCCGTGGAGCTTTTCTCTTTGCTGATGCAAGAGCGCGCCAGCACCGGCCGTATCTACATTCAGAACGTGGACCATTGCAACACGCATAGCCCATTCCAGGCTGACCGCGCTCCTGTGCGCCAGTCCAATCTGTGCATGGAAATCGCTCTGCCCACCAAGCCCTTGAACGATCTGAACGATCCTGAAGGTGAAATCGCACTGTGCACTCTGTCGGCTTTCAACCTGGGGGCTCTGGAGTCCCTGGACGAGCTGGACGGCCTGGCTGAACTGATTGTTCGTGCTCTGGATGCCTTGCTGGACTACCAGGATTACCCGGTCAAGGCCGCGCTGAATGCAACCAACAAGCGTCGTTCCCTGGGCGTTGGCGTTATCAACTACGCGTACTACCTGGCCAAGAACGGCACCCGCTACTCCGATCCTGCTGCCTTGGGTCTGACCCACCGCACGTTTGAAGCCATCCAGTACTACCTGTTGAAGGCTTCGGTGCAGTTGTCGCGCGAATACGGTCCTTGCGAGGCCTTCGACGAAACCACGTACGCCGCTGGTTTGCTGCCTACCGACACGTACAAGAAAGACGTGGACGGTATTTGCAACGAGCCGTTGCACCTGGATTGGGAAGCCTTGCGTGCTGACATCGTCAAGCATGGTCTGCGTAACTCGACCCTGACCGCCCTGATGCCGTCGGAAACCTCCAGCCAGATCGCCAATGCCACCAACGGTATTGAGCCCCCGCGTGGTTTGGTGTCCGTCAAGCAATCCAAGGATGGCATCCTGCGTCAGGTAGTGCCTGAATTTGAAAAATATAAGGATCAGTACGAATTGCTATGGCAAATGCCCGGCAACGACGACTACCTGAAGTTGGTTGGCGTGATGCAGAAGTTTGTCGATCAGTCGATCTCTGCAAACACCAACTATGACCCACAGCGGTTTGAGGGTGGTCGCGTCCCGATGAAGCAACTGCTCAGGGACTTGCTGCTGGCCTACAAATACGGTGTGAAGACCTTGTACTACCACAACACCCGCGACGGAGCGGATGATTCGCATGGCGAAGTAGAGGACGACGGTTGCGCAGGCGGCGCGTGCAAGATCTAAGCAAGGGTAAAGAGCATCATGACTACCTATAGTACTTTTTCTAAAACGGATAACGATCAGCTCAAAGAGCCCATGTTCTTTGGGCAGCCGGTTAACGTAGCGCGTTACGACCAACAGAAATATCCGATTTTTGAAAAGCTGATTGAAAAACAGCTGTCCTTTTTCTGGCGCCCAGAAGAAGTCGATATTACTCAGGATCGGATCGACTATCAGAACCTGCCTGATCATGAAAAGCACATTTTCATCAGCAACCTGAAATATCAAACCTTGCTGGACTCCATCCAGGGGCGTAGCCCCAATGTGGCCTTCCTGCCCCTGGTGTCGATTCCAGAGCTGGAAACCTGGATCGAAACCTGGGCGTTTTCCGAGACGATTCACTCACGCTCGTACACGCACATCATTCGCAATATTGCCAATGATCCGTCCGTTATCTTTGACGACATCGTGCGTAACGAGAACATCCAGTTGCGTGCCGCCGATATTTCGTCGTATTACGACGACCTGATCAGTGACACCATGTTGTACGCCCAGTTGGGGGCTGGTGAACATGAGATCAACGGCGAGACTCGCACGTTGAGCCTCTATGAGCTAAAAAAGAAGCTGTATCTGTGCATGATGAGCGTCAATATTCTTGAGGCCATCCGCTTTTACGTCAGCTTTGCCTGCTCCTTTGCCTTTGCCGAGCGCAAGTTGATGGAAGGTAATGCCAAGATCATTCGCCTGATCGCTCGTGATGAGGCGCTGCACCTGACTGGTACGCAGCACATCATTAATATCTTGCGTTCTGGTAGTGACGATCCTGAGTTCGCTCAGATCGCCCATGAGCTAGAGCCGGTGTGTTTTGACATGTTCAAAGACGCGGCCGAGCAGGAGAAGCAGTGGGCGGATTACCTGTTTCGCGACGGTTCCATGATTGGCCTGAACAAAGACATTCTGAGCCAGTATGTGGAATACATCACCAATATCCGTATGGGTGCAGTGGGCCTGAAGCCTGCGTTTGAGTCTGTCAAACACAATCCCATTCCATGGATCAACACCTGGTTGTCTTCGGACACCGTGCAGGTGGCACCTCAAGAGGTGGAGTTGAGCTCTTACCTGGTCGGTCAGATTGATTCGGCCGTGTCGGCTGGCGACTTCGACGGTATTGAGCTATGAGTCTAGTCCGGACAACTGATGATTACTTTCAGTTGCGGGACGGCGAAACCTTGTTGGAAGGTTTGGAGCGAACCGGCCATCAGGTCGAGTACCAATGCAGGAGCGGCTATTGCGGCTCCTGCCGTATTCCTCTTGTTTATGGAAAGGTTGCCTATAAAGAGCAGCCCTTAGCGTATGTCGGCCCAGGCGAGGTTCTGCCGTGTTGTTGCACGGTACTCGAGCCGATCATGGTCGATTGTCAGCGCGTTGCCCGGACTGAAGAGGAATCTGTGGATCAGTTCGGCTTTACAGGGCTGAATCCCTGATTCCTCCGTCTCCCCTTTAGCTGGCTAAGCGTTTTTCTTCCAGTTTTTCCCAGCGTTCAAATAGCTGCTCCAAGTCTTTATTGAGCTGATCCAGTTGGCTGTTGATCTCGTCGGCCAGGGTAGAGCCATCTTTATAGAGATCCGGTGCGCTTAGTTGTTCTGCCAGTTCGGCTTGCTGGCTTTCTATGGCTGCAATTTTCTCGGGCAGCGCTTCCAGTTCCTTTTCTTCCCATGGCGCCAGACGGCCAGGCTTGGCAGTCTTGGTGTTGCGCTCGGTGGCAGATTTTTCGGCTGCGGCTGGCGCTGGAGCACTGCTGGCCGCTGTCTCGGTTCTGGTTTGCGGACGTTGTGCCAGCCACTCGTCGTAGCCACCTACATATTCACCCCAATGGCCGTCGCCCTCAGCAGCAATGACCTGAGTAACTACGTTGTCCAGGAAGGTACGGTCGTGGCTGACCAGCAGCACAGTGCCGGTGTAATCCTGAATCAGGTCTTCCAGCAGTTCCAGCGTTTCAATGTCCAGATCGTTAGTCGGCTCGTCCAGTACCAATACATTCGTGGGTTGGGCGAACATACGGGCCAGCGCCAGACGGGCACGCTCACCGCCGGACAGACTACGTACAGGGGAGTGAGCGCGGGCGGCGGGGAACAGAAAGTCCTCCAGGTAACTCATGATGTGCTTGCGCTGATTGCCAATTTCCACCCACTCGCTGCCAGGGCTGATGGTGTCAGCCAGCGTGGCGTTTTCGTCCAGGCGGCTACGCATCTGGTCAAAGTAACCAATATTCAGTTTGGTGCCGTGGCGTACTACACCGGAATTGGGTTCCTGCAAACCCAGCATGATGCGCAATAAGGTGGTCTTGCCTGCGCCGTTGTGGCCGATTAGACCAATACGGTCGCCACGCATCAGCACGGTCGAGAAGTCTTTGATCAGGATGCGGCCATCGTAGCCGTGTGTGACGCCTTGCAGTTCCGCAACCAGTTTGCCGGAGCGTTGGCCCTCAGAAATGGCGAATTTGACGTCGCCCGAACGTTCGCGACGCTCGGCACGGTCACGGCGTAATTGTTCCAGACGGCGCACCCGGCCCTCGTCGCGGGTGCGGCGCGCTTGCACGCCCTTACGAATCCAGACTTCTTCCTGGGCCAGGAATTTGTCGAATTTGGCATTTTGTTGCTTTTCCGCTTCCAGGAACTCTGCTTTGCGTTCCTGCCATTGGCTGAAGTTGCCGGGAAAGCTGAAGAGTTTTCCACGATCCAGCTCGATGATGCGGGTAGTTACCACATCCAGGAATCGGCGGTCGTGGGTAATGATGACGGCACTGCCGCGAAAATCCAGCAGCAACTGTTCCAGCCAAAGAATGCCGTCAAAGTCCAGGTGGTTGGTGGGCTCGTCCAGTAAGAGCAGATCAGGCTCTTCCACCAGCGCATTGGCCAGGGCCACGCGTTTGCGCTGGCCGCCAGACAGGCTGCCGGTCAGGGCGTCGGGGTCCAGCCCCAGCTTGTCCATCAGAGCATTGACTCGGGCAGGGCGTTGCCAGTCCTCGGTTTCGGTGAAATCGCCACACAGAAAGTCGTAAATGCTGACTTCGGGATCTAGCTCGGGTTCTTGTTCGACGGTGGCAATTTTCAGCCCACCCAGTCGTTTGATCTGGCCGTCGTCAGGCGCCTGGCGTTGATCCAGAATTTTCAGAAGTGATGATTTGCCAGCACCATTGCGCCCGATCAGACCGATGCGTTCGTTTTTTTGTATGACCAGATCGGCATGGTCCAGCAAGGGATGGTGGCCGAATGCCAACTGGACATCGGTCAGGGAAATCAGATTGTTGGACATAAGACTCCAGATAAAACAGCGCGTCCTGCGAATTTCTCTATTGTCGCAGGTTACAATGCATCTGTGAGGCAGGCTGGGCAGTCGCGGTACGCAAGTATCGAGGAAGGTCCGGACTCCATAGAGCAGGGTAGCGGCTAACAGCCGTCCGGCAAGGCTGGCATCACGTCAGATAAGCCGAGGACTAGGGCCACAGAGACGAGACCACAGCAAGGGCTTGCGCAAGCAGGCACAGATACGGCCACTTCCGTGTTTTCTTGCATTTCGGTGCAAAGTGCTGTGGGGTGAAACGCGGTAACCTCTACCCGGAGCAATACCAAATAGGCATACGCAGGCTTTTTAGCCGATAGGCGGCTCGTCTTAGTATGCGGGTAGGTAGCTAGAACCGGCCAGTAATGGTCGGTCCAGAGGAATGATTGCCGGTCAGCGGGTTCCCGCTGGCATACAGAATCCGGCCTATAGGCCTGTCTCACACTTCTCCTGGCATTCGCCACCAATTGCATTGATTTCGTACATTTGAAAGCAATTGTTAAGGATGTTGAATCCTTGGCAGGAGTCGCTTGTGCGCGTTTTTATAACAATTCACTTTTAATGCGCAACGCAATTTCTTGATTTAACACAGTATTTTTTTTCCGTCACTTCTAGGATAGTGCGCTAAGTGCTTGTTGTGATTGAAAAAATTGCAACCGCTGCCTTGACCGAAAAGCCTTTCCCCCGTAGAGTGGGGAAAAGTAGGAAATAGTGTAAAAAAGTGGGGGAAAAAAGTGTTCCAAGGCAGCAGCGCACTCACACTGGATGCTAAGGGTCGGATGTCCATTCCGACTCGGCACCGTGACGCGCTTTTGCAACAGGAACAAGGCCGCTTGACCCTCACTCGCCATCCCGACGGCTGTTTGCTGGTGTATCCGCGCAGTGTGTGGGAAGAAAAGCGCGAACAAATTGCCCGCTTTCCCATGAGTGCCCGTTTCTTGCAACGCCTGCTGCTGGGTAGTGCTCAGGACGTTGATCTGGACTCCGCTGGTCGGATATTGATCGCTCCCGAACTGCGCGCCGCAGTGGGGCTGGAGCGCGACGCCATGCTGCTGGGTATGGCCACCCATTTTGAGTTGTGGAATGCCCAGGAACTGGAACGCCGACAGGCCCAGGATCTGGCTGAAAACTCCACAGACGTATTCGACACTTTTTCTTTCTGAGTAAGTCATGACGCTGGTACATCGATCCGTGCTGTTGGAGCCTACGGTGGCGGCCCTCGTGGATCCGTCCTTTGAGGCCCGGCGCTGGGCGCAAAACCCTGAAATCCAGGGCCTGGTCGATGGGGTGTACGTCGATTGCACCTTTGGTCGTGGTGGTCATAGCCGGCTGCTGTTGTCGCACTTGAGCCCGCAGGGGCGCCTGATCGTGATCGACAAGGACCCGCAGGCCATTGCCGTGGCCCAGGAGCTGGCGGCACAAGATAGCCGTGTCACGGTTGTACATAGTGGTTTTGGTGATCTGGCCCAGGCTCTGGACGAGCTGGAGGTGGGGCCATTGCAAGGCGTCATGATGGATTTGGGCATTTCCTCGCCACAAATCGACGACGCACAACGAGGTTTCTCTTTTATGCGCGAAGGTCCCTTGGACATGCGCATGGATACCAGCGGTGGTTTGACCGCTGAACAGTGGCTGGCCGAGGTCAGCGTGGAAGTTTTAAAGGAGGTCATTGCAGAATATGGCGAAGAACGGTTTGCTTTCCAGATTGCAAAGGCGATTGTTGATCGCCGCCAATCCCGCCCGCTACATACAACGCGTGATCTCGCCGAGCTCGTCGCCGGTGTCGTCCGCACGCGCGAAAAGGGTCAACATCCGGCAACCAGGACCTTCCAGGCTATACGGATTTACCTCAATCGTGAGCTCGAAGAGCTCGCGTACGCGCTTCCGTCAATTCTGAGTCGATTGGCGACTCGGGGCAGGCTTGCGGTGATTGCATTTCATTCACTGGAGGACCGCATGGTCAAACAGTTCATGAACGCAGCTGCGCGTCCCGCGCAGGAACAGTCACGTCTACCTATTCTTGAAAAAGACTTGCCCCAGCCTCTGGTGCAGTCTTTGGGCAGAATCTTGCCCACCGACCAGGAGTCCAGCGACAACCCCCGAGCCCGCTCGGCGGTATTACGTGTGGTGCAACGCACCGACACCCCTATCCCCCAGGACTGGATGCGCAGCGCCAGCGAGCGTCTGCTGCAACAGGCCGCCTATAGCCGCCAGCCTGCTGGCAAGCGAGGCCGCCGATGATGCGCCTGGTCATCACCCTCTCTTTGGTGTTGATGCTGTCGGCCATCTCTTTGGTGACGGCGCGCTATCAGGCGCGCGAACTGTTTGTGCAAACCGATCGTCTGGTCACCAAAGCCGGTGAACTGGATACGGACTGGCGTCGTTTGCAACTGGAGCGGGCCGAACTGGCTCGTAATGCCCGGGTGGATGATATTGGCCGTAATGAATTGGGCCTGGTGCTTAGCTCTCCTGAGCGCACTCTCTATGTGCAAGGTGGTCAGCTCAGCTCGACGCTGGCGCAGCCCGGAGCGCAGCCATGAAACGATACGGCTATCACGAGAATCCCGCACTGAGCGTGCAGATGCCATTTTGGCGTTCGCGTTTGGTGCTGGTTCTTTTATTCCTGGGTTTCGGCGCCCTGATCGTCAAGGCTTTGTACTTGCAAGGCCTGTCTACTGAATTCTTGCAGCAACAAGGCGAGCGTCGCTACGAGCGCACCCAGGTGTTGCCGCCCATGCGTGGCAAGGTGTTTGATCGCAGTGGCTCGGTGGTGCTGGCCTCCAGCGTGCCGGTCAAGGCAATCTGGGCTATTCCTGATGATGCCCGTAATGCCAAGCCCGAGCAGATCGGACAATTGGCCAAGCTGTTGGGCATGGGTGCATCCGATATTGAGCGCCGTTTGTCCGTCGAGGACCGTAATTTTGTTTACATCAAGCGTCAGGTGGACGTCGATGTGGCTGCCCAGATTGCCGAACTGAAAATTCCAGGCATTCACCAGCAAGAGGAAATGCGCCGTTTCTATCCCGAAGGGGAAGTCATGGCGCATATTCTGGGCTTTACGAATATTGAGGACCAAGGTATTGAAGGCATCGAGTTGGCCTTTAATTCTGCCTTGTCCGGCACTCCTGGTTCGCGTCGTGTGATTCGTGACCGTTTGGGCCGTGTGGTTGAAGACGTACGCGCTGTCATCCCGCCTACTCACGGTCAGGATTTGCACCTGTCAGTTGACGCTGGTTTGCAATTTGACGCTTATACCGCCCTGAAAAAGGGGATGGAAGATGTCAAAGCCAATGCGGCTGCCGCTGTGGTCATGGATGTAAAAACCGGGGAAATCCTGGCCCTGGTGAATCTGCCTACCTATAACCCTAATGACCGGGATGACCGCAAAGGGCCAGCTCTGCGTAACCGTGCCTTGACCGACACCTTCGAGCCCGGTTCCATCATGAAGCCCTTTACGGTGGGGTTGGCGCTCGATATCAACCGCATTACCACGGCCACCCTGTTCAATACGGGTAATGGTCAGTATCGCTACCAAGGCAATGTGATCAGCGATGTCAGCCGTCACAATGGCACCTTGGATGCTGCGGGAATCTTGCGTCGCTCCAGCAATATCGGCATGACTATGATTTCCGAGCGTCTGACATCGCAGGAAATGTGGAACAAATTTACCGAGCTGGGTTTTGGCCGTTCTCCGCAGGCCGACTTCCCCGGTATTGCCAGCGGACGACTACGTCCGTGGGAGCGCTGGCGTCCTATCGAGCGCGCCACCATGTCCTACGGTTATGGCCTGTCGGTTTCCCTGCTGCAAATTGCCCACGCCTATACGGCGTTTGCGCGTAATGGCGATATGGTTTCCATGACCTTGCTCAAGCGCGAGGGCAAACCCGCCAGTGTTCAGGTTTATACCCCTAAAGTGGCGGCGGAACTGCGCGCCATGCTGGAAGATGCGGCTGGCCCGGCCGGTGCCCGTCTGGCTCAGGTGCAAGGTTATCGCGTCGCTGGCAAGAGCGGTACGGCCCGCAAGATTGTGGATGGCCGTTACAGCAAATCTCTGTATCGCGGCTCTTTTGTAGGCTTTGCGCCCGTCTCTGATCCTCGCATTGTGGTGGCCGTCACGATTGACGAGCCACATAGTTCCAATTATTACGGCGGGCGTATTGCCGCGCCGATTTTTTCAGAAATTGTGGCCCGGAGCTTGCGACGCCTAGGTGTCCAGCCTGATGCGCCCATAGATTCGCTGGTGGCCGTTGGCCCCGGTGCGGAGAATGTACGATGAACGCCGCAGCAATACTGGAGTGGCTGGCGCAGCATGTAGCGCCCACGGCTAACCTGTGTTTGGATTCCCGCCAGATCAAGGCGGGTGATGCGTTTTTTGCCTGCCTTGGTCATCAAGGTGATGGTCGTGAGTATGAAGTTCAGGCTGTGCAACAAGGTGCGGTTGCGATTGTGCGTGAGCAGGGCGATCAGGCGGTGGATCCCGGCGTACCTGTTTTGCAGGTTGCCAACCTCAGTGCCTTGTTGGGTGAAGTGGCTCATCAGTGGTGGGGTCGTCCTTCCGAGGAAATGACGGTTGTCGCGGTGACCGGTACCAATGGCAAGACCTCCACGGCGCAGTGGGTGGCTTCGGCTCTGAATCATTCCCAAGTGCCTTGCGGCACCATTGGTACGCTGGGCGTGACCTTGCCTGACGGCTCCAATCTGGGTGGCGTACTGACGACGCCGGACGTACTGACCGTACATCGCAGCTTGGCCGCCATTCGCGCCCAAGGTGGCAATGCCGTGGCGCTGGAAGCCTCGTCGATTGGCCTGGAGCAAGGCCGCCTGGACGGTGTCCGCATTGATATTGCCGGGTTCACCAACCTCACGCATGACCATCTGGACTATCACCACAGCATGGAAGAATACAAACAGGCCAAGCTGCGCCTGTTTAGCTGGCCCGGTCTGCGTAGCGCCGTTGTGAATGCGGACGATGAAACTGGCCGTGAATTGATGCAGGCCGGCTTGGCTGCTCGTGTGATTTCGTATTCCATGAGCCAACCGGAGGTGGATCTGCTGGCACAGGATGTGCATACCGGGGCTGATGGCCAGGTATTCAACCTGGTCACCGCGCACGGTACTGCACAGATTTTGACCCACCTGCTGGGCGAGCATAACGTGGCCAACCTCCTGTTGGTGGCCGGTGTGCTGCAAGAGGTGGGTTGGCCGGTGTCCAAGATCGCTCGCATCATGGACAAGCTGGAGTCCGTTCCTGGTCGCCTGCAAATTGTGACGCCCAAGAGCACCGCAGGCCGCCAGCCTCTGCCTTTGGTCGTGGTGGATTACGCTCATACCGCTGACGCGTTGGAGCGTGCCCTGCAAGCACTGCGTGAAGTGGCCAGTGTTCGGGGTGGCAAGCTGATCTGCGTATTTGGTTGTGGCGGTAACCGCGACACCAGCAAACGCCCCATCATGGGTGAAATAGCCGCCCGTCTGGCCGACGGCGTGCTGGTGACGACTGACAATCCTCGTTTTGAAGATCCTGCCGAGATCATTCGTCAGATTGTGGCTGGTATGCCTGAAGCGCCTGCCGTACAAATGGATCGCGCCCGCGCCATTCTGTCCTCAATCTGGGCTGCCAGTCCTGACGATATTGTGCTGCTGGCCGGCAAAGGGCATGAAACCTACCAGGAAGTGCAGGGCGAACGCTCTGTGTTTGATGACTGCGACTGGGCCAAAGCGGCCTTGCTGTGGTTGCGTGGTGTGCGTTTGAGCACCGACTCCCGTAGCTTGGCCAAAGGGGATGTGTTCCTGGCTTTGAGTGGTGAGCAATTCGATGGTCACCGCTATTTGGAGAAAGCCAAAGAGCAGGGCGCTGTTGCCGCCATCGTGGCTCAACGGGATACCGAAGTTGAACTGCCCCAACTTGTACTGGGTGATACACGCCGTGCCTTGATGACCTTGGCCACCGAATGGCGTTCGCGCTTTGATATCCCTGTCATCGGCGTGACCGGTAGCAATGGCAAGACCACGACCAAGGAAATGATTGCCGCTATCTTGCGCGCCTGGTTGGGCGAAGCAGAAAGCCTGGCAACTCGCGGCAATTTGAACAACGATCTGGGCGTACCCCTGTCCATCCTGCGTTTGAGCTCCGAGCACAAGGCTGCCGTCCTGGAGATGGGCATGAACCATCCCGGCGAAATCGCCGTGCTGGCGTCCATGGCTCGCCCCACGATTGCCCTGATCAATAACGCACAGCGCGAACATCAGGAGTTCATGCACAGCGTGGAAGCGGTGGCTCGTGAAAACGGGGCCGTTATTGATGCGCTGCCTCTAGACGGCGCGCTGGTCATTCCCGATGACGATGCTTTCAGTGCGATGTGGGCCGAACAAGCCGGTCAGCGCACCGTGTTGCGCTTTGGCCTGAGTGGTCAGGAGACGGTATTTGCAGCCGATATGTTTGTCGAGCCGGCCCAAACCCGTTTTGTGCTGCACGTGGCAGGGCAGTCCTGCGCCTTGACTTTGAACAGCCCTGGTATACATAACCTGCGTAATGCCTTGGCGGCTGCCGCTTGCGCCCATGCCGCCGGTGCTCCTTTGAGCGCGATTGCGCAAGGTCTGGAGAGCTTTCGTCCTGTCTCGGGACGGATGCAGCCCAAGCAGTTGTCTTCCGGTTACCAGTTGATTGATGACACTTACAACGCCAACCCGGATTCGGTGCGTGCCGCGATTGATGTGCTGGCACAGCTGAAAGGACGCAAGGTGCTGGTGCTGGGCAATATGGCCGAGATCGGTGACAACAGCTCTGAGTTGCACGCGGAAGTCGGTGCCTACGCCAAAGAGCGCGGCATGGATGAATTGCTGACCTTGGGTGGTGATGCCAGCCATGCTGCTCAGGCTTTTGGTGCACGTGCGCATCAATTCGAGACGCTGGAGGACATGGTGGCGTACCTATTGGCTTTGGAGCCGTCCCATGTGTTGATCAAGGGTTCGCGCAGTGCTCGTATGGAGCGTGTGGTTGCCGCCTTGGAAAGCCATTTCTCCCATAACGAAGGGGCCACTCATGCTTCTTGAACTGGCACGCTGGCTATCGGACGATCATATTCGCGCCTTTGGGGTGTTTGAGTACATCACCCTGCGTGCTATTTTGGCCAGCGCCACCGCGCTGGCAATTGGCTTGTTGGCAGGTCCCTGGGTTATCCGCAAGCTGACCGAACTGAAGATCGGTCAGGCTGTACGTGCCTACGGTCCGGAATCGCATTTGCAAAAGAACGGTACCCCCACCATGGGCGGTGTTTTGATCCTGATCGCTATCGGTATCAGCACCTTGCTGTGGGCAGATTGGACCAATCGTTTTGTCTGGGTCGTTTTGCTGGTGACGTTCGGTTTTGGCTGGATTGGTTGGGCTGACGACTACAAGAAAGTCGTCAACCGTGACCCCGAGGGAATGTCCTCACGTCAGAAATTCTTCTGGCAAGCCCTGATCGGTATGGTGGCGGCCGTGTACCTGAGCTTTGCCGTTTCGGTGCCTGCCAATACCGAATTGTGGCCCCTGTTCAAAGAATGGGTCTTGAGCGGCTTCACCATGTCATTGCCGACCCAGGCTGATCTGATCGTGCCGTTCTTCAAGTCTGTGAGCTACCCCCTGGGAGTGCTGGGTTTTGTCGTGTTGACCTGGGCAGTGATCGTGGGCTCCAGCAATGCCGTCAATCTGACAGATGGTCTGGACGGGCTGGCGATTATGCCTACCGTGCTGGTGGGCTCCGCACTGGGCATTTTTGCCTATGTGGTCGGCCGTGTGGACTACTCCAAATATCTTTTGTTTCCCTATATTCCCGGTGCGGGCGAATTGCTAGTGATTTGCGCGGCCATCGCTGGTGCGGGTTTGGCTTTTCTGTGGTTTAACGCGTATCCCGCGCAGGTGTTCATGGGCGACGTAGGCGCTCTGGCTCTGGGGGGGGCGCTGGGTACGATCGCTGTGATCGTGCGTCAGGAAATCGTGCTGTTCATTATGGGTGGCGTGTTTGTGGTGGAAACCTTGTCGGTGATGTTGCAGGTGACCTGGTTCAAGTACACCAAGAAACGTTACGGACAAGGCAGACGAATATTTCGTATGGCACCGCTGCACCATCACTTTGAAGTCAGCGGCTGGAAAGAAACACAGGTAGTGGTCCGTTTCTGGATCATCACCATGATGCTGGTCATGATTGGCCTATCTACATTGAAACTGCGATGAATGCCTTGAGTTTTCCTTCGATCCGTAAAGACGGTCTCATGCTTATCCTGGGGTTAGGCGAGACTGGCTTTGCTGCGGCTCGTTGGTCTTTGGCTCAGGGGGCTAGCATTCGTTTGGCGGATACGCGCGAAAACGTGCAAGGTCTGGACAAGCTCCAGGCCTTGACTGGCACGGCTCTGGATGTGCGTTTGGGGCAGAGCGCTTTGCAGGCCGATAGCCTGAGCGGTGTACACACGGTGGTGATTAGCCCCGGTCTGTCGCCAGTGGATCCTGTCTTGGCTGACTTTTTAGCTCAGGCACGCGATCGTGGCATTGAAGTTATTGGCGAGATCGAGCTGTTCGCTCGTGCCCTGAAAGATTTGGCCGATCAAGGGCATGAAAGCCGCGTAGTGGCCATCACCGGCACCAATGGCAAAACGACGGTCACTGCCATGACGCGCCACTTGCTCGAACAAGCTGGTGTCGCTGCGCTGGCTGTGGGCAATATCAGCCCTGCTGCGCTGACCGCCTTGTGCGACGCTCTGGAAAATAACGCTTTGCCTCAAGTCTGGGTGCTGGAACTGTCCAGCTTCCAACTGGATAGCACCTTTAGCTTGCAGGCGGATGCTGGCGTTGTACTGAATATTTCGCAGGATCATCTGGACTGGCACGGCGGCATGGATGCCTATATCCAGTCCAAACAACGTATGTATGGCATGTGCGATGTGACCTTGGTCAATCGCGATGACCCTGCCGTCATGGCCATGATTCCCGATGCCGGTCAGGAGTCGGTGCGCAGCTTCGGTCTGGACAAGCCCGCTTTGCTGGGCGATATGGGCTTGTTGACGGATGGCGGTATGCAGTGGCTGGTGGCCAACGAGCCTACCGATTTTGAGCTGCCTGCCACCGGTCTGAAAAAACGTAATGCGCCGCTTGAGCCCGCCGTGCGTGGCAAGGGCGGCTTGAAGCGTCTGATGCCGGTTGAGGCTTTGCAGATCAAGGGCCGTCATAACGCCTTGAATGCTCAAGCAGCTTTGCTGCTGGCTCGCTGCCTGGGGCTGGGTTGGGCGGAGTTGCTCAATGGCCTGCGCACCTATCAAGGCGAGCCGCACCGTGTAGAACTGATTCGTGTGCTCGATGGTGTTCAGTATCTGGATGACAGCAAAGGCACCAACGTTGGCGCGACTGTCGCGGCCTTGCGTGGCTTCGATCAGCGCGTCTGGCTGATTGCCGGTGGGCTGGGCAAGGGCCAGGATTTTGAGCCGCTGGCTGTGGCTGCTGCCCAAAATGTGGCTGAGGCCTTTCTGATTGGGCAGGACGCCAAGCAGATTGCTGCTGTTCTAGCCGCACACGATGTCCGTCACCGTTTTTGTGATGGTCTGGAAGCTGCGGTGCAGGCAGCCGCCGAACAGGCCCGTTCGGGCGATGTGGTCTTGCTGTCCCCGGCGTGCGCCAGCATGGATATGTTCAAAAGCTATCACCATCGTGGCATGTGCTTTGTTGCTGCCGTGACCGAGATGGCGTTGGACAAAGGAGAGTTGGCATGAGCCTGTTTGCTGAGCTGACCTCAGGTGTCAATGCGGTGCGTCCTGGACGTACGGCATTGCCTGTGCTGGATCGTCCCTTGCTGACCGCCACACTGATGCTGACTCTGTTCGGTTTGCTGATGGTGTATTCCGCTTCGATCGCTTTGGCAGACGGACCGCGTTATGAAAGTTATGGCCGCTATTACTTTGTAATACGTCACGCCCTGTTCATCGTAGTGGGTGTGGTGCTGGCCATGTTCACGGCTACGGTTCCCTTGCGGGTGTGGCAGAAGCTGGCTGTGCCCATGTTTGCACTGGCTATTTTCCTGTTAGTGGTTGTTTTGATCCCCGGAATTGGCCGAGAAGTGAACGGTGCACGCCGCTGGCTTCCATTGGGCATCATCAACTTTCAGCCTTCGGAGCTGATGAAAGTGGCCATGGTGCTGTATGCCGCTGACTACACGGTGCGCAAACAGCAGCATCTGCATGCTTTCGTGCGAGGGTTCCTGCCTATGGCGGTGGCCTTGGGGTTGGTCGGTGTGCTGCTTTTGATGGAGCCCGATCTGGGTGCCTTCATGGTCATCGTGGCTATTGCGGTGGGCATTCTTTTCATTGGTGGGATTAACGGAAAATTGTTCTCTGCCTTGCTGGGGATTATGGTCAGCAGCTTTCTTTTGCTGATCTGGCTCTCGCCTTGGCGTCGTGAGCGTCTGTTTGTGTATCTGGACCCCTGGAATCCTGACAATGCCTATGGCAGTGCCTATCAGTTGTCGCACTCACTGATTGCTTTGGGCCGAGGTGAATGGTTTGGCGTGGGCTTGGGCTCCAGCGTGGAAAAACTGCATTACCTGCCTGAAGCCCATACCGACTTTATCGTTGCCGTTATTGGCGAGGAGCTGGGCTTTGTGGGCGTTGCCGCCTTGGTCCTGACCTTTGGTTTTGTTATCTGGCGCGGCTTCAATATTGGTCGTCAGGCCTGCGCCATGGATCGTTTGTTCAGTGGTGTGGTTGCTCAAGGTGTGGCGCTTTGGTTTGGCGTACAGGCCTTTATCAATATTGGTGTCGTGTTGGGCCTCTTGCCGACCAAGGGCCTGACGCTGCCTTTGGTCAGCTATGGTGGTTCGGGCATTGTGATGAATCTGGTGGCTTTTGCCTTGTTAATGCGGGTTGATTTTGAGAACCGGCAAATGATGCGAGGTAAGCGCACATGAGCACTCCAACCATCCTGATCATGGCTGGCGGTACAGGTGGGCACATCATGCCCGGACTGGCGGTGGCCCAGGCCATGCAGCAACGTGGCTGGCAAGTGGTGTGGTTAGGTCATCCCGAGCGCATGGAAGGTAGCTTGGTCCCCCAGCATGGGATTAAAATGCTGCCTCTGCGATTTTCCGGATTACGAGGCAAGGGCGTGAAGGCATTGCTCTCTTTACCCTTTACCTTGATCAGTGCCTGCTGGCAGGCACACCGTTGCTTGCAGCAAGCCAAACCTGATGTGGTTTTGGGAATGGGTGGCTATGTCGCCTTCCCGGGTGGCCTGATGGCTTTTGTGTCGCGCCGTCCTTTGGTTGTGCATGAGCAAAATGCGGTGGCCGGTACGGCCAATCGCTACTTGGCCAAAATGGCGACCAGTGTATTGACCGGTTTTCCGGGTGCCTTGCCTGGCGCTGTGACGGTTGGCAACCCTGTGCGTGATGCCTTCGTAGGTCAGGGCCCCGCTGCGCAACGTTATGCCAAACGGACTGGACCGCTGCGTATTCTGGTGGTGGGCGGCAGCCTGGGGGCGGCAGCACTGAACAAGGTGGTGCCTGAGGCCATGGCACTGATCCCTGCCGAGCAGCGTCCGCATGTCACACACCAGTCCGGTCAGCAGCATCTGGAGAGCTTGCAGCAACGCTACGCAGATCATCAGGTACAGGCGGACTGTAAAGCCTTTATTGGTGATATGGCTCAGGCCATGAAAGAGGCCGATCTACTGATTTGTCGTGCCGGGGCCATGACGGTGGCCGAAGTCGCCGCCATTGGTGTGGCGGCCTTGTTTGTGCCTCTGCCACACGCTATTGACGATCACCAGAGCGCCAATGCCCGTTACCTGAGCGAATGTTCGGGCGCGTGGCTCAAGAAACAATCGGAGTTGACGGCCCAGTGGCTTGCACAATGGTTGCAAGGACTGGACCGTGAAGAATTAAGTCGCGTGGCCAGCCACGCGCAAGAACATGCACAGTTGAATGCCACGCAGCAAATTGCCGAAGCATGTCAGCAGGCGGCAAGGAGGGTGGAATGAAACACCGCATTCAACATATTCATTTTGTAGGGATTGGCGGCTCGGGCATGAGCGGCATTGCCGAAGTCATGCTGAACCTGGGTTTTGCTATCAGTGGTTCGGATATCCAGGAAACGGCGGTAACTCGTCGCCTGGAGCAGCTCGGTGCCCGTATTGTTATCGGTCACAAGGCTGAAAACGTTGCTGGTATGGGCGCTATTGTCACTTCCACCGCCATTGCAGGCGACAACCCCGAAGTTCTGGCTGCGCGTGCAGCCCGCATCCCTGTGGTGCCACGCGCCCTGATGCTGGCCGAGCTGATGCGCTTAAAGCGCGGTATCGCCGTGGCCGGCACGCACGGCAAGACCACCACCACCAGCTTGGTGGCCAGTCTGTTGGGGGCCGCTGATCTGGACCCGACCTTTGTGATCGGTGGTCGCCTGAATTCGGCGGGTGCCAATGCTCGTTTGGGGCAGGGTGATTACATCGTGGTGGAAGCCGACGAGTCTGACGCCTCCTTTTTGAATCTGTTGCCGGTGATGGCCATCATCACCAATATCGATGTAGACCATATGGACACCTATGGTCATGACGTTGCCCGACTGAAAAGTGCGTTCATTGATTTCACGCATCGCCTGCCGTTTTACGGCAGTGCCATTGTGTGCAATGACGATGCGAATGTGCGCGAAATCATTCCTTTTGTATCGCGCCCTGTCACCACTTACGGTATTGATACCGATGCTCAGGTCCGCGCGATCAACATCGAAAGCCGTGGCACCACCATGTGTTTTGATGTGCAGCGCAAAGGGGCAACAGGCGAGCTTCCTTTGCTGTCCGTGTGTCTGAATCTGCCCGGAAAACACAATGTACTCAATGCCTTGGCTGCTATTGCAGTAGCCACTGAATTGGGTGTCAGTGACGAGGTCATTGCCAAAGGCCTGAAAGAGTTCACCGGTGTGGGCCGTCGCTTCTCCATGGTGGGAGACTTCCCGGTTTCCCAGGCACAAGGCGGCGGGACGTTTACCGTTGTTGACGATTATGGTCACCATCCTGTCGAAATGGCTGCTACCTTGGCGGCCGCACGGGGTGCTTGGCCTGATCGCCGCATTGTGTTGGCGTTCCAGCCACACCGCTATACGCGTACCCGTGATTGCTTTGAAGATTTCGTGCAGGTACTTAGCCAGGCTGACGCTGTCCTCCTGGGTGAGGTCTATCCCGCAGGCGAGGCGCCCCTGGTGGCCGCCGATGGCCGTGCCTTGAGTCGCGCCGTGCGCGTACTGGGCAAGGTCGAACCTATTTTTGTGGCCGAAATCAGCGATATGGCACAAGCCGTTCTGGACTTTGTCCGTGATGGTGATGTGGTGTTGGTAATGGGTGCAGGATCCATCAGCCGGATTCCTGCTCAATTGGGAGAAATGGCATGACAGCGGATTTTGGTCGGGTCGGCGTGTTGTACGGCGGCAAGTCCGCCGAACGGGAAGTGTCCTTGATGTCTGGTGCAGGCGTGCATGAAGCTCTGTGCAGCATGGGGGTGGATGCGCATTTGTTCGATATGGGCGAGAAAGGACTGACCGAACTGGCTCAGGCCGGTTTTGATCGCGTGTTCATTGCTTTGCATGGTCGTTACGGCGAAGACGGCACCTTGCAGGGGGCACTGGAATGGATGGGTATCCCTTACACCGGTAGCGGAGTGATGGCCTCCGGTCTGGCCATGGACAAAATCATGACCAAGCACGTTTGGCAGCATCTGGGTTTACCCACCCCTGGCTTTGCGCAATTGGATCATGTCAGCCAGGTTGCCGCCGCAGTGGAACGTCTGGGTGTTCCCCTGATCATGAAGCCCCCTCATGAAGGTTCGACTGTGGGTGTGGTGCGTGTGGATCGCGCCGAGGACGCTGTTGCCGCCTTCGAAACGGCTATGCATTACGACACAAACGTATTGGCAGAGCAATTCATTCGTGGTCGCGAGTTGACAGTGCCCATCATCGGCGTGGGTGCCCAGGCGCGTGCCTTGCCTGTGATCGACATTGTGGCTCCGCAAGGCAATTACGACTTTGAACACAAGTACTACTCGGACGAAACCCAATACTTCTGTCCTGCTGATCTGTCGCCTGAACTGACGGCGCATATTCAGGATCTCTCGGTTCGTGCATTTAATGCACTGGGCTGCGAAGGCTGGGGCCGTGCCGATTTCATGCTAGACGAGCAGAACCGTCCCTGGTTGCTGGAGATGAACACCTCTCCTGGCATGACCAGCCACTCTTTGGTGCCTATGGCAGCCAAAGCGGAGGGTATTAGCTACGCCCAGTTGTGTGTGAACATTTTGGCAACGGCACGCTGCAAAGTGCAGGCCATTGCCCGCAGCCTATAGAGCGTGGAGTCTGAGTCATGTTTTCCGATGCCCGTCTGACCAACCTGATCGCCAATACGCTGGCTTTGCTAGCGGTATCGGCATTGGTGATCGGTGTTGTGGTTTGGGCGGTGCGTCGTCCGTACTTCAATATCGAGCGCATTCAGATCGAGTCCTCGCAAGGCGAACGTCTGGCCTACGTCACTCCAGAAGGGGTGAAAGCCACGATTGCCGGTCGTTTGCAGGGAAATTTCTTTACGGTAGACCTGGATCAGTCTCGCGCTTTGGTTGAAACGGCCCCTTGGGTGCGACGTGCGCAAATTCGCCGCGTCTGGCCCAACAGCCTGTCGGTACGGATTGAAGAGCAGCAGCCGCTGGCGTATTGGAATGAAGACGAGATGATCAACACCTGGGGTGAGTCATTTTCGGCTAATAAAGCGGTGGTGCCCGATGATGTGGATTTACCCCAGTTAAGTGGCCCTCCGAACTCGGAGCGTCTGGTGGTGCAGCGCTATGCCGAGCTGGCACGCTGGTTTGGCCCATTGGATGTGCAGGTCAGTGAAGTGACCTTGAGCCCGCGCTATGCCTGGGATGTGGTTTTGTCGAACGGTGTGCAGTTGAGCCTGGGCCGCGACCCGGCGGCTGATATCGCCGACCCGCACGGCCGAAAAGGGGCTTTGCCCTTTGCGGTTCGTGTCGAACGATTTGTGCAGGCCTGGCCTGCCTTGATGCAACGGCTTGGCGACCGTGCTTTGCAAAGTGCCGATTTACGTTACCCGAATGGCTTTGCGATAACGCTGGCTCCGGTTTCATCTACCCCTGTGAAGTAAAGAATATATGACTCGTGACATCAAAGACCTGATCGTTGCATTGGATATCGGCACCAGCAAAGTGGTTGCGGTGGTGGCCGAAGTGCTGCCGGAAGGCCGGTTTGAAGTGCTTGGTCTGGGCCAGCATGAATCCCAGGGCATGCGCAAAGGGGTGGTCGTCAATATCGAGACGACAGTCAATTCCATCCAGCGCGCTTTGGAAGAGGCGGAGTTGATGGCCGATTGCAAGATCCGTGAGGTCTACACCGGCATTGCAGGCAGCCACATCACCAGCTTTAACTCCAGCGGCATGGTGGCGGTGAAGGACAAAGAGGTGACAGCCACCGATGTGGCGCGCGTGATCGAAACGGCCAAGGCCGTGAACATCCCCACCGATCAGCAGGTGCTGCACGTGCTGACGCAGGAATTCATCGTGGACTCGCAAGAGGACATTCGCGAACCCATCGGCATGAGCGGTCTGCGTCTGGAAGTGCGGGTGCACATTGTGACTGGTGCGGTCAGCGCGGCGCAGAACATCGTCAAATGTGTGCGCCGTTGCGGCCTGGAAGTGCAGGACCTGATTTTGCAGCCTTTGGCCTCCAGCCTGTCCTGCCTGACGGCGGACGAAAAAGAGCTGGGCGTGGTGCTGGTCGATATTGGCGGTGGTACGACCGACATCGCCATCTACACCGGTGGGGCTATCCGTCATACCGATGTAATCCCGATTGCGGGCGACCAGATCACCAGCGATATTGCCGCCATGTTGCGCACCCCCACGCCAGATGCGGAAGAGATCAAGCTGCGCTTTGGGGTGGCCAAGCAGTCGCTGGCGCATCCGGAGGAAATGATTGAAGTGCCCGGTTTGGGTGATCGCCCTAACCGTCAGGTCAAGCGTCAGGCTTTGGGCGCCGTGATCGAGCCACGAGTGGAAGAGCTGTTTACCTTTGTGCAGCAAAGCCTGCGTGAGTCCGGCTACGAAGATTTGTTGTCCTCGGGGGTGGTACTGACTGGTGGTACGGCGATGTTGCCGGGCATCGTGGAACTGGCCGAGGACGTATTCCTGAAACCAGTGCGTATCGCTGTGCCCAGCTATGAAGGCAGTTTGGCTGATGTGATGCGTAACCCTCGTTTTTCGACGGTGATGGGGCTGTTGACCGAAGCTCGCCTGCAAAGCGCTCGTGGCCGCAAAGTGGCCCAGCAAAAAGGGAGCGTCAAAGGTCTGATGGCACGCATGAAGGAATGGTTCATGAATTAAGGGCGTTGCAATACGCTCAGGTCGGGCAGCCTGAAAGGGCGGTCCAGGAGGCAGTTCAAACCGGGTGCGAACCCCTTGGTTGGCAGATGTTTTGAGCTGATTCCAAATTTCAGTTGTATCGGGGAAGTACGTAGGAACTTGACTAATTAAGTGTTTGAGTGGGAGTCAATCATGATGAACTTTGAAATGTTAGATACCAGCGGTAGCGGCACGGTCATTAAGGTCGTGGGCGTGGGCGGCGCAGGCGGCAACGCTGTGATGCATATGATCAAGTCTGGTGTTCAGGGCGTTGATTTCATCTGCGCCAATACTGATTCGCAGGCTCTGGCCAGCAGCGATGCTCCTATCCAGATCCGTCTGGGCCGCAGTGGCTTGGGTGCCGGTGCCAAGCCTGATCAAGGCCGTGCGGCCGCTGAAACTGCTCGTGAAGAAATTCGCGCCGCACTGAACGGTGCCAATATGGTGTTTATCACGGCCGGTATGGGCGGTGGTACCGGTACGGGCGCCAGCCCCGTTGTGGCTGAAGTGGCCAAGGAATTGGGTATTTTGACCGTGGGTGTGGTCACCAAACCTTTCTCCTTTGAAGGCAACCGCCGCTTGCGCATGGCCGAAGAAGGGATCGAGGAGTTGAGCAAGCACGTTCACTCTCTGATCGTTGTATTGAACGAAAACCTGTATGACTTGATGGATGAGGACGCCACGCAGTCCGATTGCTTCAAGGCCGCTGACGATGTCTTGCACAATGCCTGCGCTGGTATTGCCGAGATCATCAATGTTGAAGGTAACGTGAACGTCGACTTTGAAGACGTGAAAACCATTATGGGCGAGCAAGGCCAGGCCATGATGGGTACGGCAGTGGCTTCCGGCTCGAACCGCGCTCGTGAGGCGGCTGAGCGTGCCATCGCTTGCCCATTGCTGGAAGGGGTGGATCTGCACGGTGCCCGCGGCATGTTGGTGAACATTACGTCCTCCTCGTCCCTGAAGATGCGCGAAACGCGCGAAATCATGGACACGATTCGTGGCTATGCGGCAGAAGATGCCACCGTTATCTTCGGTACCGCTTACGACGAGTCCATGGGTGACAGCCTGCGTGTTACTGTTGTGGCTACCGGCCTGGGTCGCAAACAAGCGCGCCCACAGTTGGTACAAAACAACGAAGAAGTGTTACGTACAGGTACGGACAATATGCCTGTCATCGGTGCTGATTACGCCAACGCTGATGTACCTGCTGTCATTCGCAACCCACGCAGCCAGGCTTCGGCTCAGGTGCGCGCGTTGGAGACCGCCGGTATGGATCACTTCGATATTCCGGCGTTTTTGCGCAAGCAGGCTGATTAAAAATCAGGTTCGGCGATTACCCGAGTCGCCAATTTGATTTCTCCCACGACTCCCCCTGGGCGTTCGCGCTCAGGGGGTGTAAGTGCTTTGTCGTGCTCTGGTGTTTGATGCTTGGCAATGACGCAGGTTTGAAGAAAGCCTATAGTGGATAACCCGTATTACGGTTACAATAGTCTTTGCGAACAACACTTTACAAATACAAGAATAGCTATGCTTCGTCAGCGCACCATCAAAAATGTCATCAGTACCAAAGGAGTCGGCTTGCACTCTGGTCGTCGTGTCGAACTGACACTGCGTCCTGCTGCGCCTGACACGGGTATTGTGTTTCATCGTGTTGATTTGCCCGAAATCGTGGATTTACCCGCTCAGGCAGACAAGGTCGGTGGCACACGTATGGCTTCGGTGCTGATCAAGGATAATGTCCGGGTGTCGACCGTGGAGCATTTGATGTCGGCCATTGCTGGTCTGGGCATCGATAATCTGCACGTGGACCTGACGGCTGAAGAAGTCCCCATCATGGATGGCAGCGCCGGTACGTTTGTGTACTTGTTGCGTTCAGCGGGTTTGCAAGAGCAGGAAGCGGCCAAGAAGTTTTTGCGTGTCCTCAAGCCTATTGAAGTTTCTGAGGGCGAGGGACAGGACATTAAATGGGCTCGTCTGGAGCCCTATGAAGGCTTTGCCCTTCAGTTCTCTATCGATTTTCATCACCCGGCTATTGATGCAACGGCCAATTTTGCCGAGGTGGATTTTGCGCATGACTCGTATGTGAAGACCATTTCCCGTGCGCGCACCTTCGGGTTCGCCAGCGAAGTGGAAGCCTTGCGTGCGGCAGGTCTTGCCCGTGGTGGCAGTTTGGACAATGCTATCGTCATGGACGAGTACCGCGTCTTAAACAGCGATGGTCTGCGTTACGAGGACGAGTTCGTCAAGCACAAGATTTTGGATGCTATTGGCGACTTGTACCTGATTGGCCATCCCCTGATTGCGCGCTATGTGGCGTGTAAATCTGGTCATGGTTTGAACAATCAGTTGGCGCGCGCCTTGCTCGCCGCTCAGGATAGCTGGGAACTGGTGACTTTCGAGTCCGCTGCCAGCGCGCCCCATGCATTTTCCAGCGAGTGGAAATTCGCCTGATACTTGTCTAGGGTTTCGATCGTGGTGCTTTGTTTAGCCACGATGATGGCGCAGCAAGCGTTCGATGGCTTGCGCCAAGGGACCTTGAGGCAATGAATCATGGAGCTTTTCGAATGATTCCAGGGCCCGCTCGTCCAGGACTTGTACCTGGCGTGTGGGCTTTTCTGTCACGCTTGCAAACAAATGGGCTTGCACGTGAACCAGCGCCTCGTTAATGTTCCAGCCAGCGGCATTCATCTTCCGTATGACTGTAGGTAAAAGCTGGCGTAGCTTGGCCGCATGCGCCGCGCTGGGAACTGCCAGCGTCAATTGCTGTCTGTCTATACGGGCTACTTTACAAGCCTTGCCTAAAGCTGGTGGCAAGGCTTTGCTTACATGGGTCTGTGCCGCCATCAGCTGCCGGGCCATTTCCAGTACCTGGGAACCTTGCTGGTCGCTAGCCAGCCAACCCAAAGCGTGGCTTTGCCCGCTACTGCGTTTTGGCGCGGATGAGGAAAAAGGGGGCTTCCAGGTCATGTTCGAGGTTATACGAGAGTGGATCAACATAAAGACTATACGTCCTTAGATGCCAAAGCCAAAGGGGTGCGCCGTACGGTGATTGCCCTGGTGGCTTTGGTATCGCTGGGCGTTTCCGCAGCGGCGGGAGCTCTGGTGCAGTCGCACTGGGGGGATCGCAGCAGCATGTCGCTGGATACGGATATGGCCCAAAGCCAGGCCGCCGCCATGCAGGACAACGTTACCCGTCTGGCTGAAAAAGTCGGCGGTTTGCAGGCCAAACTGATCGAGATGGACGGTGTCAGCAAACGCGTGGCCAAAGCCGCCGGTATCGAGTATACCGATCCGGAGCTGGCCGGTGCCATGCCGGTGCAGGACCTGGCCGTCATGGACAGCATGGACGGCGCCGATCTGGTCTGGAGTGCCGACCGTTTGGGCGAGCAGCTGGATAATCTGGCCAAACAGATGTCCGAGCAGCAGGACTGGTTCCAGATGTTGGACAGTGTGCTTACTGAGCGAACCGGCAATGAGGCCCGCCTGCCCAATTACCGCCCGGTGGATTACGACGAGGTGGCGTCCTCCTTTGGCTGGCGTCGCCACCCGATTTCGGGTCGTCACGCCTTGCACGAAGGTTTGGATTTTCCCGCTCCCAAAGGTACGCCTATTTACGCGGCCTCCGGTGGAGTCGTGTCCGAAGCCCGTTACATGACAGGCTACGGCAAGCTGGTGGAAATCAATCATGGCAATGGCATGAGCACGCGATACGCCCATGCGTCATCAATCGTTGTTAAATTAGGCGACGTAGTAGAAAAAGGGCAGTTGATTGCCCGTGTCGGATCGACCGGACAGTCCACTGGTTCGCACCTGCATTTTGAAGTGCGCATGGCCGGGCATGCCCTGGACCCCAAGCTTTTTCTGCCGGCGCGTGAGTACGTAGAACAGCAGATCGCGCAATTGGATTCGGACAAGTAGCTCCGTCTTGCAGCATGTGCGTTAAACTGATTGTTTGCTTGCGCATCCCTTTTAACCAGAGATAGGCTCGAGGCACAGATTCAAGCCCTTGCGGCCTCGCCTACATTGACGACACAAGAATGGTTTCATTGCTGAAAAAGCTTATTGGCAGTCGTAACGACCGACTGCTCAAACAGTACCGTAAGCAGGTCGCCCAGATTAATGCTCTTGAGCCTGCCATGCAGGGTCTGAGTGACGAGGCCTTGGCAGCCAAGACGCAGGAGCTGCGCCAACGTGTTCAGGATGGCGCCTCGCTTAACTCGCTCTTGCCCGAAGCCTTTGCTGTGGTGCGCGAAGCAGGTATCCGTGTATTTGGCATGCGCCACTTTGACGTACAGATGCTCGGTGCCATTGCTTTGCACAACGGCAAGATTTCCGAAATGCGTACGGGTGAGGGTAAAACCCTGACTGCGACCTTGGCCGTGTACCTGAATGCACTGTCCGGCAAGGGCGTGCATGTGGTGACCGTTAATGATTACCTGGCACGACGCGATGCGAACTGGATGGGCCGTCTGTACAACTTCCTGGGTTTGAGCGTGGGTGTAGTGGTTCCCCAGCAAGACAATGCCGAGAAGATTGCCGCCTACCAGGCCGACATTACCTACGGTACCAACAACGAATTTGGTTTTGACTACCTGCGCGACAATATGGAATACCGCGCAGAGGATCGCCGCCAGCGCGGTTTGTCCTACGCGATTGTCGACGAAGTTGACTCCATCCTGATCGACGAAGCCCGTACACCGCTGATCATCTCCGGCCAGGCCGAAGACAATACCGAGCTGTACGTGCGCATGAACGTGGTCCCGCCCATGCTGACCCGCATGACGCAAGAGCCTCGTCCACACGAGCCCGAGCCCGAAGGCGACTTCTGGGTCGATGAAAAGGGCCAGCAAGTTCATATTTCCGAAGCCGGTCACGAGCGTGCCGAGCAGATTTTGACTGAAATCGGCCTGCTGCCCGAAGGCGAATCGCTGTACGAGCCACGCCATATTTCTTTGATGCACCATTTGATGGTCGCCCTGCGCGCCCACAACCTGTTCTTCCGCGACCAGCAATACGTGGTTCAGGACGGTGAAGTGGTGATCGTGGACGAATTCACGGGCCGTTTGATGGCCGGTCGCCGCTGGTCCGATGGCTTGCATCAGGCTGTGGAGGCCAAGGAAGGCGTTCGTATCCAGAACGAAAACCAGACCCTGGCGTCGATTACCTTCCAGAACTACTTCCGCATGTATGACAAGCTGGCTGGCATGACCGGTACAGCAGATACGGAAGCCTACGAGTTCCAGGAAATCTACAGCCTTGAAACCGTCATCATTCCACCGAATCGTCCGCTGGCCCGCAAGGACCAGAACGACCAGGTCTTCAAGACCGATGACGAGAAGTTCAACGCCATTCTGAAAGATATCCAGGACTGCCACGAACGTGGGCAGCCTGTTCTGGTGGGTACCACCAGCATTGAAAACTCCGAGCTGATTTCCACACGCTTGAACGCCGCAGGCGTCAAGCACGAGGTGCTGAACGCCAAGCAACACGCCCGTGAAGCCGATATCGTGGCTGAAGCCGGTATGCCGGGCCATGTCACCATCGCGACCAATATGGCCGGTCGTGGTACCGACATTGTGTTGGGTGGCAGCATCGAGCGTCCGATTGCCCTGGTTCGTGAAGACGAGTCCCTGAGCGCCGAACAGAAAGAAGCCAAGATCCAGGCTATTCGCGCTGCGTGGGAGCCCTTGAACCAGCAGGTCAAACAGGCCGGCGGTTTGCGCATTATTGGTACCGAGCGTCACGAGTCCCGCCGTATCGACAACCAGCTGCGTGGTCGTGCCGGTCGTCAGGGTGACCCAGGTTCCTCGCGCTTTTACCTGTCGCTGGAAGATTCGCTGATGCGCATCTTCGCTGGCGATCGTGTGCGCGCCATCATGGAGCGCCTGCGTTTGCCAGAGGGCGAACCGATCGAAGCCCGCATGGTGACCCGTTCCATCGAGTCCGCCCAGCGCAAGGTCGAGGCCCGCAACTTCGATATCCGTAAACAACTGCTGCAGTATGATGATGTGGCCAACGATCAACGCAAGGTGATCTACGCCCAGCGTAACGAAGTGCTGGAGTCCGCTGACATTACCGATACCATCAGCAGCCTGCGCGAAGCCGCTGTCAGCCGTCTGTTCCGTGAATACGTGCCGCAAGACACGATGGAAGAGCAATGGGATATTCCCGGCCTGACGGCTGATTTGCAAAGCACCTTCCAGATTGAGCTGCCTTTGGCTGAAATGCTGGAGAAAGAATCCAATCTTAACGACGACGACCTGCATGATCGCGTCATCGCAGAATCTCAGCGCCTGTTGCAAGCCAAGATTGACCAAGTGGGCCAGCCTAACTGGGGCAACTTCGAGCGCTCCGTGCTCTTGCAGTCCATTGACACGCAATGGCGTGGTCATTTGCAGGCTTTGGATCATCTGCGTCAGGGTATTCATCTGCGCGGCTATGCCCAGAAAGACCCCAAACAGGAATACAAGCGCGAAGCCTTTGAGCTGTTCTCCGACATGCTTGATCGTGTACGTGATGAAGTAGTCAAAGTGCTGATGACGGTGCGTATCCAGACACCGGAGCAAATCGAGGAAGCCGCTGTCGAGGCGCCTCCAGCCAACTCCAATGTTCGTTTCCATCATTCGGACTATGATGCCGCCCTGAGTGGTGAAGACCCCGGTCTGGATGAGGCGGCCAAGGGCGAAGTGCCACGTGTAGGCCGTAACGACCCTTGTCCTTGCGGTAGCGGCAAGAAGTACAAGCAGTGCCACGGTCGTTTGAGCTGATGCTGTCTCAAGCCCCTCGGCCTACCGGCTGTTAGATAAAACCCCATGTGCTATAAGCCATGGGGTTTTTTCTTGGGTGGTGGCCTCGATTGTGTAGTTAGGCTTCTGGATTGCTGCATCGCGCTCATTCATGGCCATTTTTCCCTGTAAGCTACAGGGCGCAGCCTGATGCTACCGGCTGCTGCCTATCGTTTTTCTGCGTATTTTCTCTATGACACTATCTCCCTTATTGCATCGTGTTGCCTTGATCGGGGCGGGCGAAGTTGCGCGTTTTTATAGCGCAGCCTTGAAGGCTGCCGGTGTGCAGGTGCCGTTTATCCTGGTGCGCCGGGAAAGTGCTGCCGCTCGTGAACTGGCTCAGCAGTTAGGGGCGCAGCTATGTTTGCAGACGAATGCACACTGGCAGGGCCTGGATGGGGTGTTGTCCGCCGTGACGGGTACACAGGCAGACGTGGTGGCCAAGACTGTCATGCCGTATCTGTCCGCAGGGACGCTGTATATGGATTTGTGTACAGCCGAGCCTCAGGCTATGGAAAGCATGGATGTCTTAGCGCGACAGCATGGAGTCGAGCTGGCTGACCTGGCGATTATGGGTTCTGTGCCCTCTACAGGCGCTCAGACGGCGTTGTTGGCCGCCGGGCAAGGGGCTGGTAGGGCTGCGGCGTTTTGGCAGGCTCAGGGGGCTCCTGTGCGTATTTTGTCGGGGCAGGCCGGGGATGCGATGCGCTTGAAGTTGTTGCGCAGCCTGATGACTAAGGGCTTGGAAGCCTTGGGGATTGAAACTCTGATGCTGGCCGAGCAAATGGGGCTGCGGGACGAACTGTATGAGGTGCTGGAGGATTTGAACCAGCGGGGCTTGCAGGACTTCATGGAATCCTGCTTGCGCAGCCATCTGGTTCATGGTGTGCGCCGCCGTGACGAAGTTCTGCAAGTACGCCGCCAACTGGATCTGGCAGGCATTGCACCCAGAGTGACCAATGGCGTGCTGGATTTCTTTGAACATACGGCACAGACTGAGTCGTTACAACGAAGTCAGGTTGTGGAGACGAAGGAGAGTCTGGAGGTCTTTTTGGAAGAGGCCCGATCGTCGTCCCCCCGTTCTTAGTTGCTTGGAAGGTCAGTTTGGCGCTTGCGTCAGGTGCTTGGCGTCTGAGTTTGAGGCCACTTGTGGGATTGGCTATCAAGATTTTCCCCTGAGAAGGATAAAGAGCTTGTGCTTAATGAGATGAAGCAAGCATACTGAAAGCCAACGAGCCAACGAGCCAACGAGCCAACGAGCCAACGAGCCAACGAGCCAACGAGCCAACGAGCCAACGAGCCAACGAGCCAACGCCGCGATACTTGGGTGTTCCGGCGTCCCGGTGTTCGGATTTCCGAGTTTCCTGGTGTTAAAAGATTAAAAGACGTGATCGAAGGCCTTTGAGGCAGATAAAAAAACCGGCCAGAAGCCGGTTTTTCTAATCATGCCTGCTGGCCACCTACAGCAAAAACACCGTCGCCAGTCCCAGGAACAGCAAAAACCCCAGCGAGTCTGTTGCAAAGGTCAGCAGTACCGAGGAACCTACGGCCGGGTCATTGCCAAAGCGGTCGCGCAGGATCGGGATTAGCACACCCAGTGCGGCCCCAATCAGCATATTGCCGATCATGGCGGCCATCATCACCGCAGCAATGGCAATGGAGCCGGAGATAAACCAGGCAAAGAAAGCGGTTACTGCACTGCCACAGACCCCGACCAGAAAGGTCACCAGCAGCTCGCGCTTGATCAGTGGGATGACGTTGGAACCGGTGACACGGCCAGTGGCAATGGCACGAATAATCATGGTCATGGTCTGGTTGCCGGAGTTGCCGCCAATACCGGCCACAATCGACATCAGGAACGCCAGGATCACAATGTGGCTGACGGTGTCCTCAAAGCGCGAGGCAATGAAAGAGGCCGTGGCCGCCGTACAGAGGTTGATCAGTAGCCAGGGGGCCCGGTTGCGGATAGCGGTGCGGATGGGGGCGAAAATGTCATCCTCTTGCAGACCGGCGCGAGACAGAGCCTGCTCTTCCGAGTCCTCTTGCAGCACGTCCACCACCTCGTCAATGGTGACTCGGCCAATCAGGCGGCCAATATCGTCCACCACCGGGGCGGACACCAAGTCATAGCGCTCAAATGCCCCGGCGGCATCCGAGTCCGAGTCCAATGGATTCAGAGTCAGGTAGTCGGTGGACATGGCCGAGGACACCAGAGTTTCGGGTTCGCTGACCAGCAGACGTGTCAGCGACAGGGTGCCCTGCAGTTTATCGGCACGGTCTACCACGAAGATCTGGTCAGTGTGGTCTGGCAGTTCCTGCAGGCGACGCAGGTAACGCAAGACCACTTCCAGGGTCACGTCCTCGCGCACGCGCACCATGTCAAAGTCCATGATGGCACCCACCGTATCTTCGGGGTAGCCCATGGCTTCGATCAGTTGCGCACGTTCTTCGTCCGTCAGGCCGCGCTGCACGGCGGCCACCACATCGGGCGGCAGGTCGGGCACCAGATCGGCGATTTCGTCGGCATCCATATTGCCGGCGGCGGCGATCAGGTCTGCCGCATCCATGGAGCGAATCAGCGACTCACGGGCCCAGTCCGCCACTTCCAGCAGCACGTCAGCATCGTGCTCGGCATCCACCAGTTGCCAAATGGCCTGGCGTTCCAGCTCGGGCAAGGACTCCAGAATGAAAGCAATGTCGGCCGGATGCAGATCGTTCAGGATGGCCTTGATCTCGCTTTCATGCTGGCGATGGATCAGGCCTTCAAGCAGGTTGGAACGGTCGTCGTCCTCGAACTGGCGTTGAGCCAGTGACTCGACCACCTCTTGGCGTTTGAGGATGTTTTTCAGGCGGTAAAGTGCCTGCTGCGCGTCCTCGGGCTCCAGGCGGCGTGGCTTGGGAGTGTCACTGGGCGAAGTAGGGTGTACCAGGTTTTCCTGCATAGGCCTGCCTGTCACAAATGCTTAGAGAGGGGGCAGCGGGCGGCTGCGGCGCTCGTCATCGGTGGCCACATACGTCAGCGTGGCTTCCGTTACTTTGACTGTTTCCAGTTGCAGGCGTTTGCGTTCTGCATACACTTCCACCGACACCGTAATGGAGGTGCGGCCAGTTTTGATGATTTCTGTGTAGAAGCTGAGCAAGTCACCCACAAACACGGGCTGTTTGAAGGTGAAGGCATTGACGGAAATCGTGGCAACCCGGCCTTGGGCACGTCGTGTTGCAGGAATTGCTCCGGCAATGTCCACCTGGGACATGATCCAGCCACCGAATACATCGCCGTGAATATTGGCGTCGGTGGGCATGGGCATGACGCGCAGGGTGGGGGCTCCGTCCGGGAGCGAAGAGATGTTGCTTGAAGTAGTCACAAATACTCCCGTATAGGAGGAAAGGGTGGTGGGACCGATGCCCGTAGCGCGCGGGCGCACGCCGTCAACAATAGAACTTGCCATTGTAACGGCAAGCTTTAACCCCGCTATGAAACATTTGTTAAAGCATCAATGATGTTGTGCCAGCCAGTCCAGGGCCAGCTTGGCCCAGTAGCTGGCACCAATGGGGATCAGGGCGTCGTTGAAATCGTAGCTGCCGTTGTGCAGCATGCACGGACCCATGCCGTGACCAGGGCTGCGATGATCGCCATCGCCATTGCCTAACCAGACATAGCAGCCTGGGACTTCCTGCAACATGAAGGAGAAGTCTTCGGCACCCATGGAAGGGCGGATGTCCTGACGCAGCTTGTCGGGGCCGGCCAGTTCCCGGATGACTTGCGCGCAAAAGGCTGCTTGTTCGGGATCATTGATGGTGGGAGGGTAGCGGCGGTCAAAGTCGAATTCGGCCTTGCAGCCTTGGGCCGCACAGCTTTGTTCGCACAGTTCGCGCATACGGGTCTCGACCAGATCCAGGGCTTCGGTGGAAAAGGTGCGTACCGTGCCGCGCATGACGGCCTCGTTGGGAATGACGTTGTCGGCAGAGCCTGCGTGAATTTGGGTAATGCTCAACACGACAGGCTCTAGCGGATCCACATTGCGGCTGACGATGGTTTGCAGGCTTTGCGCCAGTTGCACCGCTGCCATGATAGGGTCCACGCCCAGATGGGGCATGCCACCATGGGCTCCTTTGCCTTCAATGCGAATTTCAAAGGTATTGCTGGAGGCCATCATGGCGCCAGGTAAAACGCCGAAGGTGCCGGCAGGCATACCGGGCCAGTTGTGCAGGCCAAATACCGCTTGCATGGGGAAAAGCGAGAACAGGCCGTCCTTGATCATCTCGCGTGCGCCACCAAAGCCCTCTTCGGCAGGCTGAAAAATCAGATAAATAGTGCCAGCAAAATCGCGGTGTTCGGACAGGTAGCGAGCTGCGCCCAGCAGCATGGCGGTATGTCCATCGTGTCCACAGGCGTGCATCTTGCCGTCGTGGCGGCTTTTGTGTTCAAACTCGTTCAGCTCCTGCATGGGCAGGGCGTCCATATCGGCACGCAGCCCCACCGATGGGCCCTGGCCGCCGGTGCCCTTCAAGATACCAACAACACCTGTGCCACCCAGTCCGCGATGCACCGGAATGTCCCATTTCTCCAGCCAGGACGCGACCTGATCGGCCGTCCGGGTTTCCTCGAAAGCCAGTTCGGGGTAGGTGTGGAGATCACGCCGGATGGCCGCAATTTCATGGGACCAGGCGGAAATGGGATCAAACAGCTTCATGATGCGGGCTTGTCCTTGGGCTTGAACAATAAAGTAGAGTAGAGTTAACCATAAATAAACACGTATTAGGTGACAAGCCCTTGGATACTCAGCAAAAACCTTGGCTCGAGCATTATCCGGCCTCCGTGCCCCATGACATTCAGCTAGGCGCCGAGCAGACCTTGATCGATTGTCTGGATGCCGCCATGAAAAAGCATAAGGACAGGACTGCGCTGACCTTTATGGGGCATGACATTTCCTACGAGCATCTGGACCGCAGCGCAGATGCGTTTGCCGCCTGGTTGCAAGCCCAGGGCCTGGAGCGTGGCAGCCGTGTCATGCTGATGTTGCCCAATGGGCTGCCTTTCCTTATTTGCTTGCTGGGCACGATGCGAGCGGGCATGGTGGGCGTCAATACCAACCCCCAATACACCGAACGTGAGCTTGAGTTTCAACTGGCCGATAGTCAGGCCCAGGTTATTGTGATTCTGGAGAATTTTGCGCATGTGCTCCAGCAGGTTCCGGCGAATGTGAAGCCCGCCCATGTGGTGGTGAGCACCGTGGGCGACCTGATGGGACTTAAGGGCAGTGTGGTGAATTTTGCCGTGCGTTATTTGAAACGTATGGTGCCGTCTTATTCTTTGCCCGGTTCGCAGCGTCTGGAAGCAGTGCTGGAGCGGGGCAGCAAATTGAGCCTGAGCCGTCAGCCCGCCAAACCGGATGATTTGGCGCTGCTGCAATACACGGGTGGTACAACGGGCCGCCCTAAAGGCGCCATGCTGAGCCAACGCAATCTGATGGCCAACGTTTTACAGGTGGAGGCCGTGGGCTTTCCCGCTTTGGGTGACTTCAAGGGCCCTGCCTACACCATGATGGTGGCCTTGCCGCTGTATCACATCTTCGCGCTGACCATTTGTGGCTTGTTCGCCATGTATGCGGGTATGCACATGGTGCTGGTGATGAATCCACGTGATCTGAATTCGGTATACAAGGCCTGGAAACGCAATCCGCCCGAAGTCGTCCCCGCCGTCAATACCTTGTTCAATGCGCTGGCGAATCACGAAAAATTCCGTACTTTGCCGTTTGCACAACTCAAGCTGTGCCTGGCCGGTGGTGCCGCTTTGCAAAAGGCCGTGGCCGAGCGCTGGCTGGCCGTGACAGGCTGCCCCTTGATAGAAGGCTACGGCCTGTCGGAAACTTCGCCTGTGGTGGCGGTCAATGCGACGGACTCGCGCGAGTACAGCGGTACGATTGGCTTTCCCTTGCCGTCTACCGATGTGCTCTTGCTCGATGAGCAAGGCCAGCCAGTGGCGATGGGTGAGCAGGGCGAGCTGGCCGTCAAAGGGCCCCAGGTAATGTCGGCTTACTGGAATCAGCCCGAGGAAACCGCCAATGTCTTTACGCCTAATGGTTTCCTGAAAACGGGTGATATTGGTGTCATGGATCAGCAGGGACGAATTCGCCTGGTGGATCGCAAGAAAGACATGATTCTGGTGTCGGGCTTTAACGTTTATCCGAACGAAATTGAGGACGTGGTTGCGGCTCATCCCGATGTGCTGGAAGTGGCGGCGGTCGGAGTGCCCAGCGAGCATAGCGGTGAAAGCATCAAGCTGTTTGTGGTCAAACGTAATTCATCACTGACTGAAGCCGATATCAAGCAATGGTGCAAAGAGCGCCTGACGGCGTACAAGCGTCCCCGTATCATTGAGTTCCGTGATGAACTGCCCAAGAGCAATGTGGGCAAGATCTTGCGCCGTGTCCTGCGGGACGAGCAAGCCAAGCCTGAAGCGCAGGCTTGATTTGGCGGCTTGGAGCAGGGGGCGATTATTCAGCAAATCGTCAAACCTGGCCTGCAACCTGATCTGCATGAAAAAAGCGAGCCGTTTTAAATGGCTCGCTTTTATTGGGTGATGAAGATCGGAGCAGGAAGTGTGGCAACCGGCCCCGAATAAGGCGTTAAGGTTTGGGTTTGGTCGGACGCTGTGTCAGCGACGGGCGCACCATGCCCAGCAATTCATCGGCAATGTGGGCATTGCCTGCGTAGACGTGGCCACTGACGGGCCAGGGCTCTTCCTGATACAGGTCCTGGCACACGCCCTTGGCTTCACGCACCAGCAAAGTACCCGCAGCAACGTCCCAGGGGGCCAAGCCCATTTCCCAGTATCCGTCGTAACGGCCGCAAGCGACCCAGGCCAGATCCAGCGCGGCGGCACCCATGCGACGTACCCCACGGCTGCCGGTAATGGCGACGTTCAGGCTGGGCATGTACTGGTCGGAAAAAGAAAAGTCGCGAAATGGAAAGCCGGTGGCCAATACCGAATCCGCCAGTTTTTTCGATGAGGATGTTTGAATACGGCTGCCATTTAACCAGGCGCCCACCCCGTACATGGCTGTAAACAGCTCTTCGCGATTGGGGTCGTAGACCACGGCAATGACTGGGGTGTCCTGGGCTAGAACGCCGTTGTCCATTTGGGTGCCAGCAGGCGCAATCAGGGCGACCGAAACGGCATAGTGCGGGATGCCGTGCAAGAAATTGGTGGTGCCATCGAGCGGGTCGATATACCAGGTGGGGCGGCCTGTATTCACACCGCCGCTTTCTTCGGCCACGATATCAATGTCTGGAGTGCGTTCCATCAACACACTGATGCAGGCCTGTTCGGCTTCGTGATCGGCTTGTGACACCAGATCGTTGTGCATTTTGTTGCTGATCACCAGAGAGCTACGGTCCGACGCATAGGCTTGTAAAATAGCGGCGGCGGCATGGGCTGCAGTAACAGCAGCGTCCAGGCAGGCGCTGAGCGGTAAACGTGACAATGGCATGGCAATCCGGTTTTAAAAAGAAGAGTCTGAAAGAAAGACCTTTGATTGTACGTGTTTGTTGGTGTCAGTTTGATTAAGGCCAGTTTAAGGGGTTAGAGCGTGTGTGAGTGTTGTGATGGGCAGGAAAATTAATGGCTGCCTTTGCGTTTGAGCCTTTGGTCCCGGCCGATTTGGAATTCAATGAGCACGACGTGCCTGTCAGTGCTCTGTATCAGGATAGCTATCACCCGGCAGATGGCCCCTTGGGCCAAGCCCGGCGGGTTTTTCTGCAAGGCAATGGGTTGCCCGAGCGTTGGCGGGGGCGATCTCAATTCACGATTTGTGAAACCGGCTTTGGACTGGGAGCCAGCTTTCTGGCGACCTGGCAGGCTTGGCGTCAGGATCCGCAACGCAGCCAGAGGCTGCATTTCGTCTCGGTAGAGGCTCATCCCTTTCGCCAGGCCGATTTGGCGACTCTGTATGCTCGCTTGCCCGAGCAGTTGCAGGCTCAAGCCCAGGAGTTGCTGGCAGCCTGGCCCATACTGGTGCCGGGTATACACAGGCTGGAGCTGGATGAGGGGCGGGTCACGCTGACCCTGGCCTTTGGGCAAGCTGAAACCATGATGCGCGAGCTGCAATGCCATGCCGACGCGTTTTACCTGGATGGTTTTGCTCCCCGTGGCAATCCTGCCATGTGGTCGCGTTCGGTTCTGGGGCAACTGGTGCGTCTGGCTGCGCCAGGGGCGACAGCGGCTTCCTGGTGCTGTGCAGGGCAGGTGCGACGTGATCTGGCCTCGGTAGGGTTTGAAGTGGAAAAAGTCCCCGGTGCCGGGGGCAAGTGGTGCACTATTCGCGCTCGCTTGCGTCCCCATCTGGGACGACGCGGCAGCTTGCCGCCGCAACAGGGGCGGGTGGTGGTGATCGGTGCTGGTTTGGCGGGGGCGGCGTGTGCCTGGGAGCTGGCGCGTAAAGGTGTGCCTGTTCTGGTTTGTGATCCGGCCTTGAGCCGGGGCCTGGATGCCACGCATCAAGGTCACCGTCTGGCTGCCATCTCTCCGGTATTCGCTCTGGATGATGCTCCCTTGGCCCGGTTGAGCCGCAATGCTGTGCTGCATGCCTGGCAAGGCTGGAAAGGCTTGCCAGAGGCGGCACGCCCGCGCCGAGTCGGGACGCTGGTATTTGGTCAGGCGGGCAATAGCGATGCGGATATTCAGCAGGCGTTGGCGCGTTTGGCTTTGGATCAGGACTGGGTGCAATGGCTGGATCGCGAGCAGGGCTCGGCCTTGGCCGGAGTGCCTTTGCAAGGCGGTGGCCTGTATTTCCCGCAAGGCATGGTGGTGGATCCCAGTGCACTGGTCGCCTGTCTGCTGGATCACCCTTTGATTCAATGCCTTCCAGAGCATGTGTTCTTGCAAACCGGCCAGGAGCCGAATGTGTGGGATGTCTGCAATCAGCGGGGACAATGCCTGGAAAGCAGCAATCGTGTCGTGATAGCGGCAGCGGCCCAAAGCCTGAGCCTGTTGCCAGACGAGCTGCTGGCGGCGCATCCCATGCCTCGCTTGGCAGCCATGCAGCGTCTGGCCGGGCAGGTGACGTATTTATCTGTTGAGCAGGCGTTGACGCAAGGTGGAGTGACTTTAAGTGGCCAGGGCTATATCCTGCCTGTTGACCCGCAGGGGCAAGTCATCGGTAGCACCTACGAGCGTTTTGGTGAATCTGCCCAGGTCAGCCACCAGGGACATCAGCAAAATATCGAAAAAGTTTCTGCCATGCTGGCCAATCCTGCTGTGAGGGGGGAGATACCCGAACAGGGTTGGGCCGGTTGGCGTTGTGCCTTAAGTGACCATTTGCCCGTGATGGGTTTTGTGCCGGGCCAGCCCGGTTTGTTTATGGCTGCGGCTTACGGCTCACGTGGTTTGAGCTGGAGCCTGCTGGCAGCCAGTTTGTTTGCCGCTTATTGTCTGGAGGAACCTATTCCTTTGGAGCGGCGTTTGGAGCAAGCTTTAATACCTCGCTAAGGCCCGTTTTTCGAATTATTTCGGCGAAATTTGAAGCAACATTTTCCTTTGTAGCGCAAATACGTCAAAATAGTGGCCTTGTTAAGTAATCTTGAGCGTGACCCTGCGATCAGCATCGTGCCGTTCGCTCCACTCTGACGACGTGACACAATTGTTTAATCATCTGAGTTTGTTGACGACGAAACCGGCCTTGGCCGATTTCGCTTTTGTCGAAACCGATTTTGCGCTGCGCATCGAAGCTCATGCGCCGGGTGTTTTTCGTTTCCGCTGTATGCCGCTTGCCCGGCTCGATAACGAAAAGCTCAGTACCCGTGCCAAAGCTTTGGGCGATATGCTGCTGGCCCGCCATGAGGCGGTCAGCGAATTTCAACTGGAAACAGCCGATTCCGGCTGGCGGATTGAGCAGGGCGAAGTCGCCTTGCATATTCAGTCCAATCCCTGGCGCTTCGAGGTCCGGCGCGGCGATCAACTGCTCTTGAGCAGTGCGGCGCAACCGCTGACACTGGTGCAAGAGCCCAGCCGCTGTTGGCAGCTGGATCTGGCCCTGGCCGAGGAAGATGCCTTGTATGGTCTGGGCGAAACCTTGGGCGAGCTGGACCGCCGCGAGGAAATGATCGATACCGATCGTCCGGATGATCGCAGCCTGCCTTTGCTCTGGAGCACGCAAGGCTGGGGGCTGTACATCAATACCTTCGAGCGGGTGGAACACGATCTGGGCCAGCAGGATTTGGATGCGTACCGCGCTCGCGTACACGCTGCCGAACTGGATTTTTTCCTGTTCCTGGGCGATCCCAGCGAAATCATCAACCAGTACTCCGCATTGACGGGCCGTGCGGGTCAACCCGGTGTCACGCCTATGGGCTTGTGGCTGGATGGCGCTCAAGCGCAAGACGTAACGTCCTTGCGTGAGTTGGCCAATCAGTGCCGCGAGCAGGGTATTGCACTGGATGTGGCCGTCTTGCCGCCTCCTGAGCCGTACGATTTCCAGCAGGACAAACCGACGCTGGAGTGGGACGCCGCCCGCATGGCTGATCCCCGCGAGGCGTTCTCTGCCTTGCATAATGATCAGTTGCAACTGGCTGCCTGGACGCGTCCCTGCGTACAGGCGGGCACCAGCTTGTTTGAGGAGTGGGAAGATCGCGGCTGGTTGCTCATCAATGATGATGACGGCTGCGCCTATGTATTCCCGGGCGACACGCTTAGCGGTGGCCGCGATTACGGCTTGCTGGACCTGACTCACAAAGACGTATTTCGCATGTGGACCGAGCGTCAGCGTCAGATGGTCGACGATGGCCTGGGGGCCGTGCTGTGCAATGCCCGCTTTGACATTCCTGATGCCGTTACCAGCCGGGGAGGCGAGTCTGGCGCTTTGTTGCGTGCAATTTATCCTGTGCTGGCACGTCAAGCCTTGTTCGACGCGGTTGCTGGTCACAAGACGCCGCAAGAAGGGGTGGTCGCCAGCCGCGACCTGAGTCCATCTTGTCAGCGCTTTGCCTGGCAATTGGGTCCTCAGGTCGAAAATACCTGGGCGGGTCTGACGGAATCCTTGAAGTCAGCCCTGGCCACCGGCAATAGTGGCGTGCCTATCCAGATTCATGGTTGGGGCAATGCGGCAGCATCGACCAGCGAAATGACGCCAGAGTTGTACCTGCGGTGGCTGGCCATGTCGGTTTTCTCGGCGAATTTCAGCCTGCAAGGTATTCCTGCTTTGCGGCCTGATGCGTTTGACGAAGAAACGCAGGCTCAGGTTGCCCATTGGTTGGAGTGGCGTTTTCGTCTGGTGCCTTATGTATTGGGCATTATTGAGGACGCTGTGCGTACCGGCTTGCCTGTACAGCGCTCTATGGCTCAAAGCTTCCCGGCAGATGCTCAGGCGCGTTTGTGGGACACCCAGTATTTATTGGGCCCTGCCTTGCTGGTGGCTCCTGTCTTGCAGCCGGGGCAGGATGTTGAGGTCTATCTGCCTGAAGGCGATGCCTGGTGGGATCTGAGTACCGGTTGGCGCTACGAGGGTGGCACGACCGTGAAAATGATAGTGGGTTTGGATCGTTTGCCGGTCTTTGGTCGCGAAGGACATATGCTGTGTTTGGGACCGGTGGTCAAGCACACCTCTGAATTTAACTCGGCCCGCTTGCTTGATGAGGTCTGGATGTTTGGCATGCCCGAGCACAGCCCGGTTGTGATGCGCAACAAGATCCGCGTCATGCAGATGCAAGGCTCCAGCTACATCAAAGGTCTGGAGGGATTGAAGATCCTGCCGTCCGAAGGGCTGGAGGTCAAACGCCGTGGTGCCGAGGTTCGTATTTCTCGTGCCCGTTAAGTCTTAGACGAACCTGATTGTCTTTGAATGCCTTCCGGCAGTGGGGTTAGCCCCCGTGTCGGGAGGCATTTTCTATTTTCAGCACAAAACTCTGTTGAATAGAAGTTCAAATTTTGTTTCTGAAACAGAGAAAAGTGTTGAGACTGGGGCGTTGAAAGCCGTTGTTTTCATCTTTTTTGAAGAAAAATGCTTTTTTTCTGATTATTTTGCATTTAATGCTTGACGAGTCCTTGGAATCGGGTCATAATTTCATCTTTCAGTAGGGGGTCGTTAGCTCAGTTGGTAGAGCAGCGGACTTTTAATCCGTTGGTCGCGCGTTCGAGTCGCGCACGACCCACCACTACACTGAAACGTAGAAACAAGGCCGCGCTTAGCGGCCTTTTTCTTTGGGCGCTTGCCTTGCACAGCCAAGGTCACGTCCGCGCATTAGCCGGTCGGAAATCTTGCTATACAGTGCAGCCCTCAGTATGGTTTCAATATTTCCAAGGGTTATATCTATCTGGTCATTGTCAAATTTGCTTTATGGTAAATTTCGCTTACAGCTCAGGCTTTTATAACTCGACTGACTAACTAGGCTGAGTTCATTTTGATTCGTCTTGAACACATCTCAAAAACCTATTCTTTGGCAGGCAGGACCGTTCATGCTTTGAACGACGTTTCCTTGCAGATTCACCAAGGAGAGGTCTTCGGTATTATTGGTCGCTCGGGTGCTGGGAAAAGTACGCTGATCCGCATGCTCAATCTGCTTGAGCAACCCAGTTCAGGCCAGGTCTGGGTACAGGATCAGGACATCACACGTTTTTCGGGCGCGCAGTTGCGCGCTTTCCGACAAGGCGTGGGCATGGTGTTCCAGCATTTTAATTTGCTTCACTCCCGCACGGTTCTGGATAATGTCTGCTTTCCTCTGCGATTGGCAGGGGTAGGTCGTGTTCAACGCCACGCTCGTGCTCTGGAAGTGTTGGAGCTAGTGGGCTTGAAGGATCATGCCAACAAGTATCCCCGTCAGTTATCGGGCGGACAGCAGCAGCGTGTCGGTATTGCGCGTGCCCTGGCTAATCGACCGCAGCTTTTGCTCTGTGACGAAGCCACCTCGGCGCTGGATCCAGAAACTACCCAGTCCATCTTGCGCTTGCTGCGCGAGATCAATCAGGAACTGGGGCTGACGATTGTCTTGATTACCCACGGTATGGATGTCATTCGCTCCGTCTGTGACCGGGTGGCGGTGATTGACGCCGGCCAGATTGTAGAGTGTGGCGAAGTGCTGGATGTGTTTCTGCATCCGCATCATCCCACCACGCAGTCCCTGCTCAGCGAAAGCGGCGTGAACGCTGACGACTGGCATGCATTGGCAGAGGGTGTGCCCGGTAGTGTCATGCGCCTGAGTGTGCGTGGTGTGGCCACGACCGAGCCTTTGATTAGCCGCATTACCAGCCAACTGGGGCTGAATGTGAGCATATTGCAGGGGGCCATTGGTCGCATCAAAACCGAGCCTTACGGCCAACTGGTTGTGGCCGTACAAGGGGATGCGCAGGCTAAGGCAGGGCTGGATGCCTTGCTGACTGAATTGAATGTCCAATTTGAGGTATTGCGGCCATGAACTTTAGCAACTTGGATTGGGCGCTGATTGGTGAGGCCACGATTGATACCTTGTTGATGACAGGTATTTCGCTGGGCTTTACCGCAATTATTGGTTTGCCATTAGGCGTGCTGCTGTTTCTGACCAGCCGCAAGCAGATGTTGGACAATGCCTGGATCTACCAGAGCTTGTCCCTGATCGTGAACATTTTGCGTTCCGTGCCGTTCCTGATTCTCTTGATCGTCATTATTCCCTTGACGCGCATTTTGGCCGGTACGTCTTTGGGAGTGCAGGGCGCGATTCCGCCTTTGGTCTTGAGTGCGGCGCCGTTTTTTGCCCGCTTGGTAGAAAATGTTTTGCGTGAACTGGATCCTGGTGTGAATGAGGCCTGCCGTGCCATGGGAGCCAACTCTCGTCAGACGGTTTTACTGGCTTTATTGCCCGAAGCGACGACCGGCATTGTGGCAGCCCTGATTGTGACTGCGATTGCACTGGTGGGCTATTCAGCCATGTCCGGGGTGATTGGCGGTGGTGGTCTGGGTGACCTGGCCCTGCGCTTTGGTTATCAACGATATCAAACGGATGTCATGGTGGTTACCGTGACTATTCTGGTGGTGCTGGTGCAACTCCTGCAGGTGTTTGGAGACGCCATGGTGGCTCGTTTGAGCCGAAAATAAGTTCTGGCAGCTATCGTGATAGTCTTGCCTTTCTGAAACTGGAGTCGCTCATGTCTTTGAAGAAATTTGTTCCCGTTCTGGCCTTGTCCGTGTCGGCTCTGCTGGCCAGCGTGGCCCAAGCCGCCGAGACCTTGTCGGTTGCTGCTACCCCTGTGCCACACGCCGAGCTGCTGGAGTTTGTCAAGCCTGCTTTGGCCAAGGAAGGCGTGAACCTGGATATCAAGGTGTTCACCGATTACGTGCAGCCCAACCAGCAAGTGGCTGACGGCCATATCGATGCCAACTTCTTCCAGCACAAGCCTTACCTGGATACCTTCAACAAAGAACACAAAACCGATCTGGTGTCGGTGGCCGTGGTTCACGTTGAGCCCTTTGGTGCTTACTCCACCAAGATCAAGAGCCTGGACGAGCTGAAAGAAGGCGCACTGGTGGCAATCCCTAACGATCCGTCCAATGGCGCTCGTGCTTTGCTGTTGCTGCAAAAAGCAGGTGTTCTGACCCTGAAGGATCCTTCCAATATTCTGGCAACCTCGCGTGATGTGGACCAGAACCCCAAGAAGCTGAAGTTCAAGGAACTGGAAGCTGCTACCTTGCCGCGCGTACTGGCTGATGTGGATATCGCTCTGATCAACACCAACTACGCGCTGGAAGCGGGTCTGAACCCCACCAAGGATGCTTTGGCTATTGAAGGTGCAGACTCTCCTTACGCCAATTTGATCGCGGTGGCTGCCAAGTCCAAGGACGACCCACGTGTAGCCAAGCTGATCCAGGCTTTGCATAGCGAAGATGTAAAGAAATTCATTGCAGACAAATACAAGGGGGCCATTGTTCCTGCGTTCTGAATGTGAGTTTTGATACGGCTCATTGTCTGAAAAACCTCGGGATTTCCCGAGGTTTTTCTTTTTTTAAAACTATTAAATACGAAGAGTTGGGCTGCTTCGGGTAGCATAGATCAACGCTGGGCCAGGTCATGAGCCTGTACCAGACTTGGGTAAACATCGAACTGGCTGATTGTGGGTCAGTCCCTACAGAGGAGTAACGGATGTTCAATAAGAAAATGAAAACCCTGATGGCCGGCTTGGCCCTGGCTTTGGCTTTGCCCGCTGGGCAGGCCTTGGCGCAACAAGGCAAAGAGCTGGTGGTCGCAACCGATACGGCGTTTGTGCCTTTTGAGTTCAAGCAGAACGGTAAGTACACAGGCTTTGATATCGACTTGTGGGATGCGGTCGCAAAAAAAGCCAATCTGAATTACCGCTTCCAGCCCATGGATTTCAACGGCATTATTCCAGGTTTGCAAACGCGCAATCTGGATGCCGCGCTGGCCGGGATCACCATCCGTGATGACCGCAAGCAAGTGATTGATTTCTCCGATCCTTACTACGAAAGCGGTCTGGCTATTTTGGTCAACACCGATAACTCCGCCATCAAGACCGCCGCCGACCTGGAAGGCAAGACGGTGGCTGTGAAGATCGGTACGGCCACTGTGGACTTCATGCAGCGTTCGGTGCCGACTGCCAAGCTCAAGCTGTTTCCCAATATCGACAACGCCTTCCTGGAGCTGGCAACAGGCCGTGTGGATGCCGTGGTGCACGATACCCCCAATGTGCAGTATTACGCCCAGACCGGCGGCAAGGACCGTGTGAAGGTCACTGGCGCCGTGAAAAGTGGTGACTTCTACGGTATTGGCTTTCCCAAGAACAGCGAACTGGTTCCGGTTGTGAACCAGGCTCTGAAAGACATTCGTGCTGACGGCACTTACGACAAAATCTACCAAAAATGGTTTGGCAAGCAGCCTGATTAAACAGCTTGGAGCCAAGCGCATGCCAGGCGGTGATCGCGTGTCGTAACGGGATCACCGCTTTTATTTTTTGACGCTCTGTTGCGGGCGTTTATTCAAAGACAAAGGTAGCACTGTGACTTTTGAATGGGACGCTATCTGGGGGGCTTTACCCAGCCTTCTGGAAGGTACAAAAATGACGCTGCTCATTACCCTGTCGGGTTTGATGGGTGGCGCTGTATTGGGTTTTCTGACCGGGGTGATTACCACCTATGTTCGGGTGCCGGTCACTTGGCGCCGGGCAGCATGGTTCATCCTGGGGCTGTTTGTGCTCGGTTTTGTGATCAAGGGCCTGTCCTGGCTGACAGGTAATTGGTTGAGCTTTGTGCCGGCCTGGATCTGGAGTTCGCTGCAGGCATTGATGGCTCTGTTCTTGCTGGCTTTTTTCAGGCGCTATCTGCTGCTGGTTCTGTCCTTTCTGTGCCAGGTCTATGTGCTGCTTATCCGCGGCACGCCGATTGTCGTGCAGGTAATGTTTATCTACTTTGCGCTGCCCCTGCTGGCCAACATCCGCATTGATGGACTGACTGCCGCCATTTTTACCTTGATGATCAATTCCGGAGCCTATATTTCCGAGATCGTACGTGGTGCCTTGCAATCGGTACCCAAGGGGCTGAAAGAGGCGGGCGAGGCGATGGGCTTGCCGTTTTACAAGATTTTGCGGCACATCATTGGGCCCGTGGCATTTCGCCGCATGATTCCGGCCATGGGTAACCAGTGCATTATCAGCCTGAAGGATTCATCGCTGTTTATTGTGATCGGTGTGGCCGAACTGACTCGCCAGGGTCAGGAGATTATTGCGAATAACTTTCGTTCGGTGGAGATTTGGGGGGCGGTTGCCGTGATCTATCTGATCCTGACTGGCCTGATTGCCCTGACTCTGAAGTTGATTGAACACCGTATGAGGATTGTATGAGTATTGTCGAGTTCAAGCAGGTAACCAAGCGCTTTGGAGACAATATCGTGCTCGACGATATCAGTCTGACGATTGATAAGGGCGAAGTGGTTGTGGTGGTCGGCCCCTCGGGTTCGGGGAAGTCGACTTTTTTACGGTGCATCAACAAGCTGGAAGACATTCAGGCGGGCGACATTGTGGTCAATGGCTTGAGCGTGAATGGTACGCCAGCCCAAGTGCGGGAGCTGCGCCGGGAAGCTGGCATGGTGTTTCAGCAGTTCAATCTGTTTCCGCAGATGAGTGCGTTGGAAAATGTCATGTTCGGGCCCGTGCATACGCGGGGCATGGATCGCGCCCAGGCGCGTAAGGAAGCGATGGAGCTGCTAGCCAAGGTGGGCTTGGCCGAGCGCGTCAATCATTACCCGAATGAGTTGTCCGGTGGTCAGCAGCAGCGAGTGGCTATCGCCCGTGCATTGGCGATCAAGCCTAAGTTGATGCTGTTTGATGAGCCAACCTCTGCGCTGGACCCGGAGCTGCGCCAGGAGGTGCTCAAGGTCATGCAATTGCTGGCAGAGGAAGGCATGACTATGGTGGTGGTAACCCACGAGATGGATTTTGCGCGTCGTGTGGGCAGCCGTCTGATTTTTATTGATCAGGGCCGGGTAGCGCATGATGGGCCGCCTGCCGAGCTGCTCAGTGATCCTCCTAGCCAACGCCTTAAAGACTTTTTGCAGCATGTAGCTTAAAGCGTCTGTCGGGATCGTTGGGCATAAAAAAGCCCTTCAGGGTTTTGGCGATGGAGCCAAGGACCTGAAGGGCTTTCTTGTCATTGCCTGCCTGTACGTGACAGACAGGCAAGGGTTGTTATTTCGATGGAGTGACGTAGATGGTACGTGTGGCCACGACGCGGTTCGAGCCATCTGGTTTGATGCGTATCGTGACCTGGCGCGGCGTAAAGCCGGCGGGCAGTTCGGCGGAGCCATTGATGTAGGCATAACGGCCTACGCTGACGGTCTGGCCAGGCAGGTCCACATTGCCAGAGCGGCCATTGCTGTAACGACCCGCTGCAACCAGTTCCATCGTGCCGCTAAATTCGGTTTCTTTGCCCTTGTCTTGCATCAGCAGCACAAAGTGATTCAGTTGGCCTTCCTTGATGGTGAATTCGGCAGCGCGAATGCCGGGCGAGGTCCCGCGTGGGTCTGGCGGCATGGCATCGGCAAACAGGGCAATGTCTTTTTCCAGTTTGGTGACCATGGCTTGCAGGTCGCTGGTCTGTTTGCCAAGTTTGTCCTCGTTTTGGCTGACGTCTTCCAGCTCGCGGCTGGTCTGGTTCAACTGAGCTTGCAAACGTTGCTTCTCGGCGTTGGCACTGTTCAGATCATAGTGCAACTGTTCGGACTGCTCTACGGTCAGGCGCGTGGGGCCATAACTTTGTTGCAAGAACAGCAGACCGCCCGCACCCAGGGCAATGCCTGTCAACAGCAGGACAAACCAGCGTGGAATACGGCGTTTTCGACGGCTGGAGCCGTAGGCGGTGGGCTTGAATACGGTGCGTTTGGAGGAACCAAGCATGAGAACAGACGTTCCTGTCAGACAAGGGACTTGAGACAAATCAAGTCCTGATTACAAAACCCATTAGCATAGACGTCATTGGGGCTAAGGAGGCGGGACTGGTTGGCTTTGTTGCCCTTTGTTGTGCTTGGAAACGTCTGCCAACCAGACTGCGAATGATCAGTTTACTGTGAGGGTGCTAACGATTCCAAGTGTTGGTTTAGCTGGTTTAATCGTTCGGGGGTGCCCACATCCATCCAGAAACCTGGATGCAGGCAGCCTAGTACTTGATGGCGATCAATGGCGGCGTGTAACAAAGGAGCGGCTTTGGCAGGCTGATCTTTAGGCAGGTGCGCAAAGAGTCCGGGCTTGTAGACTCCTATGCCGCTCAAGGTGGCGCTACGGGCTCCCGCACAGGCTTTGGCGCATAGATGCAGTTGTCCTTCCTGCATGCCAAAGTCGCCTTCGGGGTGGTGGGGTGGGTTGGGGGTCAGGATCAACCAGGCCTGCTCCGGGCCTGCTTGCAGGCGCTCGGCCATGGCAAAGGCCTGTGCCGGATCCCAATCACACCAGATATCGCCATTCATTAACAAGAAAGGCTGGTCTTGGAAAAAATCCAGTGCCCTGGCAATGCCACCGGCCGTTTCCAGGGCGGTTTCCTCTGGTGAGTAACTCAGGCGCAGCCCCCATTGGCTGCCGTCCCCCAGGGTGGATTCAATCTGCTCGCCCAACCAGGCGTGGTTGATGATGACGTCACGAAAGCCCGCTTTAGCCAGCGCACGTAAATGCCAGACGATCAGTGGCTGGCCGCCGGCCGGAATCAGAGGTTTGGGGCAGGTGTCGGTTAAGGGACGCATGCGCTCGCCTCGACCCGCCGCCAGAATCATGGCGCGCATCAGACCGTCATGCCTAAAACAGTTTGGCGGCCTTCCAGACGGTTCAAGAGGCGCAGCAAACCGTTGAAGCTTTCGTAGCGGCTGGCCACTTGGTGTACATACCCGAGCAGGCGGGGCATGTGATCAAGGTAATGGTGTTTGCCGTCACGCAGAGAAAGGCGGGCAAAGACACCCAGAATACGCAGATTGCGTTGCAGGCCCATCCATTCGTATTGCTGGTGGAAGACGGCGAAGTCGGCGGGGACATCCAGACCGGCCTCCATGGCGGCTTGCCAATAGCGAATTGCCCAGTCCAGTTGCTGCTCCTCCGTCCAGGTAACGCGCGCGTCCATGACTAAAGAGGCAATGTCATAAGTGATGGGGCCGGCCAAGGCATCCTGATAGTCAATGACGCCAGGCTCTGTCTGTCCGGGCAGGGGCATCATCAAATTAGGGCTGTGGAAATCCCGGTGCACGAGTACAGTAGCGCTTTGCACATTGCCCTGAACCAGTTCGGCAAAGGTCTTGCGCAACATGGCCTGATCTTTTTCATTCAGCTCAAACTGGCGGTGCTTCTGTATGTACCATTCGGGGAATACTTGCAGCTCTTCTAGCAGGCGCTGTTCGTTGTACTCAGGCAAGCCCGTGGTGTCCGCTTGTTGCAATTTCACCAGGGTCAGCAGCGTACTGCGGTACAGTTTGTCCAGCTCGCTTTGTGGCAAGGGGTTTTTCAGGGCGGTCTGGAAATTGTCCTGGCCCAGGTCGCTCAATAGCAAGAAACCTTGCTCGGTATCAGCCGCCAGGATCTCGGGCACATGAATACCAGTAGGTGCCAGCAGTTCGGTAACGTGTATAAAGGGTTTGCAGTCTTCAGTGGCGGGGGGGGCATCCATCAAAACGACGCTGCGGTCCTGGGCCTGAAGGCGAAAGTAACGGCGAAAGCTGGCGTCGCTGGAGGCCATTTGCAGGCTGTCGATATCCAGCCCAAAGCGGGATTTCAGGGTGTTCAGCCAAGAGATTGCTTGCTGCAAACGAGGGTCGGTAGCGGCAGAAATAGAAGCAGACATAAATAAAGGAAGCAGAAGATCGTAACGGATTAGTGTTTAGCAGTGCCGCTAAACGGCAGGCTTAACTATAATACCGGGTCGCCAGGGTTTTTCATCTGGTGCGAACAAATGGCAGGACACAACTGGAGGCGCAGTCTTAGTGCGAGTTGCGGCGTGGTATATCGTGTTGATGATGACAGGCATGGGGGTCGCCCAGGCTGAGTCGTCCGTGCGTCCGTCTTTAAAGACGTCCCCCGGTTTGCAAGTGCGCAAACTCCAGGAAGAGGACATGGCCGTCTATTTAATAGGCGATCAGATGAAAACGCTACAGGACGGTACGTTGCGTCTGGAAGGCGGTGCTCAGGTTCGGCGCATTGACTCTGTGGTCAAAGGCGATCGGATCGACTATCAGGAAAAAACCGGCCAGGTGCAAGTCCGTGGCAATGGCTTGATCATGCGTGACGGCGCTTTGGTGCGCAGCCAGGAATTTGATTACAACCTGGATGCCGATACCGGGCGCATGTCATCGCCGGAGTTCTGGCTGGGTGCAACGGGTGGCAGGGGAACGGCGACGCAGGCTGACATTCTCAGCTCTAATCATATGCGTTTGTCTGACGTGAATTATTCGGGTTGCCCATGTCCTGAGCCGTCCTGGTATATCCAGTCGTCCAAAGTAGACCTGTATTCCAAGGAAAATGAAGGGGTGGCGCGTAATGGCGTCCTGTATTTCAAGGGGGTCCCCCTGTTGTACTCCCCCTACTTGACCTTCCCGTTGCGTAAAGAGCGCAAGTCGGGTTTTCTGTTGCCTACTTACGGCATGACTACGCGCGGTGGTTTGGACCTGAGCGTGCCGTATTACTTGAATCTGGCGCCGAATTACGATGCTACCCTGACGCCGCGCCTCATGAGCAAGCGCGGTGCCATGCTGGGCGGTGAATTCCGTTACTTGGGTGACAGCTTCTCCGGAGAGCTGACGGGTAACTACCTGCCTGATGACAACGAGCTGGGTTATAAACGTTGGCTGTTCATGGGGCAGTATCGCCAGAGTCTGCCCGCCAGCTTTTATCTGAATGCCGATATTCGCCGGGTGTCGGATGACGATTACTTTCGTGACTTCAGCAGTTTTGGCCTGAATGATTCGACTATTCAGGATCTGGCCAGCACAGTGACGCTGGGGTGGGGCGGTTCCAAGTATTTCCGCTCCCACGTCAGTGCAACGCGTTATCAGACCTTACAGGACTCCAGTACCGGTTACCGCCAACCACAATACGACAAATTGCCTGAATGGTATTTGGGAGCATCCCGTTATAACTGGGGTGGCTTTGATGTGGTCAGCGATAACTACGCAACCCGTTTCCGCTTGCCGTTTTACAGCGGTAACCTGAGCGAGTTCGACAATATGCGCAGCACCCGTCTGGCTCCAGATGGTACGCGTTTCTCGTCCTATACGACGGTGGCTTACCCTGTCGTTCGCCCAGGCTGGTATATCACGCCGAAAGCGGGCTTGCACATGAGTCAATACCAGACGGACTGGTATGTGGGTGACCCCAATATGGCCAGGTTCGCAGACCGCTCCCGTACGCAAAGTCGCGTGCTGCCCATTCTGTCTCTGGATTCGGGCATGACTTTCGAGCGCGACACCACCTTGTTTGGCAATGACTCCATCCAGACCCTAGAGCCGCGTGTGTACTATTTATATGTGCCTTATCGCGACCAGTCTACGCTGCCCTTGTACGACACCAGTCTGGCCAGTTTCAACTTTGCCCAGGCCTTTAGCGAAAACATCTTCTCGGGTGGTTGGGACCGTATTTCCAATGCGAACCAGGTGACGGTGGGTTTGACTTCCCGTTGGTTGGATGCCGACACCGGCTACGAGCGTCTGGTTCTGCAGGCTGCTCAGCGTTTGTATTTTGATAAGCAAACTGTCACCTTGGGCGATGAAAAGGCGCGTACCAGCACGCGTTCCGACTATCTGGTCGGTGCCAGTGCCGCCTTGACCAATACGTTCTCGGTCAATTTCGATGCACAATTTAACCCTGACGAAAAACGCCGCAACCGTCTGGCTTCCGGTATTCGTTGGCGTCCCAAACGTCTGGCCACACTGGGTGTGAATTATCGTTATGAACGTGACCCGCGTCAGGTCGTGGATCCTTTTTTTACGCCTACCGAGGAAGATCATCGTGGCAAGGAATACGTCTCCATGATGGGCCAATGGCCCTTGAGCAACAAGCTGTATGCGGTGGGGCGTTACGATTACTCCATTCAGGAAAGCCGTGGTACACAGACGGTGTTGGGCTTGGAGTACAAAGGTGATTGCTGCTGGGCGGCGCGAGTGGTTCTGCAACGCTATGCGGTTTCGGCCAGGGAAACCAATAAAGCCATGTTCTTCCAGCTGGAGCTGTCCGGTTTGGGCGGCATTGGCAACGACCCTATCAAAATGTTGCGTGATCGCGTGATTGGCTATGAACCCATCTCGGACCCCGTACAGGAAAAAATGATTCATGAGAGGTATGAATAATATGCGTTTCAGCTTGAAAAACCGCAGCCTGTCATTGGCTTTGATGGCCGTCATGGGGCTGGGTACGGCTCACATGGCTCAGGCGCAATCCAAGCCCGCTGCAAACAAGGCAGCACCGGCTGCCGCCTCCCAGTTTGTGGACGGCATTGCTGCCGTGGTCAATGACGAGGTTATTACCTTGCGTCAAGTTGATCTGGAAGCGGCTCAAGTGCTGGAACAGCTCAAACGCCAAAAAATTCCGACTCCTGAGCAAGACGTTTTGCGTAAACAGGTTTTACAACGTCTGATCAACGAGCGTCTGGAGCAGCAGGAAGCGCGTGCCATGGGTATTTCTGTCGGCCCTCAGCAGGTGGATGAAGGCATACGCATGATTTCCTCGCGCAACAATATGACTGAAGCCCAGTTGCGTGCCGAGATTGAGAAAAATGGCATTACTTGGGAACAGTATCGTGCCAATCTGAAGCAGGAAATTCTGCTGGATCAGTTGCGTATGCGTGCGGTCGACAGCAGCATCAATATTACGGATGCCGATATCGATATTTATCTGCGCTCTCAAGGTGGTGCGGGTTTGGGTAATTTGGGGCAGTCCGCTGCACAAAGCCAGAATGCGCCCGTTGCCCTGGCGCAGATTCTGGTGCGGGTGCCTGAAGGCGCCAACGCTAGTGAAGAAGCCCGTTTGCGTACCAAAGCTGAAGGTCTGTTGGCCCAAGCTCGTTCGGGGGCAGACTTTGCGGGTTTGGCTGCGTCCAACTCGGACGGTCAGGAAGCCCTGAATGGCGGTGTGATGGGAAGCCGTTCACTGTCCGACTGGCCTGATTTGTTCGCACAAGCTGTTCATAACCTGGCTCCCGGCCAGGTTTCCAACCTGATCCGCAGTGGTCAAGGTTTTCACATTCTGAAGGTGCTGGAGCGTGGCGGCGCTGCGCCAAGCAATACCTCGCCTGTGGCCAGTGCGACATCGGCCCAATCGGGTCCCATGATGGTGACTCAGACGCATGCTCGCCACATTCTGGTCAAGCTCTCCAAGGTCATGACCTCCGAGCAGGCCCGTCAACGTATTGAGCAATTGCAAGTGCGTTTACGCAACGGTGAGTCCTTCCAGGATCTGGCCAAGCGTTACTCGGAAGACAGCAGTGCGCCACAAGGTGGTGATTTGGGTTGGCTCTCGCCCGGTGAGACAGTACCTCCGTTCGAGCAAGCCATGGACAAGTTGCAACCTGGCAACGATACCGCCGTGGTCGAGTCCCAGTTTGGCTGGCACTTGATCCAGGTTATCGAGCGCCGTACCCGCAATATGGAAAACGAGTACAAGCGTATGCAGGCTCGTCAGGCCCTGTTCCAGCAGCGCGCCGAGCCTGCTTTTGAGGACTGGCTGAACAGCTTGCGTGGCCGTGCTTACATTGATAACCGTTTGGACCCCGAGTCCAGCACCCGCCGTCGCTAAGGACAGGTATGGCCCAGCATCAGGCGCGCAAGCGCTTTGGACAGAACTTTCTGGAAGATGAGGCCATCATCGACCAGATCATCCGTGCGATTGGCCCTCGGCCTGTCGATAATATGGTGGAAATTGGTCCGGGCCTGTCGGCCCTGACCCGACCGTTGACGCAGGCGCTGGAGCGCTTGCGCGTGGTCGAGATTGACCGCGATCTGGCGGCTCGCCTGCGTCATCATTATTCGCCCAACAAGCTGGAAATCATTGAGGCTGATGCCTTGAGCGTGGATTTCGGTGCCTTGGGCCCGAATCTGCGTATTGTGGGCAACCTGCCTTACAACATTTCCAGTCCTTTGCTGTTTCATTTGCTGGACTATGCCGATGCCGTGCTGGACCAGCATTTCATGCTGCAACGGGAAGTGATCGACCGCATGGTCGCCAAACCCGGCTCCTCGGATTACAGCCGATTGTCGGTGATGTTGCAGGCACGCTATCGCATGACCAAGCTCTTTGAAGTGCCGCCCGAGGCTTTCAACCCACCGCCGCGAGTGGTGTCCGCCGTGGTGCGCATGGTGCCTTTGCCCGCTGACCGTGCCCAGGCCCGTGATGCAAAGGTGTTCAGCCAGGTTGTGGCCCGCGCGTTTGCACAAAAGCGCAAGATGTTGCGAGGTGGTCTGGGTGACTGGACACCCCATATTGATTGGGAGGCCTTGGAAATTGCGCCGACCAGTCGGCCTGCTGATTTGTCCTTGGAAAAGTACATTGCGCTGGCCGATCACCTGATGGATAAGGGCGTTCTATAAGCCGCCAGATGCACAACACTCCCTAATGAATGAGACCCCAAAAATTGGACCTTGATCCTGTTTTGGGGTGTTTTTCATGGTGGGCCCTGTTAAGGCCACACCTTACTGCGATAATCAATCCTTCTTGGCTGAGTCTGCTGGGGCGATGCTTCTGACTCTCACGCTGAGCCTTGGCTCCTAGCCGAAGAACCAATAACAAACAGCGATGGCGGCCAGTACGCCAGCCAGATCGGCAATCAAGGCGCAGGAAACGGCGTGGCGAGCACGTTGTATGCCTACCGCACCAAAATACACGGCCAGCACATAGAACGTGGTTTCGGTACTGCCTTGCACCGTTGCGCCCAGTAGCGCGGGGAAGCTGTCTACACCGTGATGCTGCATGGTTTCGATCAGCAAGGCGCGAGCGGCACCGGCCGAGAAGGGCTTGACCAAGGCGGTAGGCAGGGCATCAATAAAGCGTGTATCCAGCCCGATCAGGTTGACCAGCCAGCGGATCATGTCCAGCACGATATCCAGGGCGCCAGAGCTACGCAGCACGCCTACTGCACACAACATGGCAACCAGATAAGGCAGTAGATCCTTGGCGACGCCAAAGCCCTCTTTGGCGCCTTCTACAAAGGTTTCATAGAGCGGCACCTTGCGGCGCCATCCGATAAGCAGAAACAGCCAGATAATGGACAGCAGGGTCAGGTTACCCAGCAAGGAAGAAAGCGACTGGATAGCCGCAGCGCTAAGTGTGGCTAGCAAGGCCATGAAAGAGCCCAGGATCAGCGCAAATACCCCAAACCACAACATCAGCACCGGATCAAACAGACGCAGGCGCTGCACCAGGGCCACGCTGAGCAATCCGGCCAGTGAGGAGGCGGTGGTGGCCAGCAGAATGGGCAGAAACACCATCGTGGGGTCCGGTGCGCCTTGTTGAGCCCGGTACATGAAAATGCTGATGGGAATCAGCGTCAGTGACGAGGCATTCAGCACCAGAAACAGGATCTGAGCGTTGGTGGCGGTGTCCGGATGCGGGTTCAGTGTTTGCAGCGACTTCATGGCCCGCAAACCTATGGGCGTGGCGGCATTGTCCAGGCCCAGGCCATTGGCGGCGAAGTTCAGGGTGATCAAGCCCAAAGCGGGGTGACCGGCAGGCACGCCAGGCATCAGGCGGCTGAACAGTGGTCCCAGCCAGCGAGCCAAGGTGTCGATCAGCCCGGCTTTCTCGGCAATCTTCAAGAAACCCAACCACAGGGTGAGCGTGCCAAAAAGCAGCAGCATCAGTTGCACGGACAGGGCGGCCATATCGAACAAGCTGCGCACCATCTGCGCGAAAATTTCGCTATTGCCCCCGACCAGCCACTGGTAAAAACCGCTGACGGCGGCGATCAGGAAGAAAAGCAGCCAAAGAGTATTGAGCATAGTGTTGGCAGTAAACAGGGCAGGGACAAGCCAAGCTAGATTGTCGCAGAATCCAGGCGGGTTTTAGCGGCTACGCTATGTAAGGGTGTTGGCACAAATAGTCGCAAAATAGGATTCGAGTCGCTTGGCTCTGATTTTGAACTTGAAACCACCTGATCGGGAAGCGATCAACCTTGTTTTGGACCTAGTTTGATCGCTGGTGATTAGCCGTCTTCAAATGTGAACAGCAGGTGGAGCGAAGAAGGCCTTACGATGACTGTAGTATCTGGCTGCCCTAGAGCGTAGTAAGTACAAGCAGTCGTAGGGAGGCAATCATCAGTCGTAGAGTGTCCAGGGGCGCCATAAAAAAACCGGCCTGCTACGGCCGGTTCTGTTTTTTAATCCACGCGCCCTTTGGCCTGGATCAGTTCAATCTTGTAGCCGTCCGGGTCTTCCACAAACGCAATCACGGTGGTGCCGTGCTTCATGGGACCGGCCTCGCGTACGACCTTGCCGCCGCGCGCCTTGATGTTCTCACAGGCTTTGTAGGCATCAGGCACTTCCAGGGCGATGTGGCCATAGCCATTACCCAGATCGTAGGAGGGGGTGTCCCAGTTGTGGGTCAGCTCCAGTACGGCGGCTTCGGACTCGTCCTGATAGCCCACAAAAGCCAGGGTGAAGCGGCCGTCCGGGTAGTCGGACTGGCGCAGCAATTTCATGCCCAGTACTTCGGTGTAAAAGGCCAAAGAACGGTCCAGATTGCCGACACGCAGCATGGTGTGCAGGATACGCATAAGGTAGAGCTCCTAAAGCAGGGGCAGGGTGACTGGATCATATTGTCGTAACTGATTGCGCGCATTGACAAAATCAGGGTAGAGCGATTCGACTAAAGCCCAGAAACGTGGGCCGTGATTCATTTCTTGCAGATGCGCGACCTCGTGAGCGACGACGTAATCAATGATGGATGGGTGAAAGTGTATCAGGCGCCAGTTCAGCATGATCGTGCCGTCACTGTTGCAGGATCCCCAGCGTTTGGCGGGGGCGGCCAGACGCAGTTTTCTGGCGCTCAGGCCTGACAATTCCAGATAATGCGCCAGACGCTGCTCAAACCAGAGCCGGGCCTGTTTTTGCAGCCAGGCTTGGGTCAGCTCCTGAACGCGCTGGGCCTCGGCATCGACGGGTAAGGGCAGGGACAAGCGCTGGCCGTGTTGGGCTTGGCTGATCAGGCCTTCAAACTGAACTTGTTGAATCTGTGGGTTCAGGCTAAGGCGAATGGGTACGCCCATAAAGGGCAGGGTATCGCCATCAACCCATTGCAGGCTTTGCAAGGCCAATTGTTCGCGACGCTGTTGGTATTCGCGCAGCTTGCGCAGTATCCAGGCGCTTTTGCTGTGCAGGACTTGTTCGGCCTGGCTGAGCTTTACCCAGGAAGGCATGGCAACGGTCAGGCCACTGTCGTTAATGGTCAGACCCAGGGTGCGACGTCGAGAGCGTTTGAGTTGATAGCCAATGGTGTGGCCATCCAGTTCGACTTGTTGCCACTGAACGCCTTCGGGCAAGGTGTCAGGCCGGATGGTCAAGACCTGGCTGGGCGGCAAAGCAGAACCAGCGGGCGGCTTTTCTTGCCGCTGCGCCGGGTGGGGAAAGGCCGTGTCAGGAAACAGAGCCAGTTGCGGGGGGACCGTCATAGCGTTCCGGGTTCAAGACGCGCATTTCGGTTTCAATCCATGTCTGTACGCGTTGGTTGACTTCTTCAGGGCTCAGCCCGGTGGGATCAATGGGCGGCCCAAAAGAGATAGTAACCAAGCCCGGCGTCTTGATAAAGGCATTGCGACGCCAGCATTCGCCCGCATTGTGGGCGACGGGGATGACCGGTGTGCCGGTACGGGTGGCCAGCAAGGCTCCCCCCATTTTGTAGCGGCCTGTTGTGCCAGGGGCGGTACGAGTCCCTTCCGGGAACAAGAGGGGCCAGCGGCCTTCGTCAATGCGCTGCTGCCCGACCTTGATGACTTGTTCAAAGGCATCCCGGCCTTTGGCGCGATCAATCGGGATCATGCGCAACAAGGCCAATCCCCAACCGAAGAAGGGGACTTTGTGTAGCTCGCGCTTGTAAACAAAACACACCTGTCGCGGCATGTAGGACGGAAAGAACAATGTTTCCCAGGCTGACTGGTGCTTGGACAGGATGATGGCCTTGCCATCGGGCAGGTTTTCCCAGCCCTTGGTCTGCCAGCGTATGCCCAAAATCGTGCGGGCACCCCAGACCGCCAGACGTGGCCAGCCGGTGGTTACGCGGTAGCGTATATCCAGTGGCAGCGGTGCCATCAGCAGGCTGGCAAAGGCATAGGGGATGACGGTAATCAACAAAAAGAGTTGATAGAGTGAAGCGCGGATAATGCCCATATCAGTTTCCGTGGAGCCATTTGTCGACAACAGCGGCCAGATCGGCCTCGACGCGCGTGCCGTCGGGCAAGCCGCCTTTCTCTAGAGTACGCATGCCTTTGCCAGTCTGGACCAACCAGGGAGCACAACCGGCTTGGCTGGCCGCCTGCAGATCGCGTAAGGAATCGCCCACCGAGGGTACGGTTTTCAGGTTCACTTCATAGCGGTGTGCGATATCGTGAAACATGCCAGGGGCTGGTTTGCGACAGGTGCAGCCATCATCAGGGCCGTGCGGGCAAATAAAGATGGCGTCTATAAAACCACCCAGCAAGGCCAGTTCGCGGCGCATCTTGGCATGGATGGCGTTTAGCGTGGTCATGGAAAACAAACCACGTGCCAGACCAGACTGGTTGGTGGCAATGACCACCTTCCAGCCGTTTTCGGTCAGGCGTGCCAAGGCCTCCAGACTGCCTGGAATGGCTTCCCACTCTTGTGGGCTTTTGATAAAGGCATCGCTGTCATGGTTGATGACACCGTCCCGATCAATGATGGCAAGTTTCACTAGTTAGCTAGCCTGGAAAGATCAGCAACCTGGTTCATCAGTGCGTGCAGCTTGGCCAGCAAGGCCAGACGGTTGGCACGGACGGCTGGATCTTCTGCCATGACCATGACGTCCTGGAAGAAGGTATCCACAGCACCACGGGCCTGAGCCAGGGTGGCCAGGGACGCGTCAAACTCGCCGGCTTCAAATTGGGCCTGAGCAACAGGCTGCAATTGCTCTATCTTGGCAGCCAGCTCGCGCTCGGCAGGTTCGACCAGCAGTTTGTCGTCCAGCGTGGCCAGTTCACCTTCGGCTTTCTTGAGCAGATTGCTGACACGCTTGTTGGCGGCAGCCAGACTCTCGGCTTCAGGGCGTTGGGCGAAGGAGGCGCAAGCTTGGATACGGGCGTGAACCTGTTCCAGCGGTGGGCGCAAAGCCAGCACGGCATCCACCACGCTGCGCTCGTAATCGTTGCTGAGTTGGTTACGGTAGCGTTCGTAAATGAAGGTTTGAACCGCGTCTACCGTGTCAGCAGCCAGGGCACCGTCCTTGAAGAAGGATGCCGTGGTGTTCAGCAGCGTATCCAGATTCAGGCTATTGGCCTTCAACTGGGCACCGGCTTGTAGCTGTTCGTAGGCGCTGATCAGGCCCAGAGCCGCGCGGCGCAGGGCGTAGGGGTCGCGTTCACCTGTAGGAGCCAGACCAATGCCCCAGATACCGACCAGAACCTCGGCGCGCTCGGCCAGGAACAGAATGGCCTGGGTCAGGCTGGCTTCTGTGACTGGCTGGTCCAGACGGTGACGGTATTGCTCACGAATCGCCAGCACGATGTCCTCGGGCTCGCCATCGCCTTGGGCGTAGTAAGCACCCATCACACCTTGCAGTTCGGGGAATTCGCCCACCATATTGGAGTTCAAGTCCGCCTTGGCCAGAAGCGCGGCACGACGGGCGTGCTCTTGATTGGCACCCAACTGCTTGGCGATGTAGCCAGCGACGGACTGCAAGCGTTCGATACGGTCCAGTTGCGAACCCAGCTTGTTGTGGTACACGCTGCCAGCCAGTGTAGGAACACGCTCGGCCAGAGTCTGTTTGCGATCAGTTTCAAAGAAGAACTGGGCGTCCGCCAGACGGGGGCGAACCACGCGCTCGTTACCTTCAATAATGTTGCTGGGATCGTCCACCTTCATATTGCTGACGATCAAAAAGCGATTGGTCAGTTTTTGGGTGGCGGGGTCAAACAGTGGGAAATACTTTTGATTCAGACGCATGGTCAGAATCAGGCACTCGGAAGGCACTTGCAGGAATTGCTCGTCGAACTGGCCCACGTACACGGTGGGGTATTCGACCAGAGCGGTGACTTCGTTCAGCAACGCTTCCACTTCGGGATCGTCGCCCAAGGTGGAGTTCAGGCGTTTGGCTTCAGCTTCCAGGTCGGTGCGAATCTGTTCGCGGCGAGTCTCGAAGGACGGAACGACCCAGCCTTGTTCCTGGACTTGGGTGGCCCAGCTATCGGCATCACGGATGTCGAAGGGGGCATCGCACATGAAGCGGTGGCCGTGTGTTTGACGACCGGCTTGCAGACCCAGGGCGCTGACGGGAACGATGTCCGAACCCCACAGGGCGACCAGACCATGGGCAGGGCGCACAAAGCGCACGCTGCTGACACCATCGGCCAACTGGTAGCGCATCACTTTAGGGATGGGCAGGTGGGTAATGGACCATTCCAGGGCTTCTTGCAGGCCGTCTTTCAGCGCCGCGCCGGTGGCTATGCCGCTAGCGTACAGGTAATCCTGCTTGCCATCGGATTCGCGCAGCAGGTCGCTGGCTTTCAGATGTTCCAGACCTTTGGCAGCCAGGCGTTTGGCCAGAGCCGGGGCGATCTCGCCGTTGGCATCCAGGCCAATATGGGCGGGCATCAGTTTTTCGGTGTAAGGCTGGTCTTCAGCTTGCTGGTAAGCAGCGCTGAACCAGGCAGCCAAGCGGCGTGGCGTGGCGTAGGCACGCACTTCACAGTTCGGTGCCAGCAGGGCTTGCTCGCCCAATACTTTTTGCAGACCTTCACTAAAGGCCTGACCTAGCTGTTGCAGCGCTTTGGGGGGCAGTTCTTCAGTGAACAGTTCAATCAGCAAAGGCTGTGTCGTGGAGGCGTTCATTACTTGGCCTCCGAGGATGTGTTGCTCAGCATGGGGAAACCTAGGCGTTCGCGGGAGTCGTAGTAAGCCTGTGCGACAGCGCGGGACAGATTGCGGATACGGCCAATATAGGCAGCGCGCTCAGTCACACTGATGGCGCCGCGTGCATCGAGCATATTGAAGGTATGGGCCGCTTTCAGCGTTTGCTCGTAAGCGGGCAGGGCCAGCGGCACGTCAATGATGCGCTTGGCTTCGGCTTCGTAGTCGTTGAAATGCGCAAACAGCACATCGGTGCTGGCGTGCTCGAAGTTGTAGGTGGATTGCTCGACTTCGTTCTGGTGGAACACGTCGCGGTAGTAAATGCGCTGGCCGTTGTGACCTTCGGTCCAGACCAGATCGTAGACGCTTTCCACGCCTTGCAAGTACATGGCCAGACGTTCCAGACCATAGGTGATTTCGCCCGTGGTCGGCGTGCAATCCAGGCCGCCTACTTGCTGGAAGTAGGTGAACTGGGTGACTTCCATCCCGTTGAGCCAGACTTCCCAGCCCAGACCCCAGGCGCCCAGTGTCGGGTTTTCCCAGTCGTCTTCAACAAAACGGATGTCGTGCGCCTTGGGATTGATGCCCAAGGCTTCCAGCGAGCCGATATACAGATCCAGAATGTTTTCAGGTGCGGGCTTGAGCACGACCTGAAACTGGTAATAGTGTTGCAGGCGGTTGGGGTTGTCCCCGTAGCGCCCGTCTTTGGGGCGGCGCGAAGGTTGTACATAGGCAGCGCGCCAGGGTTCGGGACCAATAGCCCGTAAAAAGGTTGCCGTATGAGAGGTTCCGGCACCGACTTCCATGTCGTAGGGCTGAAGCAGAGCGCATCCGTGCTTGTCCCAGTATTGCTGGAGCGTAAGTATGATTTGCTGAAAGGTGAGCATGAGCAATGGCCAGTAAAGCGAGAAGCTGCAAAATTTTTCTATTTTAGCGTGAACTGCGCCCTTGCAGCAGAAAAGCGCCCGCAATGGGCTATTTTGGCCGTCCGGGCCATGGGCAAGGCCGCTGTGTACCGGGCGGTCAAGTTGTTTTTAGACGTATCATATGCGTTTGTCCAAATACGGCTTATTTGCTGACCCGATCTTGAAACACAATCCCGGGCAGCAGTCTATAGGAGGCTAGGTCCATGAGTGAACTTGTCACGCTTGAACGTATCGGCAAGGTGTTGTTGATTACCTTGAACCGTCCCGAGGCACGCAATGCCATCAACCTGGAAACGGCGCAGGCGCTGGCTCAGGCTCTGGATGAGTTTGATGCCGACCCCAGCATTGCCGTAGGCGTGCTGACCGGTGCCAACAATACGTTCTGCGCCGGTATGGATCTGAAAGCCTTTGCCAAGACGGGGCAGCGCCCCTATGTAGGCGACCGCGGCTTTGCCGGTATTTGCGAGCGCCCGCCTGCCAAGCCATTGATTGCCGCTGTGGAAGGCTACTGCCTGGCCGGTGGTTTTGAAATTGCCTTGTCCTGCGACCTGATTGTTGCGGCCGACAGCGCCAACTTTGGTCTGCCTGAAGTGAAACGCGGCATCGTTCCTGGATCGGGCGGCATGGTGCGTTTGCCAAGCCGCGTCCCTTACCATATGGCCATGGAAATGGTGCTGACCGGCGGGATGTACCCCGCGGCCCGTATGGCAGAACTTGGGTTGGTCAGCCGTCTGGCCGAGCCAGGCAAAGCCACCGAGCAGGCCCTGGCACTGGCCGAGCAGATTGCTGCCAATGGTCCTTTGGCTGTGCAAACTGCCAAGAGCATTATTTCCCAGTCGCGCGACTGGCGTCAGTCGGATCTGTTTGATCTGCAACGCCCTCGTATCGCTGCCATCTTCACCTCTGCAGACGCCAAGGAAGGCGCGACGGCCTTCGCTGAAAAGCGCGAGCCTGTCTGGCAGGGCAAATAGTTTCCCCTTGTTCATTCCGTTTTTTATATAGACGCCACCATGACCACGATCAAAGAAGACGATCTGATTCAGTCCATCGCTGATGCGGTGCAGTTCATCAGTTACTACCATCCCACCGACTATCTGGAGCATCTGGCCCGCGCCTACGAGCGCGAACAGAACCCGGCGGCCAAAGATGCCATCGCCCAGATCCTGACCAACTCGCGCATGTGTGCCGAGGGCCACCGCCCCATCTGTCAGGACACCGGGGTGGTGAACGTATTCCTGAAAGTGGGCATGGGTGTGCGCTTTGATACCAAGCGCTCCTTGCAGGAGCTCTGTGACGAGGGGGTACGTCGCGGTTATCTGAATCCGGATAATCCGCTGCGGGCCTCCATCCTGAACGACCCCTTGTTCACGCGCAAGAACACGCGCGACAACACACCCTGTATTGTGAATGTCGAACTGATCGCTGGGGATCAGGTCGACATTCAAGTGGCAGCCAAGGGTGGTGGTTCAGAAAACAAGAGCAAGTTCGTGATGCTCAACCCCAGCGATTCTCTGGTTGATTGGGTACTCAAGACCGTTCCTACGATGGGCGCTGGCTGGTGTCCTCCGGGCATGCTGGGTATTGGCGTTGGCGGCACAGCCGAAAAAGCCATGCTGATGGCCAAAGAAGCCCTGATGGAAGACATCGATATGTACGAGCTGCTGCAACGCGGCCCGCAAAGCAAGCTGGAAGAGCTGCGTATCGAGCTCTACGAGAAGGTCAATGCCTTGGGTATTGGCGCTCAAGGTCTGGGTGGTTTGACGACTGTGCTGGATGTGAAGATCAACACCTTCCCGACCCACGCCGCTTCCAAGCCTGTGGCCATGATCCCCAACTGTGCGGCAACCCGCCACGTGCATTTCTCGCTGGATGGCAATGGCCCAGCCGAGCTGGCACCTCCACCGCTGTCGGCCTGGCCTGACATTCACTGGGCACCGGACTACAACAAGTCCCGCCAGGTGAATCTGGATGAGCTGACCCCTGAAGAAGTGGCTTCCTGGACGCCAGGTCAGACCTTGCTGCTGTCGGGCAAGATGTTGACGGGCCGCGACGCCGCTCACAAGCGTATTCAGGACATGCTGGAAAAGGGCGAGTCCCTGCCAGTGGACTTCACCAACCGTGTGATTTACTACGTGGGCCCGGTTGATCCTGTGCGTGACGAAGCCGTGGGTCCAGCAGGCCCAACCACCGCCACTCGCATGGACAAGTTCACCGAGATGATGCTGGCCAAAACCGGCCTGATCTCCATGATCGGCAAGGCCGAGCGTGGCCCAACCGCGATTGAAGCCATTCGTGCTCACAAGTCGGCTTACCTGATGGCCGTGGGTGGTTCTGCGTACCTGGTATCCAAGGCCATTCGCAATGCGAAAGTGGTGGCTTTTGAAGACCTGGGCATGGAAGCCATTTACGAGTTCGAGGTTCAGGATATGCCTGTGACCGTAGCCGTGGATTCGCAAGGCGTGTCCGTGCACAACACTGGCCCGGCCGAGTGGCGCAAGCGTATTGCAGAGATCTCTTTGGTCGCTGTGTAAGACGTGAAGTGGGAAGCTTGGGCTTCCCGGCTTTGTCGATGAAAAACCCGCATGAGTGTTTCTGGTCTGCTTGTAAAAGCAGTGTCGGCACAACATTCAATGCGGGTTTTTTTTATGGCTGGCGTTTATGTGGCCTTTACTTGCTTGCCAGGACGTTTCGGCTTTTGGGACGGCTCATTATCGCCGCAAAAGCCAGGACCGTATATTTCTCGCCGCTCAAGAAGTCGCGTAAAACAGAATTCGATTTGTTGATCTGCCTGTCGCTAGAAGCAGATACTCCCAGGCCTGCTCTTTGCCGGGACTCTGGCTGCTTTGAGCATCACCCGTTCAGGACTTGATCAGCAAGCCGCGCAGCAACAAATCCAGTGCTGCCAGCCCCTTCACCAAGCGGGCATCGCCATCCTCTCCCTGGGCAATCCAGAATGCGGCTTCAGCCAGACTGCCGTAAATCAGGGAAGCCAGGGCGTGGGGATCGGCCTGTTCAATCCGGCCTTGATCCATCAGTGCCTGAATCAGGCCTTCCATGGAACCGACACAATATTGATGTGATTCGGGTGAGGCGCCACCCAGTACGGCTTTGGCATCACACAAGACAATGCGCTGCATTTCGGGCTCCAGTGCCATTTCCAGATAGGCATGGCAGCGGCGTACAAACCCGTCCCAGGCATCCTCGGCATTGTTTGAAATAGCCTGCAGGCGTTCATCCATTTCTGCATCGATCTGATCGACCACCGCCGCCAGCAAACCTTTTTTGTCGCCGAAGTGATGGTAGAGCGCGCCGCGTGTCAGACCTGCTTGGGCCGTCAATTCGTCCATGGATGTGTCGGCATAACCACGCTCTGCAAAGAAAGTGCGGGCGGTGGCCAGCAGGGTGGCGCGGGTTTCTTCCATCTCGGCGCGGGTACGGCGTGCCATAGTTTCTCCTTACATACGGACTGAATGTATATTTACATGCGCGACGTATGTATATATCATTTAAACATACGCCTTGTATGTATTGTCGACGCATCACCGTGTCGTGGCAAGCGGGCGTCCACGGAGAATGTAATGGCTCAGCCTTATCGAGAACTTTTTGCCGCGCCCGGCACACGGGGTTTTGCCCTGGCCGGGCTGCTGGCCCGGATTCCGCTGCCCATGATAGGGATAGGAATCATCACCATGCTGTCGCAATTGCGGGGCAGCTATGCCTTGGCGGGGGCGGTGTCCGCCACTTTTGTCCTGACCTATGCGTTGGTGTCGCCGCAGGTGTCCCGTTGGGTGGACCAGCGTGGGCAAAGTCGTGTCCTGCCGCTGGCAACAGCCATTAGTGTGCTGGGCCTGCTGCTCTTGTTGGGGGCGAGCTGGTGGCAAGCGCCTGATTGGATCTTGTTTGCAGGCGCGGTGCTGGCTGGTTTCATGCCCAGCATGTCGGCCATGGTGCGTGCACGCTGGACGGCGATTTACCGTGGTCAGGATCGTTTGCAAACGGCATATTCGTTGGAAACCGTGCTGGATGAAGTCACCTTTATTGCCGGGCCGCCTTTGTCGGTGGGCTTGGCGGTTCTGGTGTTTCCGCAAGCGGGTGTGCTGGCTGCTGCGCTATTACTGATTGCGGGTGTGTTGGCTCTGCTGCTCCAAAAGGGGACTGAGCCACCGATTCAAGTGCAGGAGCAGGGCAGTCGCCCTTCGGTTCTGCGTCTGAATAGTGTGCGCCTGTTGGCCTTGTTGATGCTTGCCATGGGTGTGATCGTGGGCACCGTGGATATTGTCAGCGTGGCCTTTGCCGAGCAGATGGGGCAGCCGGGGGCGGCCAGTCTGGTGCTATCGGCTTACGCCTTGGGTTCTTGCGTGGCGGGTCTGGTGTTTGGTGGTTTGAAGCTGAATATTCCTTTGCATCGTCTGCTTTTAATAGGTGGTTTGGCTACCGCTGCCACGACCTTGCCTTTATGGCTGGTGGCCAGCGTGGCTCAGTTGGCAGGGGCGGTCTTGCTGGCTGGTCTGTTTTTCGCTCCCACCATGATTGTTGCCATGTCGCTGGTTGAGCGTGTGGTGCCGGAGCAGCAATTAACCGAGGGCATGACCTGGTTGCTGGCTGGTCTGAATATTGGTGTGGCCATGGGGGCTGCCGCTTCGGGACAGATGGTGGATCAGGGCGGAGCTAGTTCTGGTTTTATGGTCGCGCTCTATGCCGCTGCCTTGATCGTCTTGCTTGCCTTGTTCAGCCATCAACGTTTGCGCAAACCTGTAACGGCTCGTTCCTGCGCTGTTTAGCCTTCTTTCCTTGAATATTTAGCGATGAATACCTCTTCTCTATCCATGGCCGGGCAGCCCGGCAAGCGGCAGTCCTGGTTGGCGGTTGGCGCTGTTGGCTTGGCCACCTTTTCAGTGGTCACCACAGAAATGTTGCCCGTAGGTTTGTTGACCTCCATTGCAGACAGCTTGCAGACCTCTACGGGGACGGCTGGTTTGTTGATTTCCTTACCTGCCTTATTGGCCGCTTTGTTTGCGCCGCTGGTAGTGCTAGCTTCTGGTGGCGTGGATAGGCGACGCATCCTGTGCGGTTTGCTGGCCTTGTTGGTGGTGGCCAATATTGCGTCTGCCCTGGCTCCCAGCATTGTCTGGATGCTGGCTGCCCGTGTACTGGTCGGCTTTTGCATGGGAGGGATCTGGGCCATTGCAGGTGGTTTGGCCTCTCGTCTGGTTCCGACTCAGTCTGTGGGGTTGGCAACCTCGATCATCTTCGGTGGGGTCGCCGCGGCTTCTGTATTGGGCGTGCCCTTAGGCGCCTTGATGGGCGATCTGCTTGGGTGGCGTTGGGCCTTTGGCGGCATGGCGCTATTGAGCGCTTTGGTGCTGATCTTCCATCTGGCCGTGATTCCTCCTCTGTCTGTGTCGTGCTCGACCACATGGCGTCAGTTCGTCGAGCAATTTGGCAATCGGCGGTTATGGTTTGGCTTGCTGCTGACCTTGATGCTGGTTGCGGGGCATTTCAGCGCGTTTACCTTTGTGCGTCCTCTTTTGCTGTCTGTTTCGGGCATAGGCTCTGAATGGATAGGGGGCTTGTTGTTCGCTTATGGTGTGGCCGGGATTGTGGGCAATTTCCTGATCGGGATTTCGGCGGCGCAACGCACTGAAGCCAGCTTGATGGCGATAGCGTTGGGTATAAGCATCACTGCTTTGCTTTTCTTGACAGTGGGTGGTTCACCGCTGGGTGGAGGTGTGATTTTGCTGCTTTGGGGCCTGGCCTATGGCGGGGTGTCGGTTGGGCTGATGAGCTGGATGATGAAGGCTGCAGCCAATGCTGTTGAGGTCGCCACTGCGTTGTACGTAGCTGTCTTCAATATCGGCATAGCGCTTGGCTCCTGGCTGGGTGGGCAGTTTGTGGACGCCTATGGCTTGAGTGCAAATCTGGGGCTGGCTGGCCTGGCCTCTTTTGTTGTGTTTTTGCTGCTGTTCGGAATAATTTTGCGACATAAAAGCTGTGCGAAAAAACAGGGCTCAGACTGATTTTCCCGGTCCAGCAAGGGCGCAAGCGCGGGTTATTGCTTATTGGTGACTTGGAGCAGCACTGCGACGATGTTTGTCAGAACTCCTTGAAATATTCTGTACATTGTTATGTTGTACGGTATAGGGATGCTTTCTGGCTGACCTCCCCTTATGGGCACACAATGTCGGTATGGGTGGTCTTAATTAAGGGCCTTGTATGACGCAACTTCAGCGCTCCACAACTATTCCGCAGCTCAACCCCACTATTTGGAACACTCTTGAGCTCGTGCGCTTACGCCAAACTCCCTGGCACAAGAAACAAGCCGTTTTTGAACAATTACAGTCGCTGGGATTAGTCCAAGCCATCCCGCAAACGACGCAAACGCCTTCCCCTTTTCCCGCTCCTTTGATTGCCATGTTGACCGAAGAAGGGCGGCAACTGCTGGAAGCCCGATCCAATCATCAGGACGCGCTGATCAAGCTCTTGGACGCCTAGCGCGCAAAAAAAACGTTAATAGGCCGGTGTCGATGACAGCGGCCTGTACAGCGTTTGCAGGGAGTCTTTCTTGCTCGCTCCAAGGAGCTGGCCGGGGTGTAGTCACCCCTTATTTCAGTCACTAGCAGCCTTGTCACGCATTGATGACGCAAAAAGGTGGCAAGTTGATCCTGCGTGCAATTAGTCCAGGCGCCAGATGCCCTGGTCTTTCACCGAGTCCAGCAGGGTGCTTATGTGGCCTTGGGCCAGTTCAAGTTCAGGAGCCAGATCGGCCAGTGGAACCAGCACAAAGGCACGCTCGTGCATGCGGGGATGTGGCACGATCAGCCGTTCCGTATTGATCTGCTCTTGCCCGTAAAGCAGCAAGTCCAGATCCAGGGTACGGGGTGCATTACGGTACAGGCGTGTGCGGCCGTGCTCTTGTTCGATGTGTTGCAGACGGTCCAGCAAATTCTCGGGAGCCAGGGTGCAGGTGAAGCGGACGACAGTATTGACGTAATCCGGGCCACTGGAATCGACGGGAGCCGTGCTGTAGAAATGGGCCAGCGTCAGATCCTGAATACCGGGAGTAGCGGCCAGTTCAGCCGCTGCTGTTTCCAGAGTTTGCCGTGCCTCACCCAGATTTGCGCCCATAGCCACAAAAACGGTGGTGTTGCCTGGGATCACGATTCGTTTGCGCCTGCTGAGTTGCTGCGCTTGGCATTGGAGCGGCGACGACGTGTGCGGCGCTGACCACTGCGCGAGCCAGTGGCGGCGGTGCCAGCAGGTTTGCGCACGGCGATCATGGCGCTGCGCTCTTCATCGCCCGCATCAGCCAGATCCATCCACCATTGTGCCTGTACGCTATCGATCTCTTTGGCTTCGGCGCGTAGTTGTAAAAAGTCCACAGCGGCACGGAAACGAGGTTGTTCCGTCATGCGCCAGATGGCGCGATTGGCGATGCGTTCAAAACGGGGCTGCATGAACCAGATTTCGCGCATATCCGACTGGAAGCGCTTTTGAATCGGCATGATGCGGCTTTGTTTTTCCAGGATTAGGTCGGCGGCCTCCAGCAAGGCTTGCTGGGGATGCATGTCCTGAGCGCTGCGTCGGTCCCACTCCTGCTTGACCAGCTTCCAGAGCAGGCAGGCATAGATAAAGCTGGGGCTGACCGATTTACCGGCGCGAACGCGGGTATCGGTACGGGCCAGGGCCATATCCAGAAACTCCGAGCCACCGGGCAGGCGCTGCACCGGCTCCACCATGGGCAAGAGCTTGCTGTGCAGGCCCAAGGCTTGCAGGCGCTGGATGCAATCCATGGCGTGGCCGCAGTTCAGCAGCTTGAGGGTTTCGTCAGCCAGACGGGATTCGGGCACGTTCTCGATCAGGCGCGACAAGGAACGAATCGGCGCGTCGGTCGTGGGTTCGATGGTGGCATCCAGCTTGGAGGCAAAGCGCACGGCGCGTAGCATGCGGACCGGGTCTTCACGATAGCGGGTTTGCGCATCACCAATAATACGTACCTGACGGTCTTTCAGATCGGCCACCCCGTTGTGGTAGTCGATGACGGTTTCGGTCAGAGGATCGTAGTAAAGCGCGTTCAGCGTGAAATCACGGCGGGCAGCATCGTCTTCGATGGTGCCGTACTCGTTGTCTCGCAGGATCCGGCCATGTTCGTCGGTCTGCTTGCCGCTATCGTCAGCCCGGAAGGTCGAGGTTTCGATAATTTCCTGGCCAAACACCACGTGAACCAGGCGGAAGCGGCGGCCAATAATGCGGGCGCGACGGAACAGGGGGCGGATTTGCTCGGGCGTGGCGTTGGTGGCCACGTCAAAGTCCTTGGGTTCCAGGCCCACCAGCAAATCGCGCACCGCGCCGCCCACGACATAGGCTTGATAGCCTTCGTGGTTCAGCACTTCGCACACTTTGATGGCATGACGTGAGACCAGACGCCGGTCTATGCCATGTTCTTCACGTGTGTAGCGGCGCGGCCCTTTGGGACGCGCGCTTTTGGCTGGTTTGAGCAGCCGGTCGACAAATGTTTTTATTGTTCGCTTGAGCATGCGTCTGATTTTACGATTTGCTGTCCATCATGTCAGCGAACAAATCGATGACGAGCCAATTACGTTCGGTCGCCACGGCGCGCAGCTTGTCGCTGGGGTTGGTCGCCACAGGGTCGGTCACCACTTCCATCAGGGGCAGATCATTGGGCGAATCGCTGTAGAACCAGCTGCGCTCGAAGTCAGCCAGAGATTTGCCCATGGTTTGGAGCCATTGCTCCACACGGGTAATCTTGCCAGCCTGAAAGCTGGGCACACCGCTGATCTTGCCGGTGTAGCGGCCATCTTTCATTTCAGGGGTAGTGGCGATCAAGTGGTCTACGTCCAGTGCAGCGGCAATGGGACGCGTCACAAATTCGTTGGTGGCCGTCACAATCGCTACCAGATGGCCCTGGTCCTGATGCTGGGCCAGCAGCTCGCGGGCAGCGGGGCTGATCGAGGGCAGGATCACGGCCTGCATGAATTCGTCTTGCCAGGCCAGCAACTCTTCCTGGCTGGCGTTGGTGAGCAGGCCCAACATGAATTCGGCCGATTCTTCGGCCGTCAATAATCCCTGGTTATAGCGTTCCATCAGGTCTTCATTCAGACGGATGGCTTCGGCGGGGTCACCGACGCGGCCAGTACGGGCCAGGAAGTCAGCCCACTGGTAATCGCTATCTAAAGGAAGCAGAGTGTGGTCCAGATCAAACAGGGCAATAAAAGAAGAAGCAGTCATGACTCAACTAGAAGATTGGGTCTGGCTGTTGGCCAGAAGTTCTTTGAGCAGGGGTAAAGTGATGGGGCGTTTCTTTACCAGTGAATAGTTGTCCAGCGCATCGATCAGTGCGCTCAAGCGGTTCATATCGCGATCGTAGTGAGTCAGTATCCAACTGAGCACTTCCGCTTGCAGTTGCAGCCCACGGGCAGCGGCCCGCTGTTGCATGGCTTCGGCCCGGTGGGCGTCCGACAGGTATTCCAGTCTGAATACCAGGTCCCAGCCCAGTCGTGTTCGCAAGTCCTCGCGTACTGACATGGTTTTGGGTGCCCGGTCGCCGGAGACCAGCAGCGTGAAGGCGTCGGGCCGGGTGGCCGACTCGCGCCAGCGATTGTACAGTGCAAATACGGCAGCCTGTCCGTGCTTGTCAAAACGTTCGATATCGTCGATGGCCAAGAGGCTGGGAGGAGCTTTGTCATCCGTGGCGATGTCAAAGATGGGCTGGGAGGGAGTATCTGAACTAAAATAGCGGCTGTCGTCTTGACTGGCCATCGCCCGCAGCAGATGTGTTCGACCTGCGCCGGGTGGTCCCCACAGGTAAACCGCGCGTCCTGGACTGCACTGACGCAGAGCCTGCAACGCAGCCTGATTCGCTCCGGCAACAAAGTTGTCCAAAGAGGCAGGCGGTGCTGGAGATATATCCAGAATCAGTTGCTCGGTCATGTGTCGTACAATTTCGTCCAACTCGCAATTTTCACATATCCCACGGCTTTTCCCATGAAAAACACTACTTCTGTTTCCTTGACCTACCGCGATGCAGGCGTGGATATCGACGCGGGCGATGCCCTGGTCGATCGTATTAAACCACTGGCTGCCAAAACCATGCGTGCAGGCGTCATGGCTGGAATCGGAGGCTTTGGCGCTTTGTTTGAAGTGCCTACCCACCTTAAAGAGCCCGTTCTGGTGTCCGGCACCGACGGTGTTGGTACCAAACTACGCCTGGCATTTGACTGGCAGCGCCACGACACTGTGGGTATAGACCTGGTGGCCATGAGTGTCAACGACATTCTAGTCCAGGGCGCAGAACCCTTGTACTTTCTGGATTATTTTGCCTGCGGCAAGCTGTCAGTCGATACGGCGGCTCAAGTGGTGGGTGGCATTGCCAAGGGTTGTGAACTGTCCGCTTGCGCCCTGATCGGTGGCGAAACGGCAGAGATGCCCGGCATGTACCCCGAAGGCGAATACGACCTGGCCGGTTTTGCGGTGGGTGCGGTGGAGAAATCGCGCATTATCGACGGCAAGTCCATTGTCCCCGGTGACGTGGTTCTGGGCCTGGCATCCAGCGGTGCTCACTCCAATGGCTACTCTTTGATTCGCAAGATTCTCAAGCACGCCAATGCCAAGCCTACCGACGAGCTGGATGGCCGTCCTTTGGCTGACGTGGTTATGGAACCCACCCGCATTTACGTGAAATCCGTGCTGGCCGCCTTGGCTGCCCACGGTGCAGACATCAAGGGCTTGGCTCACATCACGGGCGGCGGTTTGCTGGAGAACGTGCCACGCATTCTGCAAAAGCACCTGACTGCCCGCCTGAAGCGCGATTCCTGGACCATGCCTGCCTTGTTCCAGTGGTTGCAAAGCAACGGTAACGTGGCCGACGAAGAAATGTACCGCGTGTTCAACTGTGGTATTGGCATGATCATCATCGTTCCTGCAGACAAGGCAGAGGCCATCAGCGCCACCTTGTCCGAGCAAGGTGAAACCGTCTACCAACTGGGCGAAATCCTGGAACGTCAGGAAGGTCAGGCGCAGACTGAAGTGGTCTGAAACCCTCGGATCTTTCCGTGAATAGAAAAGCCAGCTCAATGAGCTGGCTTTTTTTATTTCTGCGTCTGCTCCCGAAGCCCGCTGTATTAGCGCATCGAATCTGGTGTATTTGATTTTCAAATAAGGTTTATATGAAAGTAATTATGCTGTTTTTCGAGCTAATCCGAATTTAAGTATTACTCGTACATTCCATAATGTTCCCCGGCCAGCAAGGCTCCTACAGTAGCGGCAAGAGCATAGAAATATTAGCTGAAATGTTAGAAGCAATTTCTGAGGGGAAGAAAAATGGAGCATAGCGATTTATCCTTGAAGGACCCGCATCCATCCTTGCATAACGAGGATCTGGCGCCTTTGCCGCGACAAAAACGTTTGTGGGGCTGGTTCGAGATTTTCAACGTCTGGTCCAACGATATTCAAAGTCTGTTTGGCTATACCCTGGCCGCCACCTTGTTTATTTCTTATGGTCTGAATGGCTGGGCCGTGTTTGCCGGCATCTTGCTGGCCGGTTTTATTGTGATGGGCCTGGTGAACCTGAGCGGTAAACCCAGCGTGTTGTATGGCGTTCCCTATCCTGTGATCGCCCGTATCAGCATGGGGGTGAAGGGCGCCAAGTTTCCTGCCCTGGTACGCGGGATTGTGGCTATCTTCTGGTACGGCGTGCAGACCTATTTTGCCTCTACCGCCTTGGCTTTGTTGTTCAATGCCTTGCTCGGCCACCCCGGAGGTGCTCTGTTCCTGGGGCTGGATTGGGTGGGCTGGTTGTCTTACATCGTGGTCTGTGTCTTGCAACTGGGTATTTTTCTGATGGGCATGAAGTGGATTACGCGCTTCCTGAATTGGGCAGGTCCCTTGGTGTACCTGGTGATGTTCGCGCTGCTGGCGGTGATTTGGTACAAGGCAGGCAGCGGTCTGCTTGATAAAGTAGGCGAGATTTTTGCCGGTAAGGGCACTTATGAAGGCGGCCCCTTGATGGCCTTTGGTGCGGTGGTGGGGACCATGGTGGCGTACTTTGCCGCTGTCGTGATCAATTACGGTGACTTCTCGCGTTTTGTGAAAGACGAGCGCAGCATGCGTATCGGTAACTTCATGGGCTTGCCCGTCAGTCTGGCCGTGTTCTCCTTCCTGGCCTTGTTCATTACCGCTGGTACGGCTGTGCTGTTTGGTGAAACCTTGACCAACCCCACCGATATTGTGGATCGTGTCGATAGCCTGGTTCTGACGGTCATTGCGGCTTTGACCTTCTTTGCCGCCACCGTCGGTATCAACCTGGTGGCGAACTTCATTCCGCCTGCTTTTGACCTGGCCAATCTGAAGCCCGAGCTGATCTCCGCCAAGATGGGCGGTATTCTGACTGCTGTCATTGCTTTCTTTATCGGTGCTCTGTGGCTGCCCTTGATCAGCGCCATCGGGATCACCGGCTTTGTGGATACCTTGGGCGCCTTGCTGGCCCCCTTGTACGGCATCATGATTGTGGACTTTTACTTGATTCGCAGACAGCGGGTGGTGGTGTCGGATCTGTTCTCCCTGAAAGAAAGTGGTGCCTACTACTTCCAGAATGGTTGGAACAAGCGTGCCATGATCGCTTTTTTCCTGGCGGCTGTGTTCTCGGTGGCGACGGTGTGGGTACCCGCACTGGCGAATATGGCCGGTTATGGTTGGTTGATTGGTGCCTTGTTGGGCGGTGCGTTCCAGTACCTGGCGATGCGCACTCAAATCCAGCCCAAGCTGAACGGCGCTTCGGTGTAAAAACGGAGTTTGGATAAAAAAAGCGGTCTTTTTGAACAGTCCCTGGCAGTTGGATACTATCCGGCTGCCAGGGACTGTTCGTAAAAACGAGGCTGTTATCTGAGTATCAAGCTGGCCAGATCTGGCGTGCCGCTTGCACAATCTGCTCGGCGGCTTGCGGGTTCTGGCAGTTGAATTGCTGACGCTCGGGTTCGGATCGCAGCCAGGTCAATTGGCGTTTGGCCAGTTGGCGAGTCGCGGCAATAGCCTGTTCAATGGCCAGGTCCAGGCTGACTTCGCCGTCCAGATACGACCACAGTTGCCGATAGCCCACACAACGAATAGAGGGCAGGCCGGGATGCAAGTCAGGGCGCTGATAAAGCTTCTCTACTTCCTGCAGCAGCCCTTGTTTGATCATGTCTTGATAGCGAACCGCAATACGTTTATGCAGCCAGGATCGGTCTTCCGGTTCCAGGCTCAGGGTGACGTACCGATGGCTGCCTTCTTGAGGCTGGGCCTTGTCCTTGAGCCAGTCGCTCATGGTTTTGCCGCTGATATGGAAAATCTCCAGCGCACGTTGAATGCGCTGGCTATCGCGTGGAGCCAGTCGGGCGGCTGTTACCGGGTCGATGCGGGTCAGTTCCGCGTGCATGCCGGGCCAGCCAATTTCCTGGGCGCGTTCATCCAGTTGCTGGCGAATGGCAGGGTCGGCCTGTGGCAAGTCGTTCAAGCCCTCACGCAAGGCTTTGTAATACAGCATGGTGCCGCCACATAGGACGGGATAATGCCCGCGTGCCTGAATCTCCTGAATCAGTCGGGTGGCATCGGTGGCGAATTCCGCCGCCGAATAACTTTCAACTGGGTCGCGAATATCCAGTAAGTGGTGGGGAATGGCCGCTTGTTCTTCGGCGCTGGGCTTGGCGGTGCCAATATCCATGTCACGATAAATCGTGGCCGAGTCCATCACAATCACTTCAATTGGCCAGTGTTGCGCCAAGGTGTGCGTGCTTGCGCTTTTGCCGCTGGCCGTCGGGCCGGCCAGGCACAGAATGGGTAAATCGTTCATTGTCCACGCATAAAAAGTTTGTCCAGCTCGCTGAGCTTCCATTGGAACCAGGTGGGGCGGCCGTGATTGCACAGGTCGGCCCGATCAGTTTGTTCCATCTTGCGGAGCAAAGCGTTCATCTCGGGAATGCTCAGGCGGCGATTGGCACGTACCGCACCATGGCAGGCCATGGTCGAGAGTAGTTCGTTGCGCTGTTCATCCAGATGGCGTGACGAGCCTACCTGGGCCAGATCGCGCAGCACGGCACGGGCCAGGGATTCGATATCGCCTTGCGCCAGGAGGGCAGGGACGGCGCGCACGGCCATCGTGGTGGGGCCTGCCGGGCTCATGCTCAGACCCAGCTCGGCCAGGGTCTCCTGATGCTCATCCAGTAAAGCGATATCGCTTTCCGAGCAGCCAAAGACCACGGGGACCAGCAAGTCTTGGCGAGGTAGCTCACGACCATCCAGCGCCTGCTTTAACTGTTCGTAGACCACACGTTCGTGGGCGGCGTGCATGTCCACCAGAATCATGCCTTGACGGGTTTCCGACAGAATGTAGATACCGTGCAATTGGCCCAGCGCCATGCCCAAGGGAAATTCGTCGGTCGGGCTATCCGTGTCGCTTTGATAGTCGGTGACGGGGGTGTTGCTGGAAACAGGCTCAATCGGGCGGTACATGCTTTTCCAGTCTGCACCACCTCCGGAAGGTTCGCGCATGTTGAAGCTGGATTGCCAGCCTTGGCGAGCCGGATGGCTATATGGCATGGCGGGTTCGCCGCTGGTATAGGAGCCGCCTGCTGCGCCAGGAACGGGGGAAGGGTAGGGTGTCTCTGGCGCTTGGGGCTGGGTGGCACCTTCAGGCAAAGGCATGGCGGCAATAGGCGTTTCACCGGCCATACTGCCTTGCGCCAAGGTTTGTCCCACGGATTGCAGCACAAAGCGGTACACGGCACCACTGTCACGGAAGCGGACTTCGTGCTTGGCCGGGTGTACGTTTACATCCAGTGTGGAGGGGGCAATGTCCAGAAACAGGGCATAGGCGGGTTGGCGATCCCCATGCAGCACATCGGCATACGCACTGCGTATGGCATGAGACACGGTACGATCGCGCACAAAGCGGCCATTCACAAACAGGAACTGCTTGTCTCCACTTGGGCGAGCGTGGGCAGGGTGAATCACCAGACCACGCAAGCTGATCAGGCCTTGTTCCTGGGCGACGGGCAGGCTTTGCTCAATAAACTCTTTGCCCAAGATATCCAGCAGGCGCTGTTCCAGCGTGCCACTGCGCCAGTGGCGCTGGGGTTTGTCATTGTGAAACAGGCGAAAAGCGATTTGTGGCTGTGCCAGGGCAATGCGCTCCAGCGCAGTCACGCAATGGCCGTACTCCGTGCCTTCCGTACGCAGAAACTTGCGACGGGCGGGGATCTCGTCAAAGAGCTGGCGTACATCCACATGCGTGCCGATCTGCCCAGAGGCCGGTTGAGGTTCACTTTGGCCTAGCGAGTACTCCCAGGCGTGTGGGTCGTCCTGGGTGCGCGAATTGATCGTCAGACGGGCGACCGAGGCAATCGAGGGCAGGGCCTCACCCCGAAAGCCCATGGACGCCACAGACTCCAACTCTTCGAGCGAGCGAATCTTGCTGGTGGCATGTTGCAGCAGCGCCAAGGGCAATTCTTCTTGCGTGATGCCGTGACCATCGTCGCTGACAGAGATGCGGCGGATACCGCCGCCGTCCAGACGAATTTCGATGGCACTGGCACCGGCGTCAATGGCGTTTTCCAGCAGTTCCTTCAGCACAGATGCCGGGCGCTCAATAACCTCACCGGCTGCAATTTGGCTTACAAGCAAGTCAGGGAGTGGGATAATACGGCGTCTTGATGACATAGGGCGGCTGGCCTTGTGTGTATTCAGGGTTGAACCATACACGTTCAACGGGTTTCAAACGGTAGCGGCTTATTTTAACCGCTTGATCTATGGTGTCGGTCTGGTCAGTATTGGGCTGACTGGATTGTTATTTTGGTGTGGAACTATGCCCGATTTACTCAGCATGATCCTTCATATTGACCAATACCTGGGGGTGTGGGTCGAGCAGTATGGGGCCTGGATTTATCTTGTTCTGTTCTTGATTATATTTGGCGAGACCGGGCTTGTGGTTCTGCCTTTCCTGCCGGGCGATTCCTTGCTGTTTATTGCTGGAGCCTTTGGCGCTTCGGGCATGCTGGACCCGGTGATGCTCGGTGGCCTGCTGATCGTGGCGGCGGTGCTGGGCAATACCGTGAACTATCACGTGGGGCGGTATATAGGCCCGAAAGTCTTTACCCAGGAATCCCGATTCCTGGATCGCCGTGCGCTGGTCAAAACCCATGCTTTCTATGAAAAGCATGGTGGCAAGACCATCGTCATTTCCCGCTTCCTGCCTCTGTTCCGTACCTTCGCGCCTTTTGTGGCGGGAGTGGGGCACATGAATGCCTGGCGCTTTCAGATGTACAACATGACAGGCGCGGTTTTATGGATTTGCAGCTTGATTACGCTGGGCTACTTCTTTGGTAACGTGCCTTTCATCAAGGCGCATTTGAATACTATCGTGCTGATTGGTATTGCGGCTGCCGCGGTGCCTGTTGTGGCCGGGGCCTTGTGGAAGATCTTCAAACGCAAGAGCAAGGGTGATGCCGCTTTATAGGCTGTCGAGTCCGCTGCCTGATACGACTGGGCCGTGCGAAAACGGGACGCTAAGGCGTCCCGTTTTTCATCATGCCTTTGCTGGCGATGCTGGCGCTTCGCTAAACCGCCCCAGGCCAACGGTGGTCAAACGATTGTCACGACGCAGTAGCCAAAGCGCTTCTATGCCCATGCGTTGTGCCAAGGCCATGCCATCGCTGCCGCTGACCAGCAAGGCGGTGGCCCAGGCATCGGCCCGCATGCAGTCTGGCGCCAGAACAGTTACGGACGCGATATCGTTGCGCACAGGTGCGCGATGCCTGCTATCCATGGTGTGTGCGACTCGGATATCACCGAGCTGTAAAAAGCGCCGATAATCGCCCGAGGTGGCGATGGACAGATTATCCAGTTCAACCACGCTGTGAGTGGAGCGCCGTCCATCCTGGGGGTATTCGACCGCTACCGCCCAAGGCTGGCCATGACACTGGCTGTTCAGGGCGCGAAGTTCTCCGTCCAGGGCCAGCAAGGCGTGATCAAGGCCGTGCTGACGCAGCACCAGGGCCATACGGTCTACCGCATAGCCTTTGGCGATCCCGCACAGGTCTAGCTGTAGGGGAGCGTGTTTGATGGCGCGGCCGGCGGCCATATCCAGTTCCAGTGTTTCGTAAGCGGGGGTAGAACCTGCTTGAGCGGCACGACGGATGGCGGCAGCATCGGGCTCATGTCGGGCGGGGCCAAAACCCCAGGCATCTACCAGGTCCCCCAGGCCAGGGTCAAAAGCGCCCTGGCTGCGACGATTGATCTCCAGGGCACAGGCTAACACCTCAAGTATTTCTGGGGGCAGGTCCAGCCATGTACCGGGAGGGGTCCGGTTGAGCCGATTTAGCTCGCTGTCGGGCAGCCACGGGGACATTTGCCGATCCACTTGGTGAACGGCCTCTGCCAGCGCTTGTTGCAGGTCTGCTACCTCCACGGCATCGGTCGTTTCCACAAGGGCGGACCAGCGCGTGCCCATGGTTGGGCCGTTCAGTGTCAGGCGTCGAACGTCAGAAGAGGTCTTCGGCATAGCGCCCGTTCTCCTTGAGCCAGGCCAGGTTTTTGCCCATATCCATCAGAATAGTGTCCAGTTCTTGTCTGATTGCCTGAGCCATGGGGCGGCTGCCACAAACACGCACAAGCGCGCCTTTTTCCAGAAGGGTGCGGATCTGTTGGGCGTCACGCTGTACGGCGTTCTGTACATAACCGCCACCATCAGGCATTCGGGAGAAGCTTGTGTGCAATTGGTGTAGATGGCCCTGGGTCTGCCAGTCTTTGAGCTCCTTTTCAAAATAATAATCCTGTTTGGAATCACGAGTACCGTAATACAGGTACATGGGACGATGTCGCCTATTGTCGCGAATGAAACCGGCCAACGGAGCCACCCCGGTGCCCGCGCCAATCAACACCACCGGGCTTCGGGAGCCGGTCAGCGTGAAGCCGGGGTTGGGCCGGATGAAGGCTTGAATCTGATCTCCGATCTGCAGGCGATGCAAATACGGAGAGCAAACACCACCGCTTGTGTATCGCACACAGATTTCCACGAACCCATCCTGTTTGCCTGAGGCCAGTGAGTAGTAGCGTGGGACTGACTGTTCGCCGGGAGGAAGAACGCCCAGCAGGTCTCCGGCTGCGAAGCGGGGCACTGGCTGGTCGGGCAGCGCAAAGCGCAGGATGACGGCGGGCTGACCCGTAGCACCGGGAAAGTCCTGGCGTGACAGCAGTGTCAGGGTTGCCATGCGCGGCAAACGAGGCTGGTAGGCAAGCGGCACAGCTTGCCCCAGCGCGTCAGAAAGGCTTCGTCCCCAGCGAGCAAACTCCTGGGGAGATTGCTGATGAATACGCTCTAGCGCCAGCAAAGGTTTCCATCCCCGCTCCCGCAAGGCGTGCTCGAGCGTGTTGGCAAATCCGCAAAAGTCAGGAAACTGTCTATCCCCAAACCCTAAAACCGCGACTTGAGCATCAGTGGGCGGCTGGCTGGCGATCTGTTTGAGTGCTTTTTGTGCGTGGGCGGGCGGCTGGCCTTCACCGTAAGTGGCGGCCAGGATATATACCTGGCGGGCCGTTGGTGGTACTCGCCAGTTCTCCAGCGTGGTGGTATGTACCTGACGACCCATGGCTTTGAGTGCGTCGTGCAGCGCTTGCGCAAACCCCCAGGTACTGCCGCCCTCACTGGCGACAAAAATCAGACTGTCGGCCTGGGCCAGTGGGCTATTGCCTTTAAGCGTGGGACGGCTGCGGCGCGCTTGCCACCACATTAGGATACCTGTGTACCAGAACAAGGGTATGCACGCTGCCGATAGGCCAAGAAAAATGGCCCACAGCCAGGCTCCATCTCCGGTATGCAAGAGCAAGATCCAGTCGTAGAGGCGTTGTGCCAGGGTCGACGGCTCCCAGGCCAAGGTCTGACCTTGGTACTGGTCCGCCCAGCCTTGGCCCTGAACAGTGAGAACGCGCCAAGTGTCTTGAGGGTCCTCATGTGTTGGTAGATTGAGCCGTTGCAGATCCTGCACACGTAAAGTCTGCAACAGGTCGATCTGGCCCGGTGGAAGCGGCGGCTGTCCGGTGGCTTGCGAGCTCACTTCGGGCTCCGTGCTCGGACTTAGCGTGATCAGCTCGAACGTGCTGGCGCTCATGTAAAGGGCCGTGGCTGAGGACAGGGCCAGGATCAATAAAATGACCCTGCCGCTCAGTACATGCAGGCGTTGGGGGAGGGTGCCACGCACGGGCCCGGTAAGTCCCCGCCAGCCACCCATTCGACGCAGCAGCAACACCAGTCCGGACACAGACAGGGTCAACATGGCCAGAGCAACCATGGCTGCTGTAATGCGTCCTGGGTCGTCCATCAAGAAAGTGCGATGCAGGTTTTTGACCCAACGCGGCAGCAGGGAGGCCTGGTAGTCTCCCAGGATTTTGCCGTCTGCCGGGTCCACACGTATGGCCCGGGCTTGTCCGTTCTCAAACGCATAGACCACGAAGATGCCTGATGGCAGATGACGAATTTCTTCTGCGCCAGGGACAGTGCTCTTTACGCGCTCCACCAGTGTGGCAAGCGGCAGGTCGGACTCGGTGGGAGCGGCCTGCAGGGCGTTGCGCAAGGGCTCAAGTGCCAACATCGTGCCTGTGATGGCCAGTACCAGCGCGAGGGTGCCTGCTACCAGTCCCAGCCATCGATGGACGAATCGCCAGATCATGTAGGTTCCTTACTGCAACTGATAGGTCAGGGATTGAATATATTGTTTGCCTGTCTGTGGCGAGCCCGCGTTGGCGGCAGTCAGGGGAACACGGATTTCCGATGGGCTATCCCGCATGTCTTCGGCGGCGGCATCGACACGGAGCTCGTAGCCGGCGTCAATCAGGGCATCCTCCAGTTCTGCTGTCACCTCCAGAGTGCGCCCGGCACCGACGCTGGCGCCGGTTACTCCTTGCAGGCGTTGGCCATCGCTGGCGGACAAGCGATTCCAGTCTGCCAGATGCTTGTAGTATTTGGCTTTGCCGCCGGCGACCCACAGTGTGCGTACATACGCGCCCTGGGCATCGGTCAGGTAGACGGCCAAATAGGCCCCGTCACCGCCGTAGTCTTTGAGGGTAGTGGAAAGTGCCACGGTACGGCCCTGCGCTAAAGAGGGCAGGGCCACGGTACAGGCTGCAGCCAGGGTGGTGAGAAGAAAACGCTTGGACATGATGGTTCTCCGGTGTGATCAAAGGGAAACAACTTCAGGGTTGAGGGCAGGAAGGACGGCGGCCAAGTGCAGGCTTCAGTGATTCCTTTCGCGCTCACGTTCGCGCTCCGGCTTGTCGTGACCCTCGCGCACTTTCATTTTCACGATGCGTAGCGTTTGCGGGTCAAGCTTGGCTTTGAACGAACGGCCTTGAGCATCCCGGCCGCGAATTTCATAGCAGCCGTCGTCAATTTTCAGGCGTTGCACCTGCCAGCCCAGACGAGCGGCATGCTCCAGGGCCGCATCCCGGCTTTGCCATTGCTGTACTGGGACATCGCAGTCGTCATCAGCACGGGCTGGCCCGGCTATCAGGGACAGGCATAGGTACACAATAAGCAGGCAGGGGGGGGATTTCATGATTTTTTCCTTGTCGTTTGAAGCCAATGCAAGAACGCTCGGAGGACATGGCAGGGTGTGTGTGTGCCTGGTCGTTGAGCCGACCAGCACATGGCTGCAGGGTGAGCCGATCAGGGAGGTGATTCGCGACAGGCGCGCGGACTACCCTGGCCTGGGATGAAGGGCAGGGGAGACGGGTAAGGAGCCGGACTGTACAGGCACAATGAGGCTTTGTTGGAACGGCGAAAGAAAGTGGATAGAGCCCTTGTTTGTCTCATCGACTATCTCTTGGAAATGAGTACTGGTTAACCTGTTTTCACGTAACGGCGCCGTAAAAAGAAATACGGCTAGTGTAGCGACTACGGGGCCTGATGAAATGAGTTTACGCTGGTGGGCATTGCCAAAGATCAAAAAAAGCGCAGCAGAAATCTGGTGCGCTTTTTGTGTGGGGCTTTACGGTTCAACTGCGGCTGGCCAATGCCGGGAATTCGGCAAAATAGCCTCGAATGCCCGTCAAAATAGCCTGGGCGATCTTGTCCTGATGCGAGGAACTACGCAGCAGACGTTCTTCTTCCGGATTACTGATAAATGCCGTTTCAATCAGAATTGAAGGAATATCGGGGGCTTTCAACACAGCAAAACCGGCGCGCTCGACACGACGTTTATGCAGGCGGTTGATCTTGCCGATCTCGCCCAGTAGACGCGAGCCCACTTTTACCGAATCGTTGATCTGGGCAGCCGTAGACAGGTCCAGCAAAATTTGCGCGACCTGCCGGTTATGGGAACCCAGGTTCAGACCGCCGATCAAGTCGGCATCATTCTCTTTTTTTGCCAGCCAACGGGCCGCCGAGCTGGTTGCCCCGTTTTGAGACAAAGCGTACACGGACGAGCCACGCGCGCTAGGTTTGATCCAGGCATCTGCGTGAATACTGATAAACAGATCCGCCTTTACCCGTCGAGCTTTTTGCACACGTACTTGCAGCGGGACGAAAAAGTCTGAATCCCGCGTCAAATACGTACGCATATTGGGCTGCGCATCAATCAGGCGCTTCAAACGTCGAGCGATGTTTAGCACCACATCTTTCTCGCGCGTACCACCCGGACCAATGGCACCGGGATCCTCTCCGCCATGACCGGGGTCCAGTGCAATCAACAAAGGACGATTGGGTGTGCCAGGTGTTGCCGCCGGCGAAGGAGCGCGGGGCGGGGTGCTGACGGGTGGGGGAGTCCGTGCCACAGCGGGTGGCAGGGATTGCCCTCGGACAGTCGGCACTGGAGCGTCAGGCGAATTTTGAGCCAGGCTTTCCAGCACGGAAGCCAAGGGGTCATCGTCGTCCTGAATTTGCAGGGCCAGTAGCGGGTCCTGGGCCACGCGCGGGTACAAGTCCAGAACCAGACGGTACTTGTATTCACCAACAGGCTTGAGTGTAAAGATCTGGGGGGCGATGGGCTGTTTCAGATCCAGCACCAGACGCACGACGTCGGGCCGGTTCTGGCCCACACGCACCGAGCGAATATAGGGATCGTTAGGACGGACTTTGGAAACCAGCTCCTCGATAGTGCGATTCATGGTCAGTCCCTGGATGTCCACCACCATGCGATGGGGATTTTCCAGCGTGAAGTGCTCGGCCTTGAGCTCGCTATCCATTTCCAGGGTGACGCGGGTGTATTCGTCAGCCGGCCAGGTACGGACGGCCACGATGGTGCTGGCGTTCGCCAGTCGCGGGATGACAGGAAGCAGGAACAGGGTAGTGGCCGTGGCGACGAATCGGCGACGGGCCTTGCCGGCGGGGGCTACTTCTGCAGGCTGGGGGCGAGTGTCGTAATCCATAGCGTTCCTTTGGCGCTGTGTGCATCCAGAGTGGCCAAACGACCGTCACCGCAATAATCCAGGTGTAAATCCAGATCGGGCTCGGGCAATAAATCCCCTGCTTTTTCGGGCCATTCGATCAGCACAACGGCATTGTCTTGCAAAATATCGCGAAAACCTGCATCGACCCATTCTCGTGGATCGCTAAATCTATAGAAATCAAGATGATAGAAGTATAAGCTAGAAACTTTATAACTTTCAAGTAAAGCGTAGCTGGGGCTTTTGATACGACCGGTAACACCGCAGGCTCGTAACAGGGCGCGAACGAAGTGGGTTTTACCGGCGCCCAGATCACCATGAAGGTGAATTCGGCCCCCCAGGGGTACGCCAGGCACCTGACCGCTAAGCAAGGGAGCAAGTCGTTCGGCCAAGGCGGTGGTGGCGTCCTCGTCAGGCAAGGACAGGGTCAACGCATGCGGATTCATAGGCGAGGATCAGGTAGCAAGGGATAACCACAGCGGAATGGTCAAGCCCGCTAGTATAGTGCCGATCGACATGGTTAGCGCGACCATGCGGCTATCGGCCCCCATACGGGCAGCCAGGACGTGGGCAGAAGAGGCCGTAGGCAGAGCGGCAAACACCAGTAACATCTGGCGCTCCAGTGGGCTCATATCCAACACCCAGGCAGTTGCCAAGGCAGCCAGGGGCAAAGCCAGCAGTTTGATGGCCGTGATCCAGCTGATCAGTGCGCCCGCCCGGCGCGAGCCTTGCAGCGATAGGGCGGCACCGACACACAGTAAACCAATCCCCAAGGCGCAGGCCCCCAAGCGGCTAAAGGCCAATTGAACCGGGCCTGGTACGGACAAACCAGCCAGATTCCAGGCCAATGCCGCTACGGTAGACAGGATCAGGGGATTTTTAAGCAGCTCGATTGCGATGCGGCCTTGTTGCCCACGCGCCAGCACGGTGACGGCCACCATATTGGCCATGGGAACCGAAAAACCCACCAGCAAGGCCATGACCGCCACTCCCGGTGGGCCAGCAATCGCGCTGGCCAGGGACATCCCTAAATAGGTATTGAAGCGAAATGCACATTGGGTCAGGGCCGCATGCTGCAAAAGTTCGGGTTTCAGAATAGGCAGGGCCAGCCAGGCCAGTAAGGTGCCGACAGAAATTAAAACAGCGGCAGCCACTAATAGAGGCCACGTGTCAGCCAAATTGAGGGGGATACGGGTAATGGAATCAAACAGCAGTGCAGGAAACAGCACGTAATAGACTAGTTTTTCAGCACCCTGGAAAAAATCCCGACTGAAATGGAAGCGGTGCAGCAACAAAGCCCCCAGTGCAATCAACAGAAAATCGGGCAGGATCAGCGGAAAAATGGTGGTCATAATGACGGTCGTTAAAGGCAGATATAGGTATATCCCCTGTAAGTATCTGCTTTCACAATTAACAATGGTTGGGGATTAGCTGCGCTATTATTGTTTGGTTCCCCTTACCCAGGGGATGGATCTACAAAAAGACGAAAGAGGAGATGTTCCCATGATAGAGAAGTTTCCCAAGAAATTTGCACTGCTATCCCTTTGTGCAAGTTTGTCCATGATCGGCACGGCCAATGTCGCGCACGCTCAAGCGGATTACCCTAATCAGGCGATTCGCGTCATTGTTCCGTTTGCGCCCGGTGGCTCCACCGATATTGTGGCGCGTATTGTGACCAAGGGCATGAGCGAAGTGTTGGGTCAGTCCATGGTGATAGAAAACAAGGGTGGTGCCGGTGGCGCTATTGGAGCGGCAGAGGCGGCTCGCGCTAAACCTGACGGCTACACCTTGTCGATCGCGACTGTCTCGACCTTGGCCGTGAACCCCGCCTGCCGTCCCAATGATCTGCCCTATGATCCCTTGAAAGACTTTTTGCCGGTCAGCAACTTTGCCAACCTGCCCAACGTGATCGAGGTCAATCCCAAATTTCCGGCACAAAACTTCAAAGAGTTCGTGCAGCAGTTGAAAGCGAATCCCGGTAAATATTCTTATGGCAGCTCCGGGACATGCTCGGTGTTGCACTTGTTTGGTGAAGCCTTCAAGCTGGCAACCGGCACAGACATCGTCCATGTGCCTTACCGGGGCTCCGGTCCTGCTGTGACCGATGCCGTTGGTGGCCAGATCAACGCCATGTTTGATAACTTGCCTTCCTCCATGGCTCAGATTCAGGCTGGTAATTTACGCGCCCTGGCGATTGCCTGGCCCGAACGTCTGCCTGCGCTCAAAGATGTGCCGACCCTGGCTGAGGAAGGTTACCCGCAGCTAAATAGTCCAGCCTGGTATGGTCTGCTGGCCCCTAAGGGTACGCCTCCTGAAATTGTTGCCAAGTTGCATGCAGCCGCTGTTGAGGCCTTGAAAAAGCCTGAAATTATTGCTGCCCTGGAAAAGCAGGGAGCAACACCTTCGGGTAATTCGCCTGAAGAGTTCGCCAAGGAAATCAAAGAGCAGTACGACTGGGCCCATGACGTGGTCAAGAAAGGCAATATCAAGCTGGAATAAGGTTTGAATCAGAGGTAGTAATAAAAAAACCGGCCTTTGCAGGCCGGTTTTTTATGTCAGCCCTAAGGCTTAGCCACGATTGGCTTGCAGTACGGTCAGGGCTGTCATGTTGATGATGCGGCGTACGGTCGAGCTGTAAGTCAGAATATGCACAGGAGCATTGGCACCCATTAGGAAGGGGCCAATGGCGACGTTGCTGCCGGCGGCGGTTTTGAGCAGGTTGTAGCTGATATTGCCGGCATCCACGTTCGGGCAGACCAGCAGGTTGGCAGAGCCTGTCAGCGAAGAGTTAGGCAAGGTGCGGCTACGCAGGGCCTCGTCCAGCGCGCAGTCGGCGTGCATTTCGCCTTCTACTTGCAGGTCCGGTGCCTGTTCGTGAATCAGCTTGAGCGCTTCGCGCATCTTGGGGCCGGAGGCGGCTGAATCCGAACCGAAGTTAGAGCGCGACAGCAGGGCTACCTTGGGTTCCAGACTCAGCGTGCTCAACATGCGGGCCGCTTCAATCGTGTATTCCGCAATTTCCTGCGCATTCGGGTCGTCGTTGACGTGTGTATCGGTCAGGGCAAGTGTGCGCTCGCCCAGGAGCAGGATGTTCATGGCGGCGTACACGCTGGAGTCGGGCTTGCGACCGATCATCTCGTCGATGTAGCGCAGGTGGTTGTGGTAGGAGCCGATTGTGCCGCAAATCATGCCATCGGCATCGCCCAGGTGCACCATGGTGGCGCCAATCAGCGTCAGGCGGCGACGCATTTCCACGCGAGCCATTTCCTTGCTGATCCCGCGACGGCACATTTTTTCCCAATAGGTGGTCCAGTACTGGTGGAAGCGGTCGTCCGATTCCGGATTGGTCACTTCCACATCCACGCCCAAACGTAGGCGCAGACCGAATTTCTTGATGCGGGACAGCAGTACGGCAGGGCGGCCCACCAGAATCGGGTGAGCCAATTTCTCATCCACAATCACTTGTACGGCACGCAGCACACGCTCCTCTTCGCCCTCGGTAAAGACGATGCGAGCCTTGCCGCCTTCGCGCACCAGTTGCTTGGCGATGGCAAAAACGGGCTTCATGAATGCGCCGGAGTGGTAGACAAACTGTTGCAACTTGGCAATGTAGCCTTCCAGATCGGCGATAGGGCGGGTTGCCACGCCTTCTTCCATGGCCGCCTGGGCCACGGCGGGGGCGATACGCACGATCAGACGGGGATCAAAGGGTTTGGGAATCAGGTACTCGGGGCCAAAACTCAGTCCATAACCACCGTAGGCTGCGGCTACTGCTTCGTCTTGCTCTTCTTCGGCCAGAGCAGCAATGGCGCGGGCAGCCGCTTTTTCCATGCCACGGGTAATCGTGGTGGCGCCCACATCCAGCGCACCGCGAAAGATGTAGGGGAAGCACAGCACGTTGTTGACCTGGTTCGGGAAGTCCGAACGGCCAGTTGCCATGATCACGTCGTCGCGGGCGGCTTTGGCCACTTCAGGCAGGATTTCGGGGGTGGGGTTAGCCAGCGCCATCACAAAAGGACGGTCTGCCATCTTTTGCAGCATTTCAGCTTTCAGCACACCGCCGGCGGACAGGCCCAGGAACACATCGGCGTTTTCGATGACGTCCGCCAGCTTGCGGGCCTCGGTTTCTTTGGCGAAACGAGCCAGCTCGGGCACTTGGTGGCCAGGGCGGCCTTTGTAGACCACACCATCAATGTCCGTTACCCAGACGTTTTCTTCAGGCAGACCCATGTCCACCATCAGATCCAGGCACGCCAAAGCGGCCGCACCGGCACCGGAGGTCACGACTTTGATCTTCTTGATGTCTTTGCCGACAACTTTCAGGCCGTTCAGAAACGCTGCCGACACGCAGATGGCGGTACCGTGCTGGTCGTCGTGAAAGACAGGGATGTTCATGCGCTCGCGCAGCTTGCGCTCAACCTCAAAACACTCGGGTGCCTTGATATCTTCCAGGTTGATACCCCCGAAGGTAGGCTCCAGGCCGGCGATGATGTCCACCAGTTTGTCGGGATCGGTTTCGTTGATTTCGATATCAAAGACATCCAGGCCAGCAAACTTCTTGAATAAAACGGCCTTGCCTTCCATCACGGGCTTGGAGGCCAAGGCACCGATATTGCCCAGGCCCAGCACGGCAGTACCGTTGGAGATCACGCCCACCAGGTTGCCACGGCCGGTGTAGCGGAAGGCATTTTGTGGGTCAACCACGATTTCTTCGCAGGCGGCAGCAACACCTGGGGAATAGGCCAGGCCCAGGTCACGCTGGCTGACCAAAGGTTTGGTCGCGGCAATAGTGACTTTGCCGGGAATGGGGAACTCGTGGTAATCCAGGGCGGCTTGTCGATCTACAGGTGAACTCATTGCGTGTCCTTTTGCTCAGGCGCCAAATAGGGGTTTGGTGAAATCCAGGGAAGGCGTGGCGAATAGTGCGTCACTGCCGGTTTTCAACAAGTGTAGATAATTAAACAGGCCCGGGTATTAGGGCTTATTATTACCCTATTAGTAAATGCTTATGGATAGAGGTAAGGGCTTGGAATCAAACGAAATCGCGCATCGCTTGGTGCAACGACTCAAGCTGCGCCACTTGGCCTTGCTGATCGAGATCGAACGCTTGGGTTCGCTGACCAAAGTGGCGGATTTAATGGCGATGAGCCAGCCTGCGGTGACCCAGGCCCTGGCCGAGGTGGAACAAGTTTTTGGCACGCCGCTGTTTTTGCGCTCCTCCCGTGGCATGGAGGCAACACCCCAAGGTCAGATCGTGATTTCACGCGCTCGGGCGATGGTCCAGGACATGGAATTGTTGAGTCTGGATTTGCAGGCGCACAGCATGGGGCGGCAAGCGCATTTGCGTCTGGGTGTGATTCCTTTTGTGTCCGGCAAACTGGTTTCTACGGCCTTGCGGGCGACCCGCCCTCAGGGACAGGTGGTTTCTGTCAGCATTACCGAAGGTTTGACGGAAACCCTGCTGGAACAATTGCGTGATCATGCCCTGGATGCCGTGGTGGCGCGCAGCTCTGCGGATCTGAATATGAAAGGGCTGCGCCATGAGGCCTTGTACGCGCAGCAACCGCGTCTGATTGCCAGTCGGGAACTGGCAGGCCGACTGGGACGGCGCAAGCTGGACTGGTCGCAGTTGCAGGATCTGGACTGGATTCTGGGGCCGCGCAGTACGCCCATGCGACGGCAGGTGGCCAACCTGTTTTTACGCGCGGGCTTGCCCGAGCCTGTGCCCAGCGTGGAAACGTCTTCACCCAAGCTGATCGGTGAGTTGATCGTGAATCACTCCCGGGCCGTCTCCGTGGTTCCCACTGAAATTGCCGAGGAACTGGTACGGGTATCCGGGGTGGCCATCGTGCCGTATTCCTTTGAATGGGGGCTGTCACCGATCGCGCTTTTTACACGGGTGGCCGGTCAGCAGCGTCCGGTGGACAAGTTGTTCGCGCAGGAGCTGAAACGGGTGTGTACCGACAAGACTGTGCCCTTGGAGCGGGGGGCTTTTTTCTACTAGTGTTGTTTTGCCCGCTGAGGGCTGATGACCAGTGTCACATCGTGAACACCCTATGCCGAGTGGGCCGGACGAGACCTGGAAGCAGGATGTTATACCGGCTCAAGAATCCGGATCCGCTCACGGACAAGAACCGCCCCCCGCTTTCATGTCCAGAAGTTTGGGGGGCGGTGTACAGCGGCCTGCTTATTACTGCCTGAGCCGCGCAAGGAGCGGATTACTGATTCACATACCAGATCGCCTTGGTTTGCTGGTACTGATCCAGGGCTTCCATTCCCTTGTCCTTGCCGCCAAAACCGGACAGTTTGAAGCCACCAAAAGGCGCGGTGATATCCCCTTCGGAAAAACCATTGACCGACACGGTGCCTGCTTTGATCTTGCGTGAGACACGTTGTGCGCGCCGTACATCCAGTGTGTAGATGGAGGCGGCCAGGCCGTATTGGGTGTCATTCGCCAAGGCGATGGCTTGTTCCTCTGTCTCGAAGGTCGTGACGGCCAGGATGGGGCCGAACACTTCCTCCTGGAACAGGCGGTCTTGCGGGGTGATGTGATCGAAGATGGTGGGTTCGATATACCAGCCACTGCCCAAGTCACTGTGGACACGCCCACCATGGACCAGTTGGGCGTTTTTACCGGGGTTCTGCAGAAAGCTGACCACTTTTTCAAAGTGCGCTTTTTCGACCATCGGTCCGATAGACACATCCGGGTCGGTAGGCAAGCCCACTTTCCAGGAGTCCAAGCCCTGCTTGAGCTTGTGTAGCAGTGTGTCTTTCAGGCTGCTGTGTACGATCAGGCGGGAGCCGCAACTGCAGTTCTCGCTCATGTTCCAGAAGGCGGCGGCCAAGATGGAGGGAACCGCTTCGTCCAGCAGGGCGTCCTCAAAAACGACCTGAGGGCTTTTACCGCCGCATTCCAGCACGACTTCTTTCAGATTGCTTTCCGCAGAGTATTTCAGGAACAGGCGTCCCACTTCGGTGGAGCCGGTAAACGACACGATGTCCACGTCCTCGTGTCGTCCCAACGGTTCTCCTACTTCTTCTCCTGTGCCTGTGATCAGAATGAGCGCCCCCTCCGGGATGCCTGCCTGATGCGCCAGTTGTGTCATGCGATAGGCACTGAGGCTGGTCAGCTCGGATGGTTTCACAATCACCGAGTTGCCGCATACCAGGGCTGGGGCCACTTTCCAGGCGTACATCTGGGCCGGGAAGTTCCAGGGCAATACGGCGGCCACCACACCAATGGGTTCTTTGGTGATCAAACCCAGTGCTTCTGTGCCAGTGGGGGAGATTCGGCCAAAGCATTTATCAGCCGCTTCCGCATACCAACTGAAGGTGTCGATGGTGGCTGGCATATCGGTGTTCAGGCATTCGGTAATGGGTTTGCCTGCATCCACACAATCGAGCGCAGCCAGTTCCTCGGCGTGTTGCTCCAACAAGGCCACCCACTTGAGCATGATCTTCTTACGGTCAGCCGGAGACAGCTCGGACCATTGCCCGGATTCAAAACTTGCGCGTGCGGCAGTGACCGCCGCTTCTACATCCGAGGCTTGGCCAGCGGCGATTTTGCCAATCACGGTCAGGTCAATAGGGCTGATGTTATCGAGCAAGCCCGCAGCCGTGGTTGGGTGGCCAGGAATCAAATGGGAAGCGTGCAGCTTGCCGGCGCGGGCCAACTCAAAGACCGTCTCTTTCTGTGTAGACATTCAAGCCTCCTGTTCGACTTGGTAAGCGTTGATTTGTGCCAGGAAGTCATCCCGTTCCTGCGCGTCGACGGGTAGCAGGGGCAGGCGTACCGAACCGACATCAATGCCGTGACGCACGCAACCCAGTTTGGCTTTTTGGTTGTAGTTACCCGATTCCATGGCGGCAATGGCGGGCAGCATGGCGGCCATCATGCGGCGCACGCTGTCCCAGTCTCCTTGTTCTGCCGCTTTGAGCATTTGAACCTGCTCGGCCGGAAACACATTGGCCCCGCCACTGATCCAGCTACGGACGCCCCAGAACAGGAAGTCTGCGGCTTGGTCATCACAACCACACACCACCTGAAAATCGGGCAGATTGGCATTGACCATGGCCACTACCCGGCTGAAGTTACCGCTGCTCTCCTTGATACCCACAATGTTCTTGACCTTGGCCAGTTCGTAAACGGACTCAAGCTCGATCTGGATGCCGATGCGTGCTGGGAAGTTGTACATGACGATAGGCAGTTCGGTGGCGGCGGCGACTTCTTTGAAATACGCCACCACTTCATTTTGGCCCGGCAGGCTGTAAGGAGTGGGGGATAGCATCAGCGCTTCGTAACCCAACTCCTCGGCTTCGCGGATTCGGCTGATGGCTTCGGCAGGTGACATGGAGTTCACGCCGGCAATCAGTGTTGTACGGCCACGGCCGGTGTTGGCAACAATCTCCAGCACGCGGCGGCGCTCTTGTACGCTCAGTGCGTAGTATTCGCCCGTGGTGCCACAAGCCACGATACCACCCACGCCGGCTTCAATAAAGCACTCGACCAGGCGCTCCAGAGCAGCTTCATTTAGTTGGTTGTTGGCGTCAAACGGGGTAACGATGGGAACGAGAATTCCGTTCAGATTCATGATGTCTCCAGATTATTAGTCGTTGGTCTATCGGTTTACTCAATGACCTTGCGGGTGAAGGCGCTAAGGTAGGCCATTAGCGTTTCAGAGCCTTGCAAGGCCAAGTCGGGGTTTCCAGCCTGGATGCCTTCAGCCAGTGTGAAATGAGCTTGGGCGCCGGCTTCCAGGTCGCCTTCGTATTGATAGGCGTACCAGAATCGTCTGCACTGAACGATCATGGGCGTGACCGCTTGCACAGCAAAGGTGTTGCGGCAGGCCTGGTGGATGACTTCGTCCAAATGCTGATCGGCCAGCATATAGGCGTCGATATCCTTGGCGTTGGCGGCATCGACCATGGCCTGGGCGTGGCCGAGCAAGGCGCTGCGCTGCGCCGGGCTTGCCCAGCGGGCAGCGCCCTGCACAATCAGGCGCTCCAGAACCCGGCGCGTTTCAATCAGGGTCAAGTGTTCAGCCACACGGATTTCACTGACACGCAGACCACGGCGGGGCTGCTGCTCGATCAATCCCAGGGCTACCATGCGCATCAGGGCTTCACGCAAGGGGGTGCGCCCCAAACCTGTCATTTCCACCAGATCACTTTCCACAATGGCCTGACCAGGCTCCAGTTTGAGTGTGGCAATTAACTGCTCAATCGCTTGGTAAGCGGTTTCAGCGGCACGAGAAGAAGGGGCAGGGGCGCTACTCACAGAGACTCCAATACAAAAAATGACGTTAAAAGCCGGAGACTTGCTGGGGTAACCAGGTTGCAATCGCGGGAAACAGCGCCACGATCAGCAAGGTCAGTAACTGAGCAAGAACAAACGGCATTACACCTCGACAAACTTGTCCGTATGTCATGTCTTTGGGGGCAATGGACAAGAGGTAGAAAATGGATGAGGCCAGGGGCGGTGTCAGATAGCTGGTTTGAATAACGACAATCACCATCACGCCAAACCACAAGGGGTCCAGTCCTGTTGCCACAATAAAGGGCAGGAACAGCGGCACGCAAATCAGGACGTTGGCAGTCCAGTCCAGCACAAAGCCCAGCAAAAATACGATACCCAGAAACAGAATGATCGTACCGGTGCTGCCCAGGCCCAGATCACTGGTCAGCATGTGTACCAGCTTGGCGCCGCCATTGGCAGCGAAGGCGCCGGTAAACATGGTGCCTCCGGCCACAATCAGCATGATCATCGCGGTAATGCGTACCGTAATCCGTAATGCTCCACTGAAAACGTCCCAGTTGAACTGACGGTAGAAAATGCACAGGACAGCGGCGGCTGCCGCGCCCAGGGCAGCGGCCTCGGTGGGCGATGCAATCCCTTTCATCAAGGAGCCCAGAACGGCGATGATCAGCAGCATCATGGGAACCAGACCACGCATCGTAATACTGATTTTTTCACCCAATGGCCGGCGCATATCCTCGTCGTCCGCCCGAGGCCCCAGCTCCGGTTTGAGCGTGGTGGCGATCAGGATGTAGCCCACAAACAGCGTGGTCATCAACAGGCCCGGAAAGAGCATGGCAGCAAATAACTCTCCCACCGGAACCTGTGCCAGGGAGGCGTAGACGACTGCAACCACCGACGGAGGGATCATGGTGCCCAGCGACCCGCCAGCGCAGATCGTGCCGGCGATCAGGGAGTTGTTGTAGCGAAAGCGTTTCATGGCCGGGATGGCCATCAGCCCCACCATGATCTCTACCGCCCCCACCACACCGGCTGCGGCGGCAAAGGTGGCGGCCATGGCGATAGTGGCAATGGCCAGCCCGCCTGGCAGACCACCTAGCCATAATTGCATGGTGCGAAACAGGCGGGCAGCAATACCTGAACGCTCCAGCAGCGCCCCCATCAGCACAAACATGGGAATCGCTGACAGGATATGGTTGGTGGCCGCTCCATACAGAGCACCGTACATCTGATCAAAGACCATGGGGCCAAAGGCGTACCAACCCGCCAGAAAAGCCGGCAGGATCAGTGCAAACGCCACGGGCATGCCCTGAAAAACCAGCAGAAACAGAGCGGGAAACATCAGTCCGGCAATCCATAGGTTCATGGGTTCACCTCGACCTCAGTATGGCTTTGCCCGTTGACCGCGCAGCGCAAGCCATGCGCCAGCAGTTGCAAGGTGAAGGCGACCAGACCAATGGCAATGCAGGCGTAGAACGGCCACATCACGGGGGCCCAGGGGCTGACCATTTCAACTTCGTTCAGCTTCCAGGCCATCCAGGCTTTGTTGATGCCAACTTTGCTCAATACGGCAAACAGGGGAAACAGCACCAGCAAGTACAGGACTACATCTGAAATACGGGCAAAGGACTTGGGTAAGTGCTTGCGAACCACATCAATGCTGATGTGTTCGTTCTGACGCATGACCCAGGCCATGCCCAGCAGAAAAATGGCTCCGTTCATCATGTACGCGATATCGAAGGCCCAGACTGTTGGCGCATGCAGCACGTAGCGGGCAAAGACTTCCCACACCATGGCCGTGACCAGGATGGCTGCAGCAAACTGCGCCAACCTGGCACTGACAAGGGCAACAAAGTCGATCAGTTTTGAAATAGGCTGCAGCATGGCAGCTCTCCTTCAGAAAGTAGGACTTAGTCGCGGATCAGGTAATTGCTCTCGCTGCGCCAACGAGTCAGAAAACCATCGTAGTCCGCCAGCAGATTTTTCATGTAGTCGTTGCCGGACTGCGCCTGGGCCTCGGCTTTCTTGTGTACCCAGTCATTGCCAGCCTCGGCCAATTGTTTGATGAAGGCCGGATCCAGGGTGATGACTTCGTTGCGTCCCTGGCGATACTTCTCCATGGCCTTGATGTCGGCGTTATAGAAGTAGTCCAGCGATTGATGCGTGGTCAGCTCAGCGGCGGCCTCAATGAGTGGCTGCAGATCGGCGGGCACCTTGTCCCAGGTTTCCTGCTTGAGGACGACTTCCCACATAAAAGTAGGCTGGTGCACACCCGGTACGACGATGTATTTGGCCGCCTGATGAAAACCTTCTGGGGTATTGGAAGAAGGAGTTGCCCATTCCACGGCATCGACCCCTTTGCGTTGCAGCAAGGTGTAGGTATCACCAGGAGGCACAACCGTGGGAACCGCAGCGAAATAGTCTTTCATCACATCGGCCCAGGCGCCGGAGGTTCGGTACTTCAGCCCTTTCAGGTCTTCAGCGGTTCGGATTGGGGTATTGGAGTGCGCCAGCACTTCGGTGGAGCCCAGCCCCACAATCATGGTTTTCAGGCCATTTTTGGAACGTAGTTCCTGCAGCTTTTCCTTGCCGCCGCCTTCATAGAGCCAGACGCGATAGGCATCGGGCCCCATGCCGCCGGGATACCCTGCAAAAATGGCATTGGCTGGGTCCTGGTTGACCAGATAGCTGGAGGTGGAGTGGCCCGCTTCCACCACGCCTGTTTCTACCGCTTCAAAGACTTTAAGGGCGGGAACGATTACTCCGGCTCCAAAGGGCTGAATCTCGACACGGTCCCCCGTCATGAGTTTCACGTTCTTTGCAAAACGCTCCAGAAAATTCTGATAAAACGGGGAGCCTTCGGGAACCGAAGTCGGGACGCGCCAGCTAATTTCGGCTGCCTGTGTCGAGGCCATGCCGCTTAGTAAAAACAGGCCAGCCAAGGTGGATGCAACAAGTTTGGAATTCATGTTTGTCTCCAGTGGTTTTTTTATAGTCCAGCTCTGTCAGAGGCCGACGGCCAGGGGCAGAGCATGGGATCGATCTTAATATTTTATAAATATATTAACAACATATTTAGATTGGGGTTTGTCCTAAAAAGGGCTGAAAATGGCGTTGTGGGCGGGGCTTGGGTTTTTTCAGTAAGCGGCAAGGCAGGGAAAACCTTTCCAGACTGGGGGCTGAGGCGGTTTTTGGACTACGGAGTCATTCGTGGTCTGGATGCTTTTAGGCTTGTCTGGCGTATCTTGGGGCCGCTTTGTGAAGCTGTTTCAAACCTTTCACCTCTGCGGTCTAGCTGGTACACTTTGCGGCTGCTTTTCTGACAAGCGCACAGAGGCAGGACAGGTAGGTTGAACCGCCTTTTTGCTGTAGCACTTTCAGTAGCAGCAGGCAGGAAAACACCCGGTTTTTTGCAGACAAGAAAAGGCGTCGGATCTGCCCTTATATGTTGTAAAGCCTGAATTCCTGCCGTGTATGTGGCGTCTGGCCTGCTTGGGCCCACTCCACAGAAAGCCCGCCGGGCCCATAGTTAAATGGATATAACTTTCCCCTCCTAAGGGAAGATTGCAGGTTCGATTCCTGCTGGGCCCGCCATCGTATTTTTAATCGCACTGTTCTCTTGGCTCCTTGATCTTGGGGCTGAGGGGCGTGCGCATAAGCAGCTTAGCCATGACACTCCAAGGTTGGAAACGCCGCGTGTTTTACGTGGGTTTGTTTGAGTTTTTTGCCATTGTTTTTTCTTCTTTCCTGCTGGCCTACTTTGCCGGTGGAGAGGCTTCGGAGTCCGCGCCTATCGCGGTGGCGATCTCGGTGATTGCGATTGTTTGGAACTACGTGTTCAACACCGCTTTTGAGTATTGGGAGTCTCGCCAAACGGTCAAAGGCCGTAGCCTGTTGCGCCGTAGCGTGCATGCCGTCAGTTTTGAGGCTGGCCTGGTGATTGCCATCGTGCCTTTGTATATGTGGTGGTATCAGGTTGGCTTGATGGAAGCGCTGCGGATGGAAGTGGCCATTCTGGTGTTCTTCTTGATCTACTCCTTTATCTTTAGCTGGACCTTTGACCGGGTGTTTGGCTTGCCAGCCAGCGCGGCTTGAGGCCTTGGCTCCCGTAGATAGAAAAAGCCGCGTAATGCGGCTTTTTTGTTGTCGACCTGGGGCTGACAAGGCGTCGTCCCCTCCGGTTTAGGTTTAGGGCGGGCACTGGCATTCGGGGCAGGGGTAGGACCGTTCGTTCAGGCCTTGCTTGCAAACGGGGCTGGTGAATACAGGAGGTGGGGCGTAATGCGCCGCCGGGTGCATCCGGCTACTGTTAGCCCGATTTGGATTCCCGGCGTGCCTGACAGATACGCGCATGATGAATGTCTGCCCACTTCACCAGTTCCCGCATGGGCACCAGAAAGGACTGCCCCAGTTCGGTCAGTGTGTATTCCACGCGTGGCGGCACTTCTGCGTACAAGGTTCGTTGTACAAACCCATCCGTTTCCAGGCGCTTGAGTGTGCGCGAGAGCATCTGACGGGAAATATCGCCGATTTCCCGACTTAGTTCGTTAAAGCGCAGCGTGCCCGGTGCCAGGGACTCCAGGATCAGCAGACTCCATTGATCGCCAATTCGGTCCAGCACATCCCGGATGGGGCAGGGTTGCTCGAACTCTTCCTGTATCAGGCTGCAAGCCTGTGTAGTGGCGCTTGATGAGGACATGGCGACTTGCTCTCCTGTGTTCAATAGTCACTTGCGTGTGACCTAGTATGGCCGGCGTGACTTCTTGTGGACTGTCAAAAAACTGTCTAGCATCACGCTTAATGGTCTACTTTATAGACCAGGTCTTTATTTGAGCACACAAGGAGCGGTTATGTCTCGTATTGCATTGATAGGTGCTTCTGGCGAAGTCGGTTCGCGCCTTTTGAAAGAACTCTCTGATCGTGGTCATACAGTGACAGCGATTGCTCGCCATCCTGAAAAAATTGCCAGCCTGCCCAATGTCACGGCTGTTCAGGGTGATGTGAATGATCTGGACGGTTTGATCGCGCTACTGCAAGGTCACGATGTGGCGATTAGCGCCGTTCGTTTCGCCTCGTCGGATCCTTCCAAGCTGATCACGGCAGTTCGCGCGGCTGGTGTGCCGCGTTATCTGGTGGTGGGTGGTGCGGCCAGTCTTGAAGTGGCTCCCGGTCAGCGATTGATTGATCAGCCCGCATTTCCGGATGCGTATCGTACCGAAGCCTTGGGGGGGATTGCCTTTCTGGATCAGCTACGTCAGGAAAAAGAGCTGGATTGGACTTTCTTGTCGCCCTCGGCAGAGTTTGGTCCCGGTCAGCGCACGGGCAAATTCCGTGTGGGCCAAGACAGTCTTTTGGTCTCCGACCAAGGCAGCAAGATTTCTTATGAGGATTACGCCATCGCTTTGGTGGACGAGATTGAACATCCTGCCCATTCGCGCCAGCGCTTTACCGTAGGTTATTGATCAAGGAGTGGGGCTGATGAAAGGGTTAATTCGATGGGTATCTCCAGTTTTATTGGCGGGCTCTTTCTTGTTGAGCACAAATGCAGCGTTGGCTGCCAATTCGCCGACTCGTGATGTGGTTCAGGAAGAAAGCAATCGCACGCTAGTGGTCAATTTTTACGATAGCTTCTTTAACAAGCATCAGGTGCAGGAAGCGGCGACAGTGGTGGCCGAGGACTATATCCAGCACAACCCGGAAGTGCCGGACGGGAAGGCGCCTTTTGTGGGCTACTTTAGTGGTTATTTCAAAGAGAACCCGCAGTCTCGTGCGCGGATTGTGCGCAGTGCCACAGACGGGGATCTGGTCTATCTGCATGTGCATTCGACCAATGGCAAGGCCGATCGCGGACAGGCCGTGATTGATATTTTCCGGGTGCAAGACGGCAAGATCGTGGAGCACTGGGATGTGATTCAGGCCGTGCCGGAGCAGGCTGCCAATAGCAACACCATGTTCTAAGAACTCTGTTGTGGGGCGACGTATTGCTCCGGTGCAAAGAGGACGTATGTGTACGCCAAATAAAAGACCCGCCAATGATGGCGGGTTTTTTTGATGAAGGGGCCGTTAAAAAGCGTTCTTTTTGGGACTGCAGTTTTTGCTGGGGTTTAGCAGGGTTTTACTCCTGAGACGCCTAAGCCGTCTGCATCTTGATCTTGGCTTCGCGTATCGGCAGATTGACAATGGCAGCCAGTACGGCCAGCACAATATCAGCCCACCACATCCAACTGTAGTCACCAAAACGAGTCAAGGCAATACCGCCCAGCCACGCCCCCAGAAAACCACCGATCTGGTGCGAGAACAAGGCCAAGCCAAATAGGGTGGCCAGATAACGTGTGCCAAACAGCTTGGCGACGATATTGGCGGTGGGTGGCACGGTCGCCAGCCAGGTCAGACCCAGGCCGATGGCAAAGATGTAAAACACCAGATCGGTTTTAGGCATCATCAAGTACCACAGGATCAGCACGGCGCGCGAGGCATACATCAGCGCCAGCACATACTTGCTGCGCCAGCGGGCAATGCAGGAACCGGCGGCGATACTGCCAAAGATATTGGCCAGGCCGATCAAGGCCAAGGACCAGCTTGCTACTGAAGGCGGCAGTCCGCACAGGTCGATTTCCCCCGGCAGGTGGGTGACCAGAAAAGCAATGTGAAAACCGCAGGTGAAAAAGCCCAGGCTCAGCAGCAAGTAGCTGCGATCTGTCATGGCGTTTTTCAATGTCTCGGCCAGTCCCGGACCGCTGGTAACAGGAGCGGGGCGGGGGGCGGCGGCTGTCTTTTGGGCCTTGCTGCCAGGACTTAGTTTGCGGATCAGGGGCAGGGTTAGCAGGGCGGTCAGAGCCAGAACCCAAAAGGTCGACATCCAGCCCACCCAACCGATCAGCTTTTGCACGACGGGAGCAAAGACGAACTGTCCGAAGGAGCCGCCGGCATTGATCAGGCCAGAGGCCTGGCCGCGTGCGTGCTCAGGAATTCGTTGGGCGGCCGCGCCAATCAGGGTAGAGAAGCTGGCCGCACCCGAGCCAACGCTGGCCAGTAGGCCCAAGGTCAAGGTCAGTCCCAGGCCTGTGCCTATAAAGGGAGTCACTGCACAGCCCAATGCCAGAATCAGCAGGCCCGCGATCAGAACCCGGTCCGGGCCCCAGCGGTCGGAGCAGGCACCGGCAATAGGCTGGATCGCCCCCCAGGTAAGCTGGCCCACGGCCATGGCAAAGCTGATGGACATAATGCCCATGCCGCTTGCCTTATCAATCGGGCCGACGAATAGGCCAAAGGATTGGCGTATCCCCATGGTAACCATCAGGATGCCAGCCGCTGCCAAAGTCACCGTCATTACGGCGGGCTGGCGCAAGGATTGAAACATGGGGTCCCCTCTTATTATTCAGATTTGAATTATCTGGCGAAATGTCAAAGCGGTGCAATCACCTTGTCTGGTGAAAAGCGACTGGGCGGACAGTGTTGCAGTGCGCGGCTATCCAGTTCCAGTTGCGGGAGGAGGAGGAGGAGGAGGAGGTGGTGGTGGTGGTGGTGGTGGTGGTGGCCGTGCGTGGCAGGAAGTGCAGGGAGCAGAACTAGGCTGTTTATTGCGGCGTTTGATGGTTCAAGCAAGCGCGGAATATAAAAAAGACGGGCTGACAGCGCCGTCTTTTTTATACCTGCCGCTAAGTGGGATCAGCCTTTTTCCAGGCCAGCCTGTACTGGGCGTGCGCCCAGTTTGTCGATCAGAACCTGGGGATTGATACCCAGCAAATAACCGCGTCGGCCACCATTGATGTAAATCGTGTCGAACTCCAGCAGTTCTTCTTCCAGCCACACAGGCATGGCTTTGCGAGTGGCAAAAGGCGAGGTGCCGCCAACCATATAGCCCGAATGGCGTTGGGCCACCTCTGGCTTGCAGGGGGCGATTTTCTTTGCGCCCGTTTGACGAGCCAGATTCTTGGTAGAGACTTCTCGGTCGCCGTGCATCACGATGATCAGGGGCTTGGCGCTTTCATCTTCCATGATCAGGGTCTTGGCCACCCGGTGCAGGTCCAGACCTAGTTGGGCTGCTGCTTCCATGGCTCCGCCATGATCGACATAGTTGTAGCTATGTTCGGTAAAGGAAATGCCATTTTTACGTAGCCACTGCGTGGCCGGTGTTTCGCTGACGTGTTTTTCTTTAGCCATATCTTGGTAGTGCGCTCAGGCGCGTGGATGATGGGCTGCGTGCAAGGCTTTCAAGCGCTCACGTGCCACATGAGTATAAATCTGGGTTGTGGAAATGTCGGCGTGGCCCAAAAGCATCTGTACCACGCGCAGGTCGGCCCCGTGATTGAGCAAATGGGTGGCGAAAGCGTGGCGTAAAACGTGCGGGGACAAGGGGGCCAGAATTCCGGCTTGCAGCGCGTATTTCTTGACGATCAACCAAAAGGACTGGCGGCTCATGCAGGTGCCGCGCCCGGTAATAAATACAAAATCGCTGCGACGCTGGCCCAGCAAGGCAGGGCGGGATTGCTGCATATAGCGTTCAATCCAGTGCAAGGCTTCCTGCCCCAGAGGCACCAGCCTGTCTTTGCCACCCTTGCCTTGGTCGATGCGTAGCACGCCATCGCTCAGGCTCAGGTTTTGCAAAGGCAACTCGGTCAGTTCGGTGACGCGTAAACCGCTGGCATACAGGGTTTCCAGCATGCAGCGGTCACGCAGCCCCAAGGGATTATGTATGTCCGGTGCGGCCAGCAGGCGCTCTACCTGTTCTTCAGACAAGGTATGCGGGACACGCGGGGCTTGTCGGGCGCTGCTCAGTTCCAGGCAGGGGTCGTCCTGCCGCATGCCTTCTTGCACCGTCCAATCGTAAAAGCGACGCAAGGTGGCCAGCCTGCGGTTGGCCGTGCTGGCCTTGCTTTGACCGGCCTGGCTGGCCATCCATTCGCGCAAATCGCTGGCTTGCAGTTGCTCCAGCGCTTTGCCTTCGCGCTCTTGCTGAGCCCACTCCTTCAGGCGCTCCAGATCTTGCCGATACGCTTGCTGCGTGTTGGCGGACAGGCCGTCCTGCAACCAGAGCATGGTGATGAAATCGGAAATCAGACTGGCTTGCGTCATGGGGATGAAAAATTCGGAAAGCGTGGCTGTCAGCGAGCCTTTGGGAGCCGGAATGAAGCAGGAAAGCCATCATGCTATCACTCCGGGGTGATGAGCTTCATTCAGCAGATGGGTAGATATACGCTATATACCTATATATATTTCCTGATTATACTCATTCGTTACACCCGTCCTGGAGGAGAAAACAATGTTCAAACGAGTCGTATCGGTCGCTGCCTTATCCCTGTTTTTGCAAGGCACTGCGCAAGCCGATGAATTGGTGGTGGCCGCCGCTGCCAGCCTGACCAATGCCTTCAAGGAACTGGCTGGCCAGTTTGAGGCAGAGCATCCCGGCACCAAAGTGCTGACCAGTTTCGCTGCATCGGATGTCGTGCTGCAGCAAATCGTCAACGGCGCTCCTGTCGATGTGTTTGCCTCGGCAGACCAAAAGGCTATGAACAAGGCGGAAGAAGCCCAGGTCGTGGACCCTGCTACCCGCAAGAATTTTGTGCAGAATCAGGTGGTACTGATTGTGCCAAGCGACAACCCTGCCAATGTGACAAACGTGGGTGATCTGGACAAAGCAGATGTCAAACGCGTGGCTTTGGGTAACCCGGCCGTGGTGCCGGTGGGCCGCTATACCCAGGCTGCCTTGGAAAAAGCGGGTCAGTGGGATGCCGTGAAACAGCGAGAAATCCTGGGTCAGAACGTACGCCAGGTGCTCGATTACGTCGCCCGTGGTGAGGTGGAAGCCGGTTTTGTGTTTGCGACTGACGCGGCCATCATGAAAGACAAGGTGCACGTGCTGGAGGTGCTCAAGACGACTGAACCTGTCACTTACCCCATCGCTCTGGTGCAGCGTGAAGGCCGTAGTGACAAGGCTCAGGCCTTTCAAGATTTCGTCATGTCTGAATCCGGGCAGCAAGTGCTGGCAAAATACGGTTTTGCCAAGCCTTGATAGGATGTTGATCGCCGGATGACTTCATTTTGGATTCCCCTGGGCTTATCGCTCAAGGTCGCCGGCTGGGCGACCTTGTTCGCTTGTGTGTTGGGCATAGGCATTGCCTATGCGCTGTCGCGCTGGCAGTCGCGTTGGTGTGACCTGCTTGATTCCATCCTGACCTTGCCCATGGTCTTGCCGCCTACGGTTATCGGTTATTACCTGCTGGTTCTATTGGGTCGGCGTAGTGCCGTAGGGCAATGGCTCTCCAGTATGGGGATAGAGCTGATCTTTACCTGGCAGGGCGCGGTGATTGCCGCCACAGTCGTGGCCTTTCCCATGATATTGAAGGCAGCGCGTGCGGCTTTTGAGGATGTGGACCCACGATTAGAAGATGCCGCCAGTGTGTTGGGTTTAAGGCCCTTGGCCATCTTCTTTCGTGTCAGCCTGCCTTTGGCGGCGCGTGGCATTATGGCCGGGGTTTTGCTGGCTTTTGCCCGTGCCTTGGGCGAGTTCGGTGCAACCTTGATGATTGCGGGCAGCATACCGGGGCGTACCCAAACCATGTCCATCGCCATTTACGAGGCGGTGCAGGCAGGGGAAGATCAGCAGGCTTTAGTGCTGGTTGCTATTATTTCGATTACCTGTGTGCTGGTTTTGTGGAGTACCCGTGCTTTGTCACCCCGTCACGTACGCCGTAAAAGAGGGATGCAATGAGCCTGAAGGTACAGATTCAACGCACCGTAGTTAGCGAGGCTCGTCATTTTGAATTGAACATTCAGATTCAAACCGAGGCTCGTCATATTGCGTTGTATGGGCCATCAGGCTCGGGCAAGTCCTTGACGGTGCAAAGCGTGGCGGGCTTGCTGCGGCCCGATCATGGCCGCATTCAGATTGGCGATCAGGTCTACTTTGATTCCGCAAAAGGCATCAACCTGAAGCCGCGCGAGCGTCGGGTGGCGTACCTGTTTCAGGACTACGGCCTGTTCCCACATCTGACCGCCGCACAGAATATTTGCTTTGGTCTGAACAGGGGCTTGTTCAACCGCTCCGTGCGGGCCATGCCTGCGGCTGCCCAGCGTTGGGTAGACGCGTTTGAATTGGAGTCGGTATTAAGTAGCTACCCCGCCCAGTTGTCGGGCGGGCAAAAGCAACGCTGTGCTTTGGCGCGAGCCTTGGCGATTGAGCCTCAGTTGCTCTTGTTGGATGAGCCTTTGGCGGCTCTGGATCAGGATTTGCGTGTTCGTTTGCGGGCTGAACTGGCGCAGTTGCAAAGCCAGATCGATATTCCCACGATCTTGATTACGCACGATCCTGAAGATGCCAGAGTCCTGGCCCAAGAGGTCTATCGCATTCGCGACGGACGCGTCTTGGAGTGTTGTCGCAGCGCGGATCTGGAAGCCCTTACAGCGTAGCAATCATTACGCTGGATGCCTTGAACAGAGCATAGGCGGATTGGCCCGCTTCCAGATGCAAACGCTGGGTGCTGTCCAGGGTGATGCTGGCGGTCACTGTCAGGCCTTGTGGCAGCTCCAGACGGACTTCTGCATTGACGGCACCGGTGATGACATCGGTAATCGTGCCGGGTAACTGATTGCGTGCGGACAGCGAATTGCGGGTGTCGCCCGTGCCAATCATGATTGACGATGCTTTCAGAAAGGCCAGAACTTTTTGCCCTTCACGCAGGCCCAGGTTTTCCGTGCTTTCCCGCGTAATGGAGGCAACAACGGTTTGGCCCTGGCCAATATCCACATGAATTTCGTCGTTGACGGCACCGGTCTTGATCGTGGTAACGATACCGGGCAATTGGTTGCGAGCCGAAGTTTGCATGATCATGGTTTGGAGTAACTCCATCTGAGTAGCCACGGAAGGCATTAAACGACCAATACGGCTCATGAAGCGTTGATGTAGCCGGTCGTAGGTTTGGTACAGCTCTAGCAGTTCGATGGCCTTGGGCGTCAGGGTGGCGCCGCCACCACGATGGCCGCCGGTGCTACGCAGCACCAGAGGCTCGCCCGCCATATTGTTCATGATGTCGATGGCGTCCCAGGCCGCTTTGTAGCTGATGCCAATATGGCGGGCGGCGGCAGAGATCGACCCCTGCTCGGCGATCGCCGCCAGCAAGGCCATACGGCGGGCGCTACCCCAGGTATGCTCGCCAGTACGCAGCGACAGGCTGCCGGTTAATTCGGTATTGGGGGTGTTTGAACTAGACATGGCGATAAGTGTAAGGGCGTGAACAATCTAGGGATAGAGCGCCGGTACAATGGCCGGATCAGCGTTGCTGGCCATTCTGTTTCCTTGCAACCTTAACTGGTTTTCTCTATGTATGACACCCCTGCTGTTTCCATGGCTCAATTGCAGGAGCTCAATAGTGCCGAAACGGTTGTGTTAACCGTGAACAAGCGCTACGCGCGCCGCCTGCTGGGACATTTGTCGGCCCGTCTGGCTGGAGCGGGCGGGACGGTCGCCGTGCCGGAAATCGTGCCCTTGGGGGCGTGGCTGGCACAGGCCAGCGATCAGCTCTGCTTTTCCGAGCAATGGCAACCGGCTGCGCACCAGATGGATCGCTTCGCCGCCTTGCAGCGCTGGGAACACAGCATCGAGCAGTGCGAGGAAGAGGGCTACTTCCTGGATGTCGGCCAGGCAGCGCGTCTGGCCTGTGAAGCCGATACCCTGCTGGATGAATGGAATATTGAGCTCAAACCCGGCGAGGCCAGCATAGATTTTGAACGCTTCATGCAATGGCGCTCTCACTACCGGCAAAGCCTGGAGCAGGCGGATCTGGATGACGCGAATCTGGCTGCCGAGCGCGTGCTGAAAGCGGTGCAGGCCGGCGCCTTGCACATGCGTCATCGCTATATGGTGCTGCATGGTTTTCATGAATACTCGCCGCGTCTGCAAAGCCTTTTAATGGGTTTGCAGAATATGGGAGTGGAGATTCTGCAGTTGCAGCACGAAGAGGCGCAGGCCACGGAAGTTCATCGGGTGCAGGCGCAGGATGCGGATACGGAATGGCGCCTGGCGGTGCAATGGGCGCGTCGTCAATTGGATGAGGACCCGGATCGCACGGTAGCCATTGTGGCGGCGCAGTTGGAAACGCAACTGCCGCTGGTGCATCGCCTCTTGCGGCAAGCCATGCACACGGATCAAGGCGCCTTGCCCTATAACGTGGCAGCGGCCCGATCCTTGGCCGAGTGGCCCGTGGTTGAAGCAGCCCTGGCCTGGTTGAAAGCCCTGTTTACCCTGGCGACCAAGGGGCAGGCCGAGCCGGCCATGCTGGGTCAAGCCTTGCGTTTGGGAGCGTGTCAGGCAGAACAGTCCGAAGCAGGCGGCCGTGCCCGTATTGACAAGGCCTGGCGCGACAATCGCATCACGCAAGTGAGCCGCAAAGAATTTGCCGACATGCTCAGCTTTCATACGCCCGAACTGGCCCTGGCCTGGGCCAAGGCGGTGGAGCGCTTCGAGTCCGTGTCGGCCGGCGCTCAAGGGGTGGATACCTGGGCTTCAGTGATGCGTCAATGCCTGGAGGCTTTGGGTTTTCCCGGAACCAATCGTTTGGATAGCGCCCAGTTTCAAACCTTGGAAGCTTTGGAGGCCCTGCTGCTGCAACTGGCGCAGCAAGCCCCTGTCTTGGGCCGTATCAGTGCCTTGAAGGCGCAAAGTGCTCTGGCGCGCATGGCCCGTGAAAATCTGTTCCAGCCACAGCGTGATCCGCGCTCCCGTCTGGATGTGCTGGGCTTTCTGGAGGCGGAAGGCGGGCGTTGGGATGCCGTATGGGTGCTGGGCCTGACCGATGATATTTTGCCCGCTGCCGTCAAACCGAATCCCCTGATCCCCGCCCAAGTGCTGCGCCGGGTGCAAGCCCCGCGCAGTACGCCAGAGCGGGAGCTGGAGTGGGCGCGCTGGATGTTGAGCGCCTTGCTGCGCTGTGGCAACCAGGTCTTGCTCAGTGCGCCTTTGAATCAGGGGGAGCAAGAGCTCAGACCCAGCCCTTTGATCGCGCATTGGCCTGTGCTGGAAATGCCTTGGGCGGTGCAGGCAGAGCAGGCCGTCGCACAGGAAGCCTTGCTGGACGAGCAAGGCCCCAGCCTGAAGCTTGAAGAGCGCATACGCGGCGGAATCAGCGTGCTGGATACGCAGGCCCGCAATCCCTTATGGGCTTTTGTGAAGTTTCGTTTGCATGGTCAGGCCTTGCCTGATTACGCCCGTGTAGGTGATATGAATACACGCGGGGTGTTTCTGCACCGCGCCGTCGAACTGTTCTGGCTGCGTGTGAAGGATCAGGACAGCTTGCACGAACTGATTGGCGAGGACTCGCTGTTGGACGTGGTGCAAGTGTGTATTGATCAGGCCGCTCAGGAAGAGCTGGCCGATTACGGCCCGGTGCTGCGCAGCCTGGAAATGGAGCGGGGTCTGGCTGTTTTGAGTCAATACGCGCATCAGGAAGCCCAGCGTCCGCCGTTTGCCTTGGGCGCGACGGAACAGGAATTGAGCTGGAGCCGTGGCTTACTGCGTTTGAGCCTGCGTCTGGATCGTCTGGATGATCTGGCCGATGGTGAGCAGTTGCTGATGGACTACAAAACTGGCATAGGCGAACTCAGACCCGATAAAGATTGGCTGCGGCCCAGACCTGTGAATCTGCAATTGCCGTTTTATGCCGCGGCCTTGCAGGATGAAGGTCGAACCGTCAGTGGCTTGGCTTTTGTGCGCTTGCATGCTCGTCAGGTGGGCTTAAGTGGTTTGGCCGCGCCCGGCATGGATATTGAGGGCCTGACCGAATTGGAAAGTGCCCAGCAGTGGACCGCACAAATCGCGCAGTGGAAACAGGCGGTGGAAGGTCTGGCGGATGAGTTCCTGCAAGGGCAGGCCGCCAACCAGATCTGGAACCGCAACGATTTGCTGTACTGCGATGTTTTGCCCTTTTTACGTTTGTTCCAGGAAGACCTCCAAGACAATGGAGGAGAGGTGTCATGCTGACTGTCCCTAGCGATAGCCCCGCCCGTGCACGGGCACTGGACCCCGAGTCCTCCTTTCTGGTCCAAGCCCCTGCCGGTTCAGGCAAGACAGAGCTGCTGACCGACCGAATTCTGGCTTTGCTGGCTCGCGTGCAGCGGCCAGAAGAAATTGTGGCCATTACCTTCACCCGTAAAGCTGCGGCTGAAATGCATGCGCGAGTGCTGGAGAAGCTGGCCGCTGCCAATCAGGAACGGCCTGCCGAGTCCTATCGCGTACGCAGTTGGGAGCTGGCGCGCGCGGCCATGCAGCGCAATCAGGAACAGCAGTGGGATTTGCTGGCCTATCCGGCACGCTTGAGTATCCGTACCATTGACTCCTTGTGTGCGCACCTGGTGCGTGCCATGCCCTGGATTACGGGGCTGGGCGGGGTGCCGGCCATTACTGATAAGGCACAGGAGCATTACGAAGCGGCGGCCTGGGCCACGCTGGAAATGGCGGAAAGCGTCCCTAGCGTGGCGCGCTTTCTGGAGCATATGGATGTCAACCTGCTGCAGGCGCAAGCCCTGTTGGCCGGTATGTTGGCCAGCCGCGATCAGTGGCTGCCAGCCGTGGGGCAGGGCGGTGACGTGGCGCTTTTGCAAGACAGCTTGCGCGAGGTGGTGGAGCAGCAACTGCAGCAGCTAAGCGATGCTTTGCCACCCGGCTGGGCACGGACTTTGGCGCCTTTGGCCTGCTTTGCGGCCTCGAATCTGGAAAGCGGCGATGTACTGGCCCTGGCCGATTGGCAAGGCGACAATCTGGCCCCGGTTATGGACGATTTGCCGCGCTGGCGTGGTCTGGCAGCCTTGTTGCTGACGGATAAAGGCGATCTGCGCAAAAGCCTGACCGTGCGTAACGGCTTTCCGCCAAAAACAGCGCAAAAAGAAATTCTGACTGAATGGTTGAGTAATTGTCTGGGGGCAGAGCCCTGGATTGCTCGCCTGGCCAGTGCCCGCCTTCTGCCCGAACAATACTCCGCCCAGCAGCAAGAAGTTCTGTCCAATCTGATTCAGGTCTTGTGGCTGGCTGCGGCGCAATTGAAACTGCGCTTTGCCGAGAAAGCCGAGGTCGATTTCACCGAGATTGCTCAACGTGCCCTGCAAGCCTTGGGCGATGCCGATGAGCCGGGCGAACTGCTGTTGCGTATGGATAGGTCCATACGTCATTTGCTGGTGGACGAATTTCAGGACACCAGCCAATCCCAGGTGCAATTGCTGGAGCGCCTGACCAGTGGCTGGGAGCCGGGTGATGGGCGTAGCCTGTTTCTGGTGGGCGACCCCATGCAGTCCATTTACCGTTTCCGCAAGGCGGAAGTGGGTTTGTTTCTGCAGGTCTGGCAAGCGCGACGTTTAGGTGAAGTGGAGCTGGAGCCGCTCAATCTCAGCAATAACTTCCGCTCGCACCCGCGTTTGGTGGAGTGGGTGAATAGGGTGGGGGCGCAACTGTTTCCGGCTCGACCTGATCCGGATCTGGGCATGGTCACGTATGAACACTCGACTGCCTTCAAACCTGATATTCCCGAGTGGGCGGTGCAGTTTCATCCGTCCTGGCATTTCCGGGTGGCACGGGGAGAGGATGCCGTGCCGTCGCAGCAAGCGGCTCAGGAACGTGCGGTGCAAGAAGCGGTGCAATGCGCGGCTCAAGCTCTGGAACGTTATCAGGACAGTGAGCATCCGGTGGCAATTCTAGTGCGAGCACGTTCGCACTTGCAGGGTTTGGTGCGCAAGCTGGGCGAGCAGGGCGTACCGTGCCGAGCGGTAGAGCTGGAGCCCTTGCAGCAGCGCCCTGTGGTGGCGGATTTGGTGCAATTGGTCCGTGCCTTGGCTCACCCGGCAGATCGACTGGCTTGGCTGTCCGTGTTGCGCTCGCCATTGATCGGCCTGCGTTTGGAGAGTCTGCATCGTTTGTGCGCTTTGCATCCCACGCAGACCCTGGCCGAGCTGACCACGAGCCTGAGAGCGAACCTCGCCGTTGACGGCGAGGTCAAGCGAGGCAAGATGACTATGACGCCACAGGCGCCCCCGGATGGTGGCGGAGAAGCTCCGGCCGCCAGGCTGGAATTCTTCACACACAATCAGGATTTTGAAGATTGGGATGCGAATGAGCGCGACCGGCTGCTGTTCGCTTGCCAGATCTTGCTGGATAAAGGTAATCGCAGCGGCTTGATGCCTTTTGCAGCCTGGGTGCAGGAATGCTGGACGCGCTTGGGCGGGCCGCAGGTTTATCCAAGCCTGGCCGATCAGGCCGATGCCGAACAAGTTTTGCGGCTGCTGGAGGAGCTGTGTCCCTATGGACCGCCCGATCAGCAGCAATTGCAGGCCCGCGTGGAGTCTTTGTATGCCACCCCGCAAGGGACGGGCAAGGCCGTGGAGGTGATGACGATTCACAAGTCCAAGGGCCTGGAGTTTGAAACTGTTATCTTGTTTGGCTTGCACAAGCAGTCGGCAGCCGATTCCGAGCCCTTGATTCGTCTGGAACACAGCGCCGAGCGCCTGATTCTGGGGCCGATCAGCCATAAGGGCAGCGAGCAACGCGATCCGGTGTCGCAGTTTCTGGCAGCGCGGGAACGTATCCGAGCCGAGCAGGAAAGCCACCGTCTTTTATACGTGGCTCTGACGCGTGCCCGTCAGGAGTTGCACTTGTTTGCGGAGCTGAGCATCACCCAGGACAAGGGTCTGCGCGAGCCGGATGGCCGCTCCTTGTTAAGCCGTGTCTGGCCTGTCCTGGAGCAGCCACAGGCGCCGGTTTGGCAAGCCGAGCAGGGCAGGCAGCAAGAGGAGTCGGGGCAAGGTTCTGCGGCATTGTTGCAGCGTGTGGTGAGCTTGCCTGCTGCGCCACCCGAGCAATTGCAGACCGCCAGCCCACAGTATCAAAGCTGGCAGTGGTCCCTGGATACGACTCATGAAAAAGCCATTGGGACGGTTGCCCACGACTGGCTGGAAAAGCTGGGTCGTGAAGGTCTGGACGAATGGCCGGTAGAGCGTTTGCAGCAAGGTCGCGTCGTCATGCGTCGCCAGTTGCTGCGGGCCGGGGTGCCTGCCGCCTACCTGGATGAGGCTGCCCAATCCTTGTTTGAGGCCATTGCCGCAACCGTGCAGACCGAGCGTGGTCGCTGGTTGCTGGGTGTCAGCCGCGCCTACCGGGAGTGGTCCTTGCTGGATGTCAGTGGTCGGGTGTCGATTATCGACTTGGCGATTTCCCAGGAAGATCACTGGCTGGTGGTGGATTACAAGACGGGGCGGCCCGCCGAGCATGAAAGTCAGGATGATTTTGCAGCGCGTATGTTGGAGCGCTACGCACCGCAATTGCAGCGTTATTGTGAGCAGGTGCAGGCTCTGGATGGGCGACCGGCGCGGGCGGCGCTTTATTTCCCGAGAGCCGATCTTTGGCTGCCGTATTAATGCTACACTACTTGTCGGCGGGCCCCTCCGCATGGTTCGGCGGTGAATCTGGTCAGGTCGGGAACGAAGCAGCCACAGCCGTGCAGAATCAGTGCCGGAGTCAGGCTCGCCACTTCATTTGCTTATCGGGTTATGCGCGCCCGGTCTATCTGCTTCCCTTCAGCACCGAATCCGGTACACTTTTCCTTTCGCTTATTTGTATTGATGGTTCACGCCGTCCGGAATTCGCATGACCTATCTCGTTCTGGCCCGCAAGTGGCGCCCTCGCTCCTTTGACACCCTGGTTGGTCAGGACCACGTGGTGCGCGCTCTGACGCACGCCCTGGATACCCAGCGCCTGCACCATGCCTGGTTGTTTACGGGCACACGCGGCGTGGGCAAGACCACCTTGTCGCGTATTCTGGCCAAGTCGCTGAACTGCGAAACCGGCATCACCTCCAAGCCCTGTGGCGTTTGCCGCGCGTGTACCGAGATTGATGCTGGCCGCTTTATTGATTATGTAGAGCTGGACGCCGCCTCCAACCGGGGTGTGGAAGAGATGACCCAGCTGCTGGAACAGGCGGTCTACGCCCCCAGCTCGGGCCGCTATAAGGTCTACATGATTGACGAAGTTCACATGCTGACCGGGCACGCCTTCAACGCCATGCTCAAGACGCTGGAAGAACCGCCAGCGCACGTCAAATTCATTCTGGCGACCACAGACCCACAAAAAATTCCGGTCACCGTCTTGTCGCGCTGTCTGCAATTCAATTTGAAGCAGATGACCGTGCCTGCGATTGTGGGCCACCTGCAGGACATTCTGACCCAGGAAGAAATGCAGTTCGAGTTGCCTGCCTTGCGTCTGCTGGCGCAGGCAGCCGATGGTTCCATGCGGGATGCCTTATCGCTTAGCGATCAGGCCATTGCCTATAGCGCGGGCGATCTTAGCGCCCAGGCTGTGCAAGCCATGCTGGGCACCATTGATCAACGCCACTTGGCGCAATTGCTGCAAGCACTGGTCGCTTACGATGCGCAGGCCATTATGGGTGTGGCCGATGATCTGGCCATGCGTGGCCTGTCTTATTCGGGTGCTCTGGCGGATTTGGCAACCTTGTTGTCCCGTATCGCTATCGAGCAGCGTATCCCTGGCACGATTTCAGATGATGATCCGTTGGCAGAGGCGGTGCGGCAATTGGCACCCACACTCTCGCCTGATCATGTGCAGTTGTTTTATTCGGTCGCGGTGCACAGTCGTCAGGAGCTGTCTTTGGCTCCGGATGAGTACGCCGGTTTTGTGATGGCGTGCTTGCGCATGCTGGCCTTGCTGCCCGAGCCCGTCTCGGCGTATGTGCCACCGCCAGCAGGGCCTTCGGGGTCTGATACTGCTGGTGCCGCTCAGGCTGCTCCCGCTCCTGCGAAAGCTCCCGCTGCTTCAGAGGCTGCGTCGGTACCGGCTGCTTCTGCAACCCCTGTTGATGCCGCCGCTTCTGCTGCGTCTACACAGCAAGTTGAGCAGGGGGCGCAAACAGAACAGAGAAGGCAAACGGCACAAGCAGTACAGGCAACAAAAACCCCCCAGCCTGCGATTGATCCACAGGCCGCATCTGAGCAGGCACAGGCCTCTGCCACCGCAGCCGCCCCGGCCGTTGATGTTGCCGCAGCTCAAGCGGCGCCTGTCGCAGAATCCATCCCTGCTGACGACGACTTTGTCCCGGCCTGGGAAGATGCTCCCGAGCCTGCCGGCGCGGGGGTCAGCTATGACACTTCAGAATCTGCCCCAGCGGACGCAAGCGTTGAAGCCGGTTCCACGACCAGTTCGCCTCAAGAAGCGGCGACCGCAGTTGCTGACAGCAGCGCTGTTCAAGCCGCCCAAGCGGCATCAACGCCATCCGCTCCGCCCGCCGTTGAATCCACTTCCGCAGACCAGGCAGACTCCTCTGCCGATCCCGCTGCAGAATCCTCCAAAGCCCAGGGCAAGAGCAGTGCTCAGCCCCTGATGTCGTCTCAAGCCCAGGCTGCCGCCCGAGTAGACCCGGTGGCAGAAGAAGCGCCGCCAGCCGCCTCTACCCAGGACGGCCCGGATGAGCCCGCCTGGTTGTCCGAGGGCATGGACGAAGAATTCGAGAATTACCAGCCTTTGGATATGGACGCGGCTCGTGCCGAAGAAGACGGCGATGTACCGTCTGTGTCCATGTCTGATCGCTTCATGCCCGACACCGAACTGGGCCTGCTCGTGCCGCAGAGCGGTTCGGACAACCCGCGCACCGTGCGACTGGGCGGCATGAAACCGGAAACCTGGCCCGACGTGGCAACCAGCTTGCCCTTAAGCGGCTGGGCCGCCGAACTGGCCCGCCAGAGCGAATGGCTGGGCGTGAAAGGCCAGGAAATCCACCTGCGTGCCAAAATCAAGGCTACTGAAGGCAGTCAGGGCAAAGCGCGCTTGCGCACTGTTCTATCGGAATATTTTGCCCAGTCCATTCAGTTGGTGATCGAATACGGGGATACAGGCGATGCTACCGCGCATGCCGTGGAGCAGGCCAAGCTGGCCGAGCGTCAGCGACAGGCCGAAGAGCAGGTTGCCCAGGATCCCTTTGTCTTGAGCCTGATCCAGGACTTTGACGGCAGCGTCAAAGCCGGGTCAATCAAGGCCACTCCTTTGGTTCGGGCCGCCTGAATGGCCCATTGTCAATTTCTATCAATCAGGAAAACCAAACCATGATGAAAGGTCAGATTGCCGGCTTGATGCGCCAGGCGCAGCAAATGCAGGAAAACATGAAAAAGGCCCAGGAAGCCTTGGCCGATATCGAGGTCGAGGGCGTTTCCGGTGGTGGTCTGGTCAAGGTCATCATGAACTGCCGCCACGATGTGCGCCGTGTCTCTATCGACCCCAGCCTGCTGGAAGACGAAAAAGAGATGCTGGAAGATTTGATTGCTGCTGCTTTTAACGATGCACAGCGCAAAGCCGAGGCCACTTCGCAGGAAAAAATGGCGGGTGTCACCGCTGGCCTGCCACTGCCTCCCGGTATGAAGCTTCCGTTCTAATGAACGAACCGCAGATCGCAGAGCCCGAACCGCTTCGGGCTCTGATCCAGGCTCTGCGTCGGCTGCCCGGTGTGGGTGAGCGTAGCGCTCGCCGCATGGCCTACCATTTGTTGCAACATGACTTGGTAGGTGCCGACCAATTAAGCCGGGCTCTTGAACATGCCACGACGGCACTGCAGCACTGTCAGCGCTGCAATGGTTTTACAGTCCAAGCTATTTGTGAAACCTGTGCCAATCCCCGCCGTGATCCGGCGTTGTTGTGTGTGGTGGAAACACCTGCCGATCAAAACATGATCGAGGCTACGCATGGCTATCGAGGCCTTTACTATGTGCTGATGGGGCGTTTGACGCCACTGGAAGGCATAGGGCCGGATGCCTTGCAATTTGACCGCTTGCTAGAGCGAGCCAGTGATGGCCAAGTGCAGGAAGTGATTCTAGCGACCAATTTCACCGCAGAGGGCGAAACCACCGCCCATCATCTGGCGGAAATGCTCACTAGCCAAGGTTTGAAAGTGACTCGACTGGCCCGCGGTGTGCCAGCCGGCAGCGAGCTGGAGTACGTAGACCCCAGCACCATTGCCTGGGCCTTGATGGAGCGTCGCGCCACGTAATCGGGTTTGACCGCTTGGTGGACAAGGGGGGGATACCCCCCTTTTGTTTTTTAGTATAAGTATCAAACCTAAATAATTAATGACCAACAACAAGAAGGGGATTGCCATGAAACTGACTCGTCGTCATGCGCTCAAACTGGTTGGAGCATCGGGTTTGGCGCTGTCATTGCCATCGCTGGGCCGTGCGCAAGAAATCGAGAAAAAAAATCTGACCATTGCCGTCGGTGGCAAGGCGCTGATCTACTATCTGCCATTGTCCATTGCCGAGATCAATGGTTATTTTGAAGACGAAGGTCTCAAGGTCAAAGTGGCGGACTTTGCTGGTGGCTCCAAAGCTTTGCAAGCCGTCGTCGGCGGTAGTGCCGATGTGGTGTCGGGCGCCTTTGAACACACCATCAACTTGCAGTCCAAAGGGCAGATGTACCGCGCCTTTGTGCAGCAGGGGCGTGCACCCGCCATTGTTTTGGCTGTGTCCAACAAGACGATGGCTGACTATAAGTCGCCAGCCGATCTGAAAGGCAAGAAAATCGGTGTGACCGCACCGGGCTCCTCGACCAATATGATGGTCAACTTTTATCTGGAGCAAAACGGTCTGAAACCGTCGGATGTGGCCTTTATCGGTGTAGGCGCGGGCGCCGGTGCCGTCACTGCCATGCGTACGGGCCAGATTGATGCCATGGCCAATCTGGATCCGGTGATCGGCACCTTGCTTAAAGAAAACGAAGTGCGTGTTATTGCTGACACTCGTACCCTTGCCGATACCAAGGCTATTTTTGGTGGCAATATGCCTTCGGCCTGCTTGTACGCTTCTGAAGATTTCATCACCCAGAACCCGAACACGGCTCAGGCTCTGGCCAACGCCATCGTGCGCGCCGACAAATGGATTCAGGCCAATGATGCCGAAACCATTGCCAAGACCGTGCCCGCAACCTATCTGCTCGGTGACGTGGAACTGTACAAGCAATGTCTGGATGCCAACAAAGAAGCACTCTCGCCCAACGGCTTGGTAGATGCTGATGGCCCTGCTACCGCCTTGAATGCACTGGCCGCTTTTGTGCCGAATCTGGACGCATCCAAGATTGATATCAGCAAAATCTACACCAATGAATTTGCTGACAATGCCAACAAGAAGTACCCCAATGTCTGAGGCAGCACTTTCTTTAGATAACATCAGCTGTGTTTTTGCCTCCCGGGATGGCAAAGGTACGTACACAGCGGTTCGTGACGCCAGCCTGAGTATTGCTCCAGGCGAGTTTGTGTCGGTTGTAGGCCCAACGGGCTGCGGCAAGTCCACGCTCCTGAACGTAGGGGCGGGCTTGCTGAGCCCTTCGTCGGGCGAAGTCCGAGTGTTTGGCAAACCCCTGCAAGGGGTGAACGAGCGTGCTGGCTACATGTTCCAGGGCGAAGCACTGATGCCCTGGCGCAGTGCCGAATCCAACGTGATGGCCGGTCTGGAGTTTGCCGGTGTCCCGCAGGATCAGGCTCGCGCCCGTGCCCAGGAGTGGCTCAAGCGAGTTGGGCTGGGTGGTTTCGAGGATCGTTATCCGCATCAAATGTCGGGTGGCATGCGCAAACGCGTCATGCTGGCCCAGACCCTGATTCGTGATCCCGACATCATTCTGATGGACGAGCCGTTCTCGGCGCTGGACATTCAGACCCGTCAATTGATGGAAAATGAAGTGCTGGAGATCTGGATGGCACAGCGTAAAGCCGTGCTGTTCATTACTCACGACCTGGACGAAGCCATTGCCATGAGCGATCGGGTGGTGGTTTTGTCGGCTGGGCCGGGCACGCATCCCATCGGCGAATTTCATGTCGATCTTCCACGCCCTCGTGACGTGGCCGAAGTGCGCAACGACCCCCGTTTTGTCGAATTGCATGCGGCAATCTGGGCCGTCTTGCGTGATGAGGTCCTGAAGGGTTATGCCCAGCAAAAGCGTGCCTGATATGTCTAAATCTATTACTCAATCCAAGCTGGCCCTGCGCGGCTGGCAAATCTCGCTGCTCATCGTCATTCTGGCCGCATGGCATTTCTTCACGCTGGACCCCAAAGTGGCCTTCTTCTTTGGGCAGCCACTGGAAGTGGTCAAGGTGATCTGGGCCTGGTTTGTCACCAACGGTGATATTTACCTGCACCTGGGCGTGACCTTGAGCGAAACACTGCTGGCTTTTGCCATTGGTACGATTGCTGGTCTGGCTTGCGGTCTGTGGCTGGGGCTCTCGCCCCGTGCGGCGGCCTTGCTGGACCCGTATCTGACCGCTGCCAACTCCATGCCGCGCGTCATTCTGGCGCCGATTTTCGGCATGTGGTTCGGTCTGGGTATCTGGTCCAAAGTAGCTCTGGCGGTGACGCTGGTGTTCTTTATCGTGTTCTTCAACGTGTACCAAGGTGTGCGTGAAGTCAGCACCACACTGCTGGACAATGCCCGCATGCTGGGTGCCAGCCGTCGTCAACTGCTGCGCCATGTCTACATTCCTTCGGCCACTAGCTGGGTATTTTCCAGCTTGCACACCTCGGTCGGTCTGGCCTTTGTGGGTGCCGTGGTGGGTGAATACCTGGGCTCAGCCAGTGGGGTCGGTTATCTGATCCTGCAGGCAGAGGGCACGCTGGATGTGAATACGGTGTTCGCCGGTATTGTGGTGCTGACCGTCTTTGCGCTGATCCTGGACGGTCTGGTCAGTGTGTTTGAAGACCGCCTGCTGGCTTGGCGGCCACAAGGTGGCGGTACGGAAAAGCTCTGATTGCTGCTTGGCTCAAGTGTTAAGAAAACCGGCTCCTGAAACAGGAGCCGGTTTTTTTGTCCGTTCATTCCCAGCAAAGAGAAGGCCAGCAAACGATTAGGTGCTTAATAGATAGTAAAACAGGCCGCAAGATAGGCGGCCTGTTTTACTGAATCGGACCTGGCGGCTTGTCAGGCCTGCTGGCGCGCCTGTTGAATCAGGGCATCCAGTTTGATACCGTCCGTGGTGAACTGACGGATGCCTTCGGCCAGCTTTTCAGTGGCCATCGCGTCCTGGTTCAGGTCGGTGCGGAAGGTGATTTCGTTGCTGGCACGCCATTCAGGGGCAACCGCCTTGGCACGTGCCACATCCAGCATGGCCGGGACCTCGCCTTGGGCTGCATCCAACTGGCCCAGCAGTTCGGGGCTGATGGTCAGTAGATCGCAACCGGCCAGCGCCTTGATCTGGCCGACATTGCGAAAGCTGGCACCCATGATCTCTGTGGGGATGTCATAGGTTTTGTAGTATTCGTAAATGCTGCGTACCGAGCGCACACCGGGGTCGTTCTCGCCCTGGTTGGCGCTCTCGTCCCATTCCTGGCCGGCAGTTTTCTTGAACCAGTCGTAGATGCGGCCCACAAAGGGCGAGATCAGGGTGACTTTGGCCTGGGCGCAGGCAATGGCTTGCGGCAGGCAGAACAAGAGGGTCAGGTTGCAGTTGATGCCTTCGGCCTGCAATGTACGGGCAGCTTGGATGCCTTCCCAGGTGCTGGCTAGTTTGATCAGCACGCGTTCGCGGGCGATACCGGCTTTTTCGTAATGCTGGATGATATGGCGGGCGCGCTCGACGCTGGCCAGGGCATCAAAGGACAGGCGGGCATCGACTTCGGTAGAGACGCGGCCCGGCACAATATCCAGAATTTGTCGACCAAAGGCGACCAGCAGCAGATCGCTGGTTTCAGCCAGGCTGGCATGAGGGTGGTCGGTGATGACACGGTCAAGCAAAGGCCGATAGGCCGCCTGCTGGACAGCCTTTAAAATCAGGGAAGGATTGGTTGTTGCATCGGTAGGGCGATACGCGCGCATCGCTTCAAAATCGCCTGTGTCGGCCACTACGGTTGTGCACTGGCGCAGAGAGTCAAGCTGAGTAGTCATGTCTGTTACTAGTCCATCGCAAAGCCATCAAACCAATCGATTACTGTAGTCGATTTTCCAAGTTTTCGTGCCTGGTTTCAGTGTTACTACCGATAAACTACCGGAAAAACCTCGTTTGAGCATATAATTAGAAGGTTTAATATTAATTTCAGAATCCGGGGTTTTTAACGTGCTGCCGTCTTTATTTCCTGAGGAGTCCCGCACTATCACTAGTGCCGTCCTAGCCCTGGCGGATGGAACCCTATTCAAAGGGGTATCAATCGGTGCCGAGGGGCACTGTGTTGCTGAGATCGTTTTCAATACAGCCATGACGGGCTATCAGGAAATCCTGACAGACCCAAGCTACAGCGGTCAAATTGTTACGCTTACCTATCCGCACATCGGTAATACCGGTGTCAATCCAGAGGACTCCGAATCCAACAAGGCCCACGCTGCCGGGCTTGTCATTCGCGATTGTCCCGCCCGCCTGTCCAACTTCCGCTCCACCCAGTCCTTGCCTGACTACCTGAAAGATCAGGGCGTTGTGGCTATCTCCGGTATCGACACCCGCAAGCTGACTCGCATTTTGCGTGAGAAAGGCTCCATGGGTGCTTGCATTCTGGTGGGTGATGATGCCGAACGAGCACTGGAACTGGCCCGCTCTTTCCCTGGCCTGAAAGGTCAGGATCTGGCCAAAGTGGTTACCACCGACCAAACCTACAATTGGACCGAAGGTTCGTGGGAACTGGGCCAAGGCTTTGGGAAGCCTGCAACAGACCGCTTCCATGTGGTGGCCTACGACTTTGGCGTAAAAGCCAACATCTTGCGTTTGATGGCAGACCGTGGCTGCAAAGTGACCGTCGTGCCGGCGCAAACGCCACTGGCCGATGTACTGGCTTACGAGCCCGATGGTGTGTTCCTGTCCAACGGCCCTGGCGATCCAGAGCCTTGCGATTACGCCATCGAAGCCTGCAAGGGCTTGCTGGAGCGCAAGCTGCCTGTGTTTGGTATTTGCCTGGGTCATCAGATCATGGGCCTGGCCGTTGGTGCACAGACCTTGAAGATGAAAAACGGTCACCACGGTGCCAACCATCCTGTGCAGGAACTGGCTAGTGGCCGCGTGTTCATCACCAGCCAGAATCACGGCTTTGCGGTCGATGCCGCCACCTTGCCAGCCAATGCCAAGGTCACGCACATTTCTTTGTTCGACCAGAGCCTGCAAGGCTTCGAGTTGACAGATCGCCCCGCGTTTTGCTTCCAGGGTCACCCTGAAGCGACTCCCGGCCCGCGCGATATTGCCTCGCTGTTCGACAAATTCATCAGCCTGATGGCTGCTCACCAGGCCAATAAATAAACCGCACTATGCCAAAGCGTTCAGACTTAAAAAGCATTCTTATCATTGGCGCCGGCCCGATCATCATTGGTCAGGCTTGCGAATTCGACTACTCGGGAGCCCAGGCATGTAAAGCCCTGAAGGCCGAGGGTTACCGGACTGTGCTGGTCAACAGCAACCCGGCCACCATCATGACGGACCCAGATACGGCTGATGTCACCTACATCGAGCCCATCACCTGGCAAGCTGTCGAGAAGATCATTGAAAAAGAGCGTCCTGATGCGCTCTTGCCCACCATGGGCGGCCAAACGGCGCTGAACTGCGCTTTGGATCTGGCCAAGCATGGCGTGCTGGAAAAATATGGTGTTGAGCTGATCGGTGCTAATGCTGCCGCTATCGAAAAAGCTGAAGACCGCCTGAAGTTCAAAGACGCCATGACCTCCATCGGTCTGGAGTCCGCCAAGTCCGGCGTGGCTCACTCCATGGACGAGGCCTGGGCGGTTCAAAAGCGTATTGCTGAAGAAATCGGCACAGCCGGTTTCCCCGTCGTTATTCGTCCCAGCTTTACGCTGGGCGGTACGGGTGGTGGTATTGCCTACAACCCGGAAGAGTTTGAAACGATCTGCCGCCGTGGTCTGGAAGCATCGCCCACCAACGAGCTGCTGATTGAAGAATCCCTGCTGGGCTGGAAAGAGTTCGAAATGGAAGTGGTGCGTGACCGCGCCGACAACTGCATCATTGTGTGCTCCATTGAGAATCTGGACCCCATGGGTGTGCACACCGGTGACTCCATCACCGTGGCTCCTGCCCAAACCCTGACCGACCGCGAATACCAGATCATGCGTAATGCATCGATCGCCGTACTGCGCGAAATCGGTGTGGATACGGGTGGGTCGAACGTGCAGTTCGCAGTGAACCCCGATAACGGTCGCATGATCGTTATTGAAATGAACCCACGTGTGTCCCGTTCCTCGGCACTGGCTTCCAAAGCCACCGGTTTTCCTATCGCCAAGATCGCTGCGCGTCTGGCCGTGGGTTACACCCTGGACGAGCTGCTGAACGAAATTACCGGCGGTGCTACCCCCGCGTCGTTCGAGCCCACCATCGACTACGTGGTTACCAAAGTGCCACGTTTCGCTTTCGAAAAATTCCCTCAGGCCGACTCGCGTCTGACCACCCAGATGAAGTCCGTGGGGGAAGTGATGGCCATTGGCCGCACTTTCCAGGAGTCCTTCCAGAAAGCCCTGCGTGGTCTGGAAGTGGGTGTGGATGGTCTGAACCAGAAAACCACCGACCGCGAAAAACTGCAGGTCGAGTTGGGCGAGCCTGGCCCAGAGCGTATCTGGTACGTGGGCGATGCCTTCGCTCAAGGCTTGAGCCTGGACGAAGTTCACAACCTGACCAAGATCGACCCCTGGTTCCTGGCTCAGATCAAAGAGATCGTGGACATCGAGCTGGCTCTGGAACAAAAGACGCTGGCCGATCTGGACCGCGACACCTTGTTTGGTCTGAAGCGCCGTGGTTTCTCCGACCGCCGTCTGGCTTTCCTGCTGGATACCGTGGAATCGGAAGTGCGCAAACTGCGTCACCAGTTGAATGTTCGCCCTGTCTACAAGCGCGTGGATACGTGCGCGGCTGAATTCTCCACCGATACGGCTTACATGTACTCGACCTACGAGGAAGAGTGCGAATCCAATCCTACGGACAAGAAGAAGATCATTGTTCTGGGTGGTGGCCCTAACCGTATTGGTCAGGGTATCGAGTTTGACTACTGCTGCGTGCACGCTGCGTTGGCATTGCGCGAAGATGGTTACGAAACCATCATGGTCAACTGCAATCCTGAAACCGTGTCGACCGACTACGACACCTCCGACCGTCTGTACTTCGAGCCTCTGACGCTGGAAGACGTCCTGGAAATCGTCCACATCGAAAAACCAGTGGGCACCATCGTTCAGTACGGTGGCCAGACGCCTTTGAAATTGGCACGTGCTCTGGAAGCCAATGGTGTACCGATCATCGGTACCAGCCCTGAGTCCATTGACGTGGCTGAAGACCGCGAGCGTTTCCAGAAACTGCTGAACAAGCTGGGCTTGCGTCAGCCGCCAAACCGTACCGCTCGCACCGAAGGCGAAGCGATCGCTCTGGCTGCCGAAATTGGTTACCCCCTGGTGGTGCGCCCAAGCTACGTGCTCGGTGGCCGTGCCATGGAAATCGTGCACGAACAGCAAGACCTGGAGCGCTACATGCGCGAAGCGGTCAAGGTCAGCAATGACTCGCCTGTGTTGCTGGATCACTTCCTGAACAACGCCACGGAAGTGGACGTGGACTGCCTGGCCGATGGCGAACGCGTCTTTGTGGGCGGTGTGATGCAACACATCGAGCAGGCAGGTGTTCACTCCGGTGACTCCGCTTGTAGCTTGCCTCCTTACTCGCTCAGCGACGAAACCGTGGTTGAAATCAAGCGTCAGACCGCACTCATGGCCAAAGCTTTGAATGTGAAGGGCTTGATGAACGTGCAGTTCGCCATTCAGGACGGCGATGTCTACGTGCTGGAGGTGAACCCACGTGCTTCGCGTACCGTGCCGTTCGTGTCCAAGGCAACCGGTTTGCAACTGGCCAAGATTGCCGCTCGTGCCATGGCAGGTCAGACTTTGGCCGAGCAGGGTATTACCGAAGAAGTCACGCCGTCTTACTACAGCGTGAAAGAGGCCGTATTCCCCTTCGTGAAGTTCCCGGGTGTGGATACGATTCTGGGACCAGAAATGAAGTCCACCGGCGAAGTCATGGGTGTGGGCACCTCGTTTGCTGAAGCCTTTGTGAAGTCGCAGATGGCTGCCAGCGTGACCCTGCCCGAAGGGGGCTTGGCCTTCATCAGTGTGCGCGCCCAGGATAAACCGCAAGCGGTGGAAGTGGCTCGCGGCCTGATCTCGCTGGGCTTCAAGGTTGTCGCCACCCGTGGTACTGCCAGCGCCATCGAACAGGCCGGTTTGGCTGTTCAAGTGGTGAACAAGGTTACCGAAGGTCGTCCGCACATTGTGGACATGATCAAGAACGGCGAGGTTTCCCTGGTCATCAATACGGTTGAAGAGCGTCGCAACGCGATCGTTGATTCGCGTACAATCCGTACACATGCGCTGGCTGCCAATCTGGCCTACTACACCACCATTGCTGGTGCGGTAGCGGCTGTACAAGGCCTGCAGTATTTGCGTCATGGTGATGGCTTGAAGGTTTACGCGCTTCAAGAGCTGCACGCTCTGCTGGCGAAACACTAAGTCGCTCCATGTCAGAAAGGCGCACCGTTAAGGTGCGCCTTTTTTTATTCGTGTATCAGACAAGGCCATGGGGCAGCACGCAGGCCAAGGCCAGCACAGCGCAGAAGTTTTCTTCTTTGGAGATCATGTCGTGAAATGGTTCATTCTTGCCTTGTTCATTGTGTGCACGGTTATTGTGCACTTCAGGGGTCGAGTCAGGCACCGCTTTTCCCGCCAGTTGCTGGACCATTCCACGTTCACGGCCCCTTTGAATGTCTTCATGTATGGTTTTTCGGCAGTGCCCAATGAGCCGTATCTGGATTTGAAACACTTTCCCGAGCTAAACAAGTTGCTCGAGCACTGCGACGAAATCCGTGCCGAGGCCGAGCAGCTATTTGGTGAAGGCCATATCAAGGCCTCTGACAAGTACAACGATGCGGGCTTTAACTCTTTTTTCAAAACCGGCTGGACGCGTTTTTACCTGAAGTGGTATGACGCCGACCACCCTTCGGCGCGTGAGCTGTGCCCGGTGACGACTCGCCTGCTCAAGGATATTCCGTCGATCAAGGCAGCGATGTTCACCTCTTTGCCGCCGGGTGCCCGTTTGCCGCGCCACCGCGACCCTTACGCGGGTTCGCTGCGCTTTCATATGGGCTTGATGACGCCCAATAGCCCGGATTGCTATATCGAAGTGGACGGCCAGAGATATCACTGGCGTGACGGTGAAGCCGTGGTGTTTGATGAAACCTTTATTCACTACGCTGAAAACAAAACGGATCAGAACCGTATTATTTTGTTTGCGGACGTAGAGCGTCCCATGCGTTATCGCTGGGCACAAGCCATAAACCACGCCGTGGGTGGTTTCTTATTGCGTGCTGCTGCCGCTCCGAACCAGGAAGGCGACCGTACCGGCGGTATCAACCGTATTTTTGGTACAGTCTACGCGGTACGTCGTTTCGGCAAGGCCATCAAGAAAAAGAACGAAACCCTGTACTACATCCTTAAATGGCTGCTGGTGCTGGGTATTGCTGCCTTGATCTTCCTGTAATAATCGGGCGCAGCCAGAGATGCAAACGGTCTTTATTACGGGTGCCAGCAGCGGTTTAGGTAAAGCGCTGGCCCAGGAGTACGCGGCTCAAGGTGCCTGCCTGGGTTTGCTGGGGAGACGTCAGGAAGAACTCCAGGCGCTGGCCGACAGCTTGCCCGGAGAGCACCGTATTTATGTGGCGGATGTGCGTGACAGGGACGCTTTGCATCTGGCCGCTCAGGACTTTTTACAGTTCACTGGGCAAAAGATTGATGTGGTTATTGCCAGTGCGGGGATCAGCGCGGGCACCTTGACGGAGGAAGCCGAGGATTTCGCGGTTTTCAAAGCCATTGTGGATACGAATCTGCTGGCCATGGTGGCGACCTTTGAACCCTTTATCGGCACCATGAAAGCCGCAGGGAAGGGGACCTTGGTGGGTATTGCCAGCGTGGCGGGTATTCGTGGCCTGCCTGGTGCGGGAGCTTATAGCAGCTCCAAGGCGGCTGTCATTGCCTATTGCGAGAGCCTGCGACTGGAACTGTCTGTGCACGGGGTATCTGTTGTCACCATTACCCCCGGCTATATCCGCACGGCCATGACGGCGCATAATCCTTACTCCATGCCGTTTTTGATGCCTGCTGAGGACTTTGCCCGCAAAGCCCGCAAGACCATCGAGCAGGGCGTATCCTATCGAGTCATTCCGTGGCAGATGGGACTTGTCTCGCGCCTGATGCGTCTTTTGCCTAATTGGCTGTATGACCGTCTGGCTCGTCGGGCGCCGCGCAAGCCGCGACTTAATAAAAAAAGTTGATCATTGCCCCTGTAGCTGATTTTTGAAGTCCTTGTTGGCTTCAGCGTGGCTATGCTTCTGGCCGCAACCGCAACCGCAACCGCAACCGCAACCGCAACCGCAAGAGTGCCTGTGGCTCTTCTTGGTATAGGGCCGTCGCTATCGTAAGGATAAAGCTTGCGGGCGTGGCGCTGGAGACACTGTCAGGAACTGATGAGGTGAGTCAGGCGGACAGGACTCCGCACAAGTCTCAGGCTGGTTTATCGAACGCTGCAGCTGATCCGATCTGCAGATACCAGCCTGATCATGGCGATGCATGGTTTAGGTTTGCTCGTCCAGTGCCGTGTCCAGATGCGGCAACTGGCCCCACAAGGTACAGCTCCAGTTTAAGTCTGCATCAATGTTGAAGAAATTCAGGCTGGTATTCAGAATTGCGTGAGTACGCTTGGCACCGAGTGCCTGCTGGTTCAGCTTGCGCCAGACCATATCAATAACGCCACCATGTGCAAACACCAGCAGGCTCTTGCCAGCATGCGCCTGGGCCAGTCCTTCAAAACATCCCAGTACCCGAGTTTGAAACTGGCGTAGCGATTCGCCCCCTTCCACGGCGTAGTCGATATCGACGCTATCGTCGGGCTGATCCGGGCCATGGCGGCCTACTGCATCCCAGGCCTGGCCTTCCAGTGTGCCAAAGCCGCGCTCGCGCAGTCCTCGGATTTGCTGAATTTCAATCTCCCAGTGCTGACAGGCAATCGCCGCCGTCTCCGAGGCGCGTTGTAGATCACTGCTGATGACGGCGTCCACAGGCAGGCAAAACGCCGGGGACCTCAGGTAGTTTTGCAGGGCACGGGCCTGTTCGCGGCCGGTCTCGTTCAGTTCTATATCCTGCCAGCCTTGTAAACGGCGTACGGCATTCCAGGCGGTTTCACCGTGGCGGATCAGACAAATAGACGTACTCATGCTGGTGTAATCACTCTGCTAGGGAATCGGACTGCCAAAGGCAGGCTGATTGTCTATTGTAATGGGCCAGTCAAGCGCAGGCAGATAGACTGGGTATATATCGCATATAACACGAACATCGAGGCTCAAAGGCGTTTGGGCATGTTCACCTGCCAGCTCTATGTTGGGGTTTACCGCTTACCGCCTTATTTTCAGGTGCCTTGTTGAGGCTTTCACGTTTAAAATCATGCCTCAACGAATCGGCCAGTCTCTTGCAGGTGTGCTGGGCCAACGTATAACGAATTGCGCTGTATTTCTTTCTTCCTTCTCTGGAACCCTCTATGTCTCAGTCTTACTTTCCGCGTTGGCGCCGTGTATCCGGCAGCGAACCCGGTGCGGTCGTGCAGCCCGACGAGTGTTTGGCCACGCCGCAAAACATTGCCATGGGTGCTCAGCACGTGGTGGCCATGTTTGGCTCCACCATTCTGGCCCCTTTGTTGATGGGCTTTGATCCCAATCTGGCCATCTTGATGTCCGGTATTGGTACGCTGATTTTCTTTGTGTTTGTCGGTGGCCGGGTTCCCAGCTACCTGGGTTCCAGCTTTGCATTTATCGGTGGTGTGATTGCCGTTACCGGCTATGCCGGCAGTGGCCCCAATCCCAATATCGGTGTGGCCTTGGGGGCCATTATTATCTGCGGTCTGGTCTACACCTTGATCGGTGTTCTGGTCTGGGTATTCAATGCCCGCACTCAGGGTGGAGCAGCGCGTTTGATCAACCACTGGATGCCTCCTGTTGTCACCGGATCGATCGTGGCGGTGATTGGCCTGAATCTGGCACCCATCGCTGCCAAGGGCGCCATGGGGAGCGGCACCTTCGATTCCATGATGGCCTTGATGACCGTGTTGTGTGTGGGTGGTATTGCGGTCTATACCCGTGGGCTTGCCCAGCGCCTGTTGATTCTGGTGGGTCTGGCTTTGGCCTGCGTGCTGTATTGGGTATTTACCAATGTGATGGGCTACGGCACGGCGATCAACTTTGCTCCTGTTGCTCAAGCCGCCTGGTTGGGGCTGCCCAGTTTTTCCGCCCCTGTATTCCAGGCCCACGCCATGACGGTGATTGTGCCGGTCGCCATTATTCTGGTGGCCGAGAACCTGGGGCACATCAAGGCGGTTAGTGCCATGACCGGTCAGGACCTGGATGGTTATCTGGGTCGTGCCTTTGTGGGTGATGGCGTGGCCACCATGCTGTCTGGCTCGGTAGGTGGTACCGGCGTGACAACCTATGCTGAAAATATCGGCGTGATGGCCGCTACCCGCATCTACTCCACGCTGGTGTTTGCCTTTGCGGCGGTGATCGCCATTTTCCTGGGCTTCTCGCCCAAGTTCGGCGCCGTCATCCAGTCCATCCCCGGCCCTGTGCTCGGTGGCATGTCCATCGTCGTATTTGGTTTGATTACCATTGCTGGTGCGCGTATCTGGGTGGTGAATCAGGTGGATTTCAGCGACAACCGTAATTTGCTGGTCGCGGCCGTCACCTTGATTCTGGGGGCTGGTAACTTCTCCTTGCAGTTCGGTGTTATCCGTCTGGATGGTATCGGTTGTGCCACCTTTGGTGCTATTTTGCTGCACGCTTTGCTGCGAGGCCGTCGCCAGAACATGGTGTAGTCGTCCCAATGTTGATCCATGCTGGCTCGGGCTGGACAAGGGGATTGTTCCTTCGCCAGTTGCTGTGCGGCAGCTTGTTGTAAACAGCCGCCCCTGCCGACTTCTGTTTTTATGCACAGGAGTTCCAGGGGCTTGCTATTTTCAGGCAGTTTGCCGACAATAGCTCTCACACCCCGGTTCTTCGCGGGGTTTTTTTCTGCCACAGAATTTCACTGTGTCGGAAAAGCCATATTGGGGCAGCCGGCAGGTTTGGCTTGAGCAGTGTGTTTGAATGTGCGCTGTAGGGTCAGCAGGACTTTCAAGTCGGCCGATTCAACCTGTTTGATTGTTTGTCCCATCATCGTTATCCCCCTATCTTCCAGGCGCTCCCGCTACGGAGCGTCTTTTACTTGTTAAGCAGGAATACTATGTCTGCGATCCCATTGACTGCGCAGGGCGCACAACGTTTGCAAGTTGAATTACACCGCCTCAAGACGGTGGAACGCCCAGATGTAATTAACGCTATCGCCGAGGCGCGAGCACAAGGCGATTTGTCCGAAAACGCCGAGTACGATGCTGCGCGTGAGCGTCAGGGCTTTATCGAAGGCCGCATTGCCGAGCTGGAAGGCACTTTGTCCAATGCCCAGATTATCGAACCGGCCACGCTGGAAGCTGATGGCCGCATCGTGTTTGGTGCAACCGTCGAGATCGAGGACCTGGAGTCCGGCAATACCGTGACTTACCAGATCGTCGGCGATGTGGAGGCCGACATTCGCGCCAACAAGATCTCCATTTCCAGTCCTGTGGCTCGTGCCTTGATTGGCAAGACAGAAGGGGATGTGGTCGAGGTCAAGGCGCCCGCCGGTATTCGTGAATACGAAATTCTGACGGTCAACTACGTGTGATCTTGCCTTGAGCAGCAGACTTGTTCTGCTGCTCCGTCAAGCGCGCAAAAGAAAGGCCCCTGTACATCGTGCGGGGGCCTTATAATTTACGGCAGTTTAGCGTTTGCCCGAACCACCCAGTCCGCGACGTGCGCCAGCCCGCAAGGACATGGCACTGCCAGGACGGTTGGTATTGCTACGAGGCGCAGCAGCCGGTTTGCCCGTCGAGAACTTTTGAACGCTGCGCGGTGCGGCCGAGGCTTTTTTCTCCTGGGTGCTGCTGCGTTCAGCTTTCATTTCTGCACGGCGGGCACGCTCTGTGCCGCGAGTCCGCTGGACACCGGAAGCGGCCAGTTTCTTGGGCGTATAGGGCTCCGAGGGTTTACGCACCGCACGGGTTGGTTTTTCTACAGGCGCTCCCAAAACAGGGGGGCGTTCAATATTGGGTCTGTAGATGGTCAGGATTTTGCCCAGATGATGAATAGGGGCAGCATCGAGCGCATCGCAGATTTGTTCTAACATGGTCAGACGAGCCTGACGGTCATCACCGGCCACACGGATCTTGATGAGCTGGTGGGCCTGCAGGTGGACGGTGATCTCTTTGATCACGGCGTCGGTCAGGCCATTGTCTCCAATCAGGACAACTGGGCGCAGAGCGTGAGCAGCAGCACGAAGTTCGCTGCGCTCATGAGGTGTAAGGTTGAGTTTTGGCATAAAGAGATTGTACGGGAATGGCCAAGAAAAAATTCTCTAAAGAGTGGGTTCAGCAGCATATAAATGACCCTTACGTCAAATTGGCGCAACAAAAGGGGTATCGCGCGCGCGCGGCCTTCAAACTCAGTGAAATATTGGATCTGGAGAAGATTCAGGTTCAGGGCAAGGTGGTGGTGGACTTGGGGTCTACACCGGGCAGTTGGTCGCAGCTGATACGTGAGCGCATGGTCGGCCCCGGTGGCGTGCTCAATGGTCGCATTATCGCACTGGACATATTGGAAATGGAACCAATTGCCGGGGTAGAGTTCATGCAAGGCGATTTTCGCGAGGACTCGGTACTGGAGCAATTGCAAGATTCCTTGAAGGGTGCAGCTGTAGACCTTGTGATTTCAGATATGGCCCCCAACTTGTCGGGTGTGGCATCGGCCGATTCCGCCCGCATCCAGCATTTATGCGAGCTGGCACAGGAATTTGCCCTGCAGCATCTGACCGATGAAGGTGTGCTGATCGTCAAAGCCTTCCATGGCAGCGGGTTTTCCCAGATCGTGGAATCTTTCAAGCAGAATTTTGTCAGAGTCGTCGAGCGTAAACCCAAGGCTTCGCGCGATAAATCCGCCGAAACCTTTCTCGTTGCCCGAGGCTTGAAGGGCAGGTAATTTATGACTTGCTGGCCCTCGAATCGGGTAGAATGAACTATGTATGGCGCTTGTTCAGGTACGTGTAAGCGTATTTGGCAAGTTATCGCAATCGCAGGAGATTGGCTTTGAACAATTCGTTTTCCAAAGTCGCGATCTGGATGGTTATTGCGCTGGTGCTGTTTACTGTTTTCAAGCAGTTTGACGGCCGGCCACCAGCCACTGATGGCGTCACTTATACGCAATTCATGAATGATGCCCGTTCTGGTCGCATCAGCAAGGTAGATATTCAGGGCGATACCCTGCATGTCACGCCGGACTCTGGCCGCAGCTACACGCTGACGTCCCCCGGTGACCTGTGGATGGTGCCTGAGCTGGTGAAATCCGGTGTGCAGGTATCGGGCAAAGCCCGCGAAGAGCCCTCTTTTCTGACCAGTCTGTTCATCTCCTGGTTCCCCATGCTGCTTTTGATTGGCGTTTGGGTGTTCTTCATGCGTCAGATGCAAGGTGGTGGTAAGGGTGGGGCATTCAGTTTTGGCAAATCGCGTGCGCGCTTGCTGGACGAAAATACCAATCCTGTTACTTTTGCGGATGTGGCTGGCTGCGATGAAGCCAAGGAAGATGTGCAGGAGCTGGTGGATTTTCTGCGTGATCCCACCCGCTTCCAGCGTCTGGGTGGTCGTATCCCGCGTGGCATCTTGATGGTCGGTTCGCCTGGTACTGGTAAAACCTTGCTGGCACGTGCCATTGCAGGCGAGGCCAAAGTGCCTTTCTTCAGTATTTCCGGTTCCGACTTCGTGGAAATGTTTGTAGGTGTGGGCGCATCGCGTGTGCGTGACATGTTCGAGACAGCCAAGAAGCAATCGCCTTGCATCATCTTTATCGACGAAATCGATGCTGTGGGCCGTCAGCGTGGCGCAGGTCTGGGCGGTGGTAACGACGAACGCGAACAGACCCTGAACCAGTTGCTGGTCGAAATGGACGGTTTTGAAACCGGCCAAGGGGTATTGGTTATTGCTGCTACCAACCGTCCTGACGTACTGGATCCCGCTTTGCTGCGTCCTGGCCGTTTCGACCGTCAAGTCGTTGTTGGCTTGCCTGACATTCGTGGTCGCGAGCAGATTTTGAAAGTACACATGCGCAAAGTGCCTTTGGCCTCCAACGTGGACGCCGTGGTGCTGGCTCGTGGTACACCGGGTTTCTCTGGCGCTGATCTGGCCAACCTGGTTAACGAAGCTGCCTTGTTCGCCGCGCGCCGTAATGGTCGCACTGTGGATATGCAAGACTTTGAGCGTGCCAAGGACAAGATCATCATGGGTGCAGAACGCCGCACCATGATCATGCCCGAGGAAGAGCGTCGCAACACTGCTTATCACGAAGCCGGTCACGCCTTGGTAGCTTGCATGCTGCCCAAGACGGACCCGGTTCACAAAGTCACTATCATCCCTCGTGGTCGTGCTTTGGGTGTCACCATGCAATTGCCTGAAGGCGATCGCTACAGCATGGACAAAGAGCGCTTGCTGAACATGATTGCGGTTCTGTTCGGTGGCCGTATCGCTGAAGAAGTGTTCATGAATCAGATGACCACAGGCGCATCGAACGACTTTGAACGTGCAACGCAAATTGCTCGTGACATCGTGACTCGCTACGGCATGACAGACTCCCTGGGGCCTGTTGTCTACGCCGAGAATGAAGGCGAGGTCTTTCTGGGCCGCAGCGTTACCAAGACAACGCACGTGTCCGAAGCCACCATGCAGAAAGTGGACTCCGAGATTCGCAAGATTATCGACGAGCAGTACGCCGTTGCCCGCAAGCTGATCGAGGACAATAGCGACAAGATGCATGCTATGGCCAAGGCCTTGCTGGAGTGGGAAACCATTGATGCCGACCAGATCGACGACATCATGAAAGGTTTGCCACCACGGGCTCCTCATGTGCCCAACAGCAATGACAGCAATTCCTCCGACGGTTCTACGCCGCCAGCCGCTGGTCCTAAACCAGCCGATGACGAGGGTGCCGCGGCGACAACGCCAGTTGCTTAACTTACGTAGGCCAAGCCTATTTCATGAATTACCCTGAGTGGTCTTGTGGGCGCTTCCAGTTTGGGCTGGAGCGCCCTTTGGTTATGGGGATTGTGAATGTCACCCCAGACTCCTTTTATGACGGCAATGCTCATAATGACTTGCCTCGGGCGCTGGACCACGCCCGTCAGTTAATCGCCGAGGGCGCAGACATTCTGGACATTGGTGGCGAATCGACTCGCCCTGGTGCCGAACCCGTTTCCCTGGAACAAGAGCTCGAGCGCGTTATCCCTCTGATTGAAGGCTTGCGCGACAGTGGTGTGGCCTTGTCGGTGGATACATTCAAGCCCGACGTCATGCGTGCCAGCCTGGCGGCCGGCGCGGACATGATCAATGACATTTATGCTTTGCGCATGCCCGGCGCCATAGAAGCGGTCAAGGACTCCGATTGCGGCCTGTGTATCATGCATATGCAAGGCGAGCCCAAAACCATGCAAGAACAGGTTCACTATGACAACGTGGTCGTTGATGTACGTCATTTTTTGCAACAACGATGTGAGGCCATAGTCAGCGCAGGCATTCAATCCGAGCGTATCATGCTGGATCCCGGTTTTGGCTTCGGTAAAACAGCGGCACATAACTATCAGTTACTACGGGATTTGCAGCAGGCGGCAGTGCCCGGTTACCCCTGGCTTATTGGTTTGTCGCGTAAATCCATGATTGGCCATGTCACGGGAAAACCCGCCAGTGAGCGTTTGATTGGCAGTCTATCGGCAGCCCTTGCCTGTGTGGCACGGGGAGCAAAAATTGTGCGCGTCCATGATGTCGCCGCCACGCGCGAAGCGCTGGATGTGTGGAACGCGGTTGAATGTGGAGTCTCTGAATGAGCGATCGTAAATATTTCGGCACCGATGGTGTCCGTGGTGAAGTAGGTGGCCCGACCATTAACCCCGAGTTCGCCCTGCGCTTAGGGTACGCTGCCGGTCAAGTTCTGGCTGCCCAATATGAAGGAACGGGCCGTCCTACCGTAGTGATTGGCAAGGACACCCGTATTTCCGGCTATATGCTGGAATCGGCGCTGGAAGCCGGCTTGTCGGCTGCGGGGATTGACGTGTTGCTGGCTGGCCCTGTGCCTACGCCTGCTGTGGCATATCTGACGCGCACCTTGCGCCTGACGGCCGGTATCGTGATCTCTGCCTCGCACAACCCGTATTACGACAACGGTATCAAGTTTTTCTCCGCACAGGGCACCAAGCTGCCTGACGAGATTGAGCTGAAAATTGAGCAGGCCATTGACCAGCCCATGCATTGGGTGAAGTCCGAGTCCCTGGGCCGTGCCCGTCGCCTGGCCGACTCGGCTGGTCGTTACATTGAGTTTTGCAAGAGTGCCTTCCCGAACGACCTGAACCTGAATGGGCTCAAGATCGTGGTGGATGCGGCTCATGGCGCTGCCTACAATATTGCCCCACATGTGTTCCGTGAGCTGGGTGCAGAGGTCATTGCCGTGGGTGTGCAGCCTGATGGTTTCAACATCAATCAGGAAGTGGGTGCGACCTATCCGGAGAAGTTGGCTGAGGAAGTGCGCAAGCACAGTGCCGATTTGGGTATCGCTCTGGATGGGGATGCGGACCGCCTGCAAATGGTTGATGCCCAGGGACGCATCTACAATGGTGACGAACTATTGTATCTAATTGTTGCGGATCATCTGCAGTCTCAGCCTGTCAAAGGCGTGGTTGGCACCTTGATGACCAACCTGGGCTTTGAGAAGAAAATGCAGGAATTGGGCGTGGAATTTGCGCGTGCCAAAGTGGGTGATCGCTACGTGCTGGAATTGATGCAGCAAAAAGGCTGGGTCTTTGGTGGTGAAAGCTCGGGTCACCTGCTGTGCCTGGATTGGCACACGACAGGCGACGGCATTATTGCCGCCCTGCAAGTGCTGACTGCCCTGTGCCATAGCGGTAAAAGCCTGCCAGAACTGACGGAAGGCTTGAAGATGTACCCACAAATTATGGTCAACGTGCCGTTGCAGCCGGGCCAGGACTGGAAAAACCATGCAGGTTTGCAACAGGCAACCCGTGACGTGGAGAAAATGTTGGGTGACCGTGGCCGGGTGCTTATTCGCGCATCGGGGACTGAACCCAAGCTGCGCTTGATGGTAGAGGCCGAGCAAGCCGATCTGGCTCAAGCCGGTATTGATACCTTGCTTGCAGTGGATTTAATGAAATAGTAATGTGGCTATCAAATACCTGAAACATTGTTTGTGCATGATGCATAAAAGTGTTTGGAGTCATCACGATGCTAAATCTTGAGCGCGAACGTACTGAAGTGGATTGGGGAAATACTTGGGCAGGGCATACTGTTGGAGGCTTGGCCTTGCGTCTGGCTCGTACCCAGGCAGAACTCGAATGCCTTCAGCGCTTGCGTTTTCAGGTTTTCACCCAGGAAATGAACGCCGTCTTTCCAGACCAGCATAATGGTCTGGATATAGACCGCTTTGACCCCTGGTGCGAGCATTTCATGGTTACCGAGCCCGGGGAGAACCGGGTTGTAGGGACCTACCGCTTGCTGACCCCTGAAAACGCAAGTAAAGCGGGTGGTTATTATTCGGAATCTGAGTTTGATATCAGTGCCCTGGATGTGCTGCGTCCCAGCATGGTCGAAGTGGGGCGTTCCTGCATCCATCCCGACTATCGTACTGGTTCAGCCATCATGATGCTGTGGGGCGGTATTGCTGCTCTGACGCGTGTCGGTGGTTATCGCTACCTTCTGGGTTGCGCCAGCGTCAGCCTGCGCGATGATGGGGTCACAGCCGCCGAGGTCTGGCGTGTGGCCCAAAAGTCCATGCAGGACAACAAGCATATCCCGCATGTGCAGCCTTTGAATCGCTATCCGGTTGAACGACTGAACAGCGATTTGCCAGCGCGTATCCCGCCGCTGATCAAAGGCTACCTGAAGCTGGGTGCCACGATTTGTGGAGCGCCAGCCTGGGATCCGGATTTCAATACGGCAGACTTTCCTGTCTTGCTGGATCTGGAGGCCATGGACGAACGCTATAAACGCCACTTTGGCCTGGTCTGATTGCGTACTGCTCAGGCCGGATCAAGTCGGGCCTGAATAGGGCCTGTGAATAAAAAGAACCCCCGAAAGTTGGATAGCAATCCAACTTTCGGGGGTTTTTTAGGTTTTGATGATCTGCTTGGTTTGGCTTGGCTTGGCTTGTGGCTTTGCTGGGTATCGCTCAGCCCATTTATTGCTTGGCCAGTCAGTGTGAGTCACACGCCCGTCCGAGCGTCTGTCAGCCTGGGCCAGAGCAGCTACAGGCCGGGTGTATTGTTGTTCGACAGCCCACCCAGCCTCTACACTCTTAGCGCGTCCTGTTCAGACCAGCTCCAGGCTCAGATCATTGATATCACTTTGCCAGGCCTGTACTTCGGCCAGCAAAGAGGCCTGGGTCAGGGGATGGCTGGCCATCCACTCATGGTCCAGCTGAATCTGGACGGTTTTTCCACGAGTCCGCAGGCTTAGCGGTAAGGTTTCTCTGTCTTCACGGCGGCGCATCAACATGACCGCCAAGCGCAGGCTCAATAATGTCAGCCACCAGGTGTTATTGCTTTCAAAGCGTTTGAGCTTGCCCAGCTTGCCTTGATGACCCAGGCTAAGGAAGCTGAGCAACATCTGATCGTCATTGGAAAAGCCGGGCATATCGGCATGTTCCAGCACATAAGCGGTGTGCTTGTGGTAATCCGCATGGGCAATGCTCAGGCCTACTTCGTGCAGATCAGCGGCCCAACCCAGTTGACGTTGCAACTCCTGTACCTCTGGCGTATCGGGCAGCTTCAGTTGTCCGAAGAACTGCATGGCAGCGTCGTGCACACGATGCGACTGGCGCGTATCGACCTGATAGCGTTTCATCATTTGCTGCACCGTCTGGTCGCGCTGATCGTGCTCGGACTCTCGACCCAGCATGTCGTAGAGCACCCCTACTCGCAAAGCGCCTTCACCGGGCAACATCTGGCGAATTTTCAGCTCCTGGAAGGCGGCCATCATAATGGCCAGACCGGCTGCCAGCACCGGCGCGCGATGAGGCTTGATACCGCTCAGGTTGCGCATGTCTACCTTGCCATCGTGTACCAGGCGTTTGCGCAAAAGCTCCATGCCTTCCAGGGTAATGCCCTTTTTGGACATGCCATTCTCTTGCAAGATAGCAACCAGACCCTTGGCGGTACCGGAGGAGCCATAGGCTTCTTGCCAGCCTGTCTTGCGGTACTGGCGCGTAATGCCCTCCAGCTCGCGACGGGCGGTCAGAATTGCATTGTTCATGCGCTCTTCGGTAATTACGCCATCGGCAAAGAATTTGTCGGTATAGCTGACACAGCCCATGTACAAAGAGGACAGCAGCAAGGGTTTTAAGCCCTTGCCAATAATCACTTCAGTCGAACCGCCACCAATATCAATCATCAAGCGGCGGTTGGGGGAGGGGGGCAGTTCGTTGCTGATGCCGGAGAAAATCAGACGGGCTTCCTCGTGGCCGGAGATGACCTCGATGGGAAAGCCAAAGGCTGCCTCGGCAGCCGGCAAAACCTCGCTTAAATTGCGTGCCACTCGAAAGGTGTTGGTGGCCACGGCACGAACGCGATTGGGGTGAAAACCGGCCAGACGTTCGTTAAAGCGTTTCAGGATGACGACAGCGCGTTCAATGGCGTCGGGACTGATGTACTTGTCCGGGCCCATGCCGGCGGCAAGTCGGACAGATTCATTAAGGCGGTCAATGGTGTAGATCTGGGCATGACCGTTGTGCTGAACGACTCGTCCAATGGATAAACGAAAGCTGTTGGAGCCCAGGTCCACAGCGGCAAGAAGTTGTTCCATGAGGCATTGCTCGGGATGATTACTGTGCGATTATAAGGACATTAATCATGGGTTTTGTTTCATAAACCGCAAAATTAAGAAAAGTTAGATCAAAAACCTCGCCACAGCGATGGTGTGATGTGTGCAAGTGCTCTGTCTGCTTGTGAGGGGGGTAGCCATGCGTCCAGGTCATCGCACTGTAATATTCATGTAGTAAAAGTCTCACGATCCTTCTTTTTTGGCTTTTTAACGATCTCACCATGCTGCCTTCTCCCGATTCGACCTTGCTAAACCGTGAGTTGTCCTTGCTCAAATTCAATGAGCGAGTGCTGGCCATGGCCGAAAATTCCACTACGCCTTTGCTGGAACGTTTGCGCTATATCTGTATTGTTAGCTCCAATCTGGACGAGTTTTTTGAAATTCGTATTTCCAGCCTGAAAGAACAGATTTTGCAAAATCCTCATCAGGTGGGAGATGATGGGTTTTTGCCTCAACAGGCTTTTGACAAAGTTCAGGCTGCGACACATCAGTTGATCGATAGACAGAACGAGCTCTTGATGGCCGATGTATTGCCCAAGTTGATGGATGAAGGGATCGGGCTGTTGTTGACGGCGCACTGGACGCAGGCTCAACGGGAGTGGGCGTACCAAACCTTTATGCGTGATGTCATGCCTTTGCTCACGCCCATTGGCCTGGACCCGGCCCATCCTTTTCCTCGTGTCTACAACAAAAGCCTGAATTACATTGTTGAACTCAGTGGCGAGGACGCTTTTGGTCGTACCGGCACGATTGCTATTGTGCAGGCACCGCGTGCCTTGCCGCGTGTGATCCGGGTACCTGACGATATTGCCGGCATTCCCCAGGGTTACATGCTACTGACCTCATTGATCAGTGTTTTCGTGCAGGAGTTGTTCCCTGGTATGGATGTGAAGGGGTGCTACCAGTGGCGTGTTACCCGCAACAGCGATTTGTTTGTGGACGAGGAAGAGGTCACTAATTTGCGTGCCGCCTTGCAAGGCGAGTTGTCTCAACGTAATTTTGGTGCCGCTGTCCGTCTGGAAATCGACCATTCCATGCCCGAGCGTCTGGAACGCTTTTTGCAAAGTGAGTTTTCGCTGGAGGCACCCGACACCTATCGGGTGAGTGGCCCAGTGAATTTGTCGCGTTTGATGCAGTTGTGCAATGTTCCCGATCGCCCTGACTTGCTGTTTGCGGATTACCGAGCCCCCATTCCTGCCCCTTTTGATTCGTCCTTTGAATCACCTGCTCAGTTTTTTGACACGATTGCACGCAAGGACCAATTGCTGCATCACCCTTATCAGTCTTTTCAACCGGTCTTGAGCTTTTTGCGCGCAGCGGCGGCCGATCCAGCGGTGGTGGGTATCAAACAGACCATTTATCGCACCGGTGAGGATTCGGAGTTGATGAATATTCTTTTGTCGGCAGCGCGGGCTGGCAAGGAAGTGACGGTCGTTGTCGAGCTGATGGCCCGTTTTGATGAGCAGACCAATATCAACTGGGCGGCCAAGCTGGAAGAGGTGGGCGCTCATGTCAGTTATGGGGTGGTTGGCCACAAGACTCACGCGAAAATGGTGTTGGTCCTGCGCCGTGAAGCCGGTGTCATTCGCCGTTATGGACATTTGGGCACTGGTAACTATCACCCACGCACGGCCCGCTTGTATACGGATTTCGGGTTGCTGACTGCTAATCAGGAAGTATGCGAGGACATGGATAAGGTGTTTTCCATGTTGACGGGCCTGGGAGCCTGGCGACCGTTAAAGCAACTATTGCAATCACCCTTTACTTTGCATGACAGCATGATGGATCGGATTCAGGCCGAGACCGAGCGTGCTTTAGCGGGTCAAAAGGCCCGGATCATGGCCAAGATGAACTCCTTGCTCGAGCCCAAGATTATTCAGGCCTTGTACGATGCCAGCCAGGCCGGGGTCAGGGTGGATCTGATTGTGCGTGGTGCTTGCGCCTTGCGGGCTGGAGTGCCGGGCCTATCGGAAAATATTCAGGTTCGTTCGATTATCGGGCGCTTTCTGGAACACTCGCGTGTTTTCTATTTCTACAATGGTGGCCAGGAAGAGGTTTTTATCTCCTCGGCAGACTGGATGGATCGCAACTTCTTTCGTCGGGTGGAGTTGGGAGTGCCGGTCCTGGATCGCAGCCTGAAAAGGCGGGTCATTGCCGAAGCCTTTACCTATGCCTTGCGGGATAACCAGTTGTCCTGGAAAGCCAGTCCGGATGGTACGTATAATCGCATCCGAAGTCGTGGTGCACCGTTCAATTTGCATCAGCATTTGATGCAACGCCTCGGTGGTGTGTGAAAAATAAGACTGTCATGAACATGTCACATAGCCTGTTTACTATGTCTTCACATACAGGGTGGGCCTGTCATCTGACTATCATCAAGAGGATTTCTCGATGTTAAAACGTGTATTCAACAAGGTAAGTATTGCTCTGGCGTTCAGCGCTTTTGCGGCCACTGCCACAGCTGCAGACGTAACCGGTGCGGGTGCGTCGTTCCCTTACCCTATTTATGCCAAGTGGGCGGCTGAATACGCCAAACAAACGAACAACCGTGTTAACTACCAGTCGATCGGTTCGGGTGGTGGTCAACAGCAGATTATTGCCAAGACCGTGGATTTCGGCGCTTCGGACGATCCAATGAAGGTCGAGACGCTGGAAAAAGAAAACCTGTTGCAGTTCCCCGCCGTGATCGGTGGTGTGGTGCCTGTGATCAACGTGGAAGGCATTGAGCCTGGCCAACTGAAACTGTCCGGTAAAGTACTGGGCGATATCTACCTGGCCAAGATCACCAAGTGGGATGACGCAGCGATCAAAGAGCTGAACCCCGAGCTGACCCTGCCTAACAAGGACATCGTGGTGGTTCACCGCTCCGACGGTTCGGGCACCACCTTTGGTTGGACCAACTACCTGTCCAAAGTGTCTCCAGACTGGAAATCCCAGGTTGGTGAAGGCAAGGCGGTAAAGTGGCCTACTGGTCAAGGTGGCAAGGGTAATGAAGGCGTGGCCGCTTACGTCCGTCAACTGCAGAACTCGATCGGTTATGTTGAGTACGCTTACGCCAAGCAAAACAAGCTGTCCTGGACTCAGTTGAAGAACAAGGACGGTCAGTTCGTCCAGCCAGGTCAGGAAAGCTTTGCCGCCGCCGCTGCGAACGCAGACTGGGCGGGTACGCCTGGCATGGGTGTGATTTTGACCGAAGAGCCTGGTGCTCAATCCTGGCCTATCACAGCAGCGACCTTTATCTTGATGCACAAGGTGCAGGACAAGCCTGAGAGCGGTAAAGAAGTGCTGAACTTCTTTAACTGGGCCTTCGAGAACGGTGCCAAATCTGCTGAAGAGCTCGATTACGTGGCTTTGCCTAAAGACGTGACCGACAAGATCAAAGCGGTCTGGGCTGCTGAGATCAAGTCCAAAGACGGCGCTGCGGTCTGGAAGTAAGATTCGTGTTCAAATACAGGTCAGTTGTAAATTGATCTTGCGAGACGGCCCACCACTAGGTGGTGCCGTCTTTATTATGTAAAAATTACGGTTTTGTCTTGGACGCACCGCGCGTGCCCTGATCGTTTTGCTGGACCTGAACGTGCCTTGGCTGTTACAGAATCCATAAATCGATTGCAGTGCGTTTGTCCCATTCCGGCCTGACCCTTCATCTGTCTACATGAAATCAAATCAGAACGCCTTTATGGACGGCATTTTCAAGAACATGACGCGCTCGTTTGCGTTTCTCGTGTTCATATTGCTGGCTGCCATCTCTATTTCCCTGATCTATGGAAGCCGGGAATCCATTGCCGAATACGGTTTCTCTTTTCTCTGGACGAATAACTGGGATCCGGTCAATAACGAATATGGCGCATTGGTGCCCATTGCCGGTACCTTGCTCACCTCGCTGATTGCGCTCTGTATTGCAGTGCCGGTCTCTTTCGGGATTGCCATGTTCCTGACGGAGCTCTCGCCTGCCTGGCTGCGTCGCCCTCTGGGTACGGCCATTGAAATGCTGGCCGCGATTCCCTCCATTATTTACGGTATGTGGGGCTTGTTTGTTTTCGTGCCCCTGTTCCAGCGCTATGTGCAGCCCAGCCTGATCTCCTTTTTTGATGGGGTGCCCGTGCTGGGCCAGATCTTTGCGGGCCCTCCCTTCGGGATTGGTGTGTTTACCGCCGGTCTGATTCTGTCCATCATGGTGATCCCCTTCATTACGGCCGTGATGCGCGACGTGTTCGAGCTGGTCCCTCCCATGCTCAAAGAGTCTGCCTACGGTTTGGGCAGCACGACCTGGGAAGTGATGTGGCGTGTGGTTCTGCCTTTCACCAAGAACGGGGTCATTGGCGGGATCATGCTGGGTTTGGGGCGTGCCTTGGGTGAAACCATGGCCGTCACTTTTGTGATTGGTAACTCCTTTAACTTGCCCAGTTCGCTGTTCTCGCCGTCGAACTCGATTGCGTCGGCCTTGGCCAACGAGTTTAACGAGGCCGGTGGCATGCAGAAATCCGCCTTGCTGGAGCTGGGTCTGATCCTGTTCCTGATCACCACGGTTGTATTGGCGATCTCCAAGTTGCTCTTGTTGCGTCTGGCCAAGAACGAAGGCACGTCGCGCTAAGGATCACCTACCATGTTTGATAAAAAATCCGCAATTAGTCTGAGCAACCCGATCTACAAACGCAGGCAGGTGTTCAACCGCCTGATGCTGGGGGTGTCTTTTGCTGCTTTGATCTTTGGCCTGTTCTGGCTGTTCTGGATCATCTGGACCTTGATTGAAAAGGGCAGTAGTGCCATGGCCTGGTCCTTGCTGTTTGAAAGCACACCGCCTCCAGGTGGCCAGGGTGGTTTGTTGAACGCCATCGTTGGCAGTGTCATGATGGCGGGCGTTGGTACCCTGATTGGTACGCCTATCGGCATTCTGGCCGGGACCTATCTGGCCGAGTACGGTCAGCGCGGCTGGCTGGCACCAGCAACCCGCTTTCTGAATGACGTGCTGCTGTCGGCCCCGTCCATCATTATTGGTCTGTTCATCTACGCCGTGTATGTGGCCCAGGTGGGACACTATTCGGGTTGGGCCGGTGCGCTGGCTCTGGCCATTTTGGTGATCCCGGTGGTCGTGCGTTCTACCGACAATATGCTGATGTTGGTCCCCAATGGCCTGCGTGAAGCAGCGGCCGCTTTGGGCTGCCCCAAGTGGAAGATTGTGATGTCCATCTCCTACCGTGCAGCCTTGCCCGGTATCGTGACGGGTGTTCTGCTGGCCGTGGCTCGTATTGCTGGTGAAACGGCTCCCTTGTTGTTCACCGCCTTGAACAACCAGTTCATGTCCCTGAACATGAACGCGCCGCTGGCCAACTTGCCTGTG